>MFWK01000030.1:17615-21628 GCA_001786365.1 Candidatus Nomurabacteria bacterium RIFOXYD2_FULL_35_12 | reverse complement strand
GGGAGATTTTTTTGGAGGGGAGGTCGTTCGTTTTGGCGATTTCGTCTAGCATTAAAGCATCTTTTATCCATTCTCTCGTCGGTTCGATCCACATAGAAGGGGTTCGTAGAAGTCGAGAGATTTGCTCTTCTACGGACTTCTTCTCGGACATAAGAGAGCGACGCCTTTCTAGGTAGTCGCTTCGCTCGATATCTTGAGCAACATATACATCAGTCAGTCGGGCAAGGTTGCGAGAAAAATCTTCTGATTTTTCTCGCAATTCTAAAACAGCTTCTGAGGCAGAATGATTAGCTTTATCTTCTTCTATGTCTAACATAGCAAATAATTTTATCGCCCATTCTTTCGGCATAAAATGTTTTACGAGCATAGCGGATAATTGACAGTCTAATTCTTTTTCTTGTATGCACGGCTCAAGACATTTCTGTGTTTTAGATTTTTTTGAACAATGATAATAAACGTAGCGGTGAGTGTTTCCATTTTTCTGTCGTTTTATTTTTATCTCTCCCGTGATACCCATTCCACACGAACCGCATTTGAGTAGTCCGCAAAGCGGTCGCGGATTAGTTTGAATATTAAGTCTTTGAGATTTGCCTCGCAAAACAGAATTAACTTTATCAAAAAGTTCTTTAGTGATTATTGTTTCGTGCTTCCCTTCATATATTTCTCCTGCGTGACGAAAATGTCCGTAATAAATTGGGTTTGTGAGAATTGCTGATATTCGCGAAATATTACACCGATTATTTTTTCTTGATTTGATGCCAGATTTTTCCATAAACTCAGCAAGATTTTTAAGACTAACTTTGCCTGTGGCATAAAGCTCAAATAATTTTTTCACAACTTTTGCATTTTTGCGATGCAATTCTATTTTCTTGGTAGTTGGATTATTGATATACCCTATCGGAGCAAAGCCGGGAAAATCTCCGTTGCGTGCTTTTTGCCGTAGTCCACGAGCGGTGTTTTCGCTCAATTGGCGGATATATTCATTCGCCATTCCTAATTCTACGGACATCATCAAAACATTATCATTTGGATAATGACTTTGTCCGTGAGTTTGAATATGCTGGATAATTCCTTGTTGCAAAAGCCACTGGATTTTTCCGCTATCAACTGGATTTCGAGACAAGCGGTCAATTTTCCAGCAAACAATTCCTTGCGCTTCGCCGTTTTGAATACGCGAAAGCATGGTGTTAAAAATAGGGCGACCGGGAATTTTTGCTGAACGCTTTTCTATAAATTCATCTGAAATATAAATATTTTCTCGCTTGGCGAGTTCTCGCAATTCGGCAAGTTGTGATTCAATAGAAAGGATTTGTTTATCCTCTACATCGGTGCTTTTGCGAGCATATAAAAAGTAATTCATGCATATAGTATACTATAATAGACCATTGTATTGCAATATACCGGAGTATATACTGGGATAATGAAAAGTGATTCGGTAAAACTTGGTAAAAATTTAAAGCGTATTAGAACTGCCAAGGGTATATCTCAAGGTAAAATTGCTCGCATTTTAAAAGTTGGTCGCAGTTTTATCACCAACATTGAAAATGGAAAAACGAATCCAACATTGGACACAATTGCAAAAATAGCGAAAGCTATCGAGGTTTCAGTTGGAGAGTTGATGAAATAAATTTACGAAAATATCTGAAATTATAGAAGAAGTTATTTGAGTTTGTTAATTTATAAAAATTATGACGACACAAGACCGGATTAAAAATTGGTTATACAGAGTTTCTCAACCGGATGGCCTCATGGAACGAGAAGATATGTGTTTTCTCATGGTGCAGGCGCGTCATTTATTAGAAGAAAGTCCAAAAATAGAAAAATACAAAGTAGTTGAATTTTATTCTGATTGGATGGTTCACACCAAACTAGATAAATCAGAGGTAAGTATGTCAATATTAAGAGATATTACAAAAGTTATTGTAAAAAATTGGAATCCTACATCCAATCATATGGTTAATGAAGTATCGAAAGTAATTGGATTATCCGAGTTAAGAACCGAACTTATAAAGTTATTCAATGAATATAATTTACCAGTTGCAATTTTTGAGATAGAAGAAAACTGGAAAAATCTAGTAGGATTTCTCACTTACTTTTTAGCGGATAAGTCAATATCTTTTCCAAAAGAAAAACCAATTAAAAAAACAAAATTCAGGGTGATCTGGGAGGAAATGATTTCTTTTGAAAAGCCAGCTAATTTTTGGATTGAAAATCTTGCTATAATTGGAATAAATGATGTTCCACATTGGTGTGTGGAGCTAGGGGGTGATAAAAAAACAACTAAAATTGTAGGATTATTAACTATTGAAAAAGAATGATTTTATTTCAGTTAATGCTACACTAGAAAATAATGACTAAAGACGAAGTAAAAAATAAAATAGAAGCTGAATTAAAAAAGAGAGAAAAATCTGTATGTAACAAGAATGCTATTGAGAAATTTCTAGGATTATTTTCACCTCTTGATGCTTTGTGGGGCGTTTTAGTCGGTTCTAAAGATGCGCTTGAATTAGAAAAACAGAAATTAACTTTAGAAAAAGTATTGGATTTACTTATTGGTATTGATGATAAATTAAGTGGAAAAGATATAAGTAATGTTGAGTCTGGTCTTAAGATTCTCATTGAAAATGCTGTGTCAGGAGGAGATATTACAGGTTTGGAAGGTAACACCTCGGATGAAAATATAAAAAAGATTTTTGAAAAACCGCTAGATATTGAAATAAGAAATGTTAATGCAATAGGTAATATAACTGGCGTCAAATTGAATGTTGATGGAGAAATGCCTGTAAAAGGACAAACTAGAATTAAAATGGATTTTGGGATATTAGAAATTAATCCTCAATTTGGAGAAATTACTTTGGGAGAAGGTTTACCAAAAAAGGAACCAGAAAATTAGTTTAATAAAGGGAGTTTTGGCGATTTATAATCGGCAAAAGTTTTAACACGCGAACGGGTGGGTGGGTCAAGTGTTATTCTTTTATGTACGACCTCCCCTCCAAAAAAATCTTCCCTCCAAAAATCTTGGGCTTTTGAATTTTGAACCTCACCCTAAAAAACCGCGAAGCGGTCGGAAATGCTTTAAATCCTTGGGCGGAGCTTCGCTCCGCCCGCCAAAATTTTCCCAAAAATGACCTGACTTTGATTGCGGAGCCGAGAATGGGAATCGAACCCATGTTCCTACTTTACGAAAGTAGTGTTCTGCCACTGAACTATATCGGCGTGACTTGTCAACCTGCCACGTCGACAAGTATCCGGAGCCGTCGAAGGGGATCGAACCCTTGGTCTCGTCATTACCAATGACGTGCTTTACCGCTAAGCTACGACGGCGAATAAGTTATAAAGTAAAAAAGTTATTACAAACTTTCTACTCTCTGTATACTAGTTTAAATTGGCTTATTTTGCAAAATGATTTCACAAACTAAATTTGTCCCACAAAACAATAAAACTAAACACCCCAAAGAATACAAAAATAATTCCAATTATTATTTTTCTTAGCAAATTCGGTTGAAAAACTTTCGGCAGACTCTTGTAATTAAGCAAGGAAACCAAAGCCAGATGCACGAACATAGCAAAAGCATTTATCACTGCCCCTAGGACTATCAACGTCTTTGGCTCGTAAATATTAAATAAAAATAAAACTATTCCAAATATAATCTGCGCCCAAACAAAAGAATAATATATTTTAGAAAGATTTATTTTTCTTTTCTCTTTTCCGTGCAATTTTCTAATAGCTAAATTTTCTGCCATTATGCGAGAGGTAGAATCCATCACTCCCAACTGCGTTTGAAATAACATAATAGAAACCACCACCAAAAACAAAGTTCCAATAGATGGAAAAATCATCTGCCCAATCACCGCCCCTTCATTTATAACGAAATTTATCCCTTCAGTATTACCAGCAAAGCCATAAGTAGTGGCATAAGACAAAAGCATGAGAAAAATCATAGAAATAATGCCCAGAAACCAAAAAACAAAAGCGTGTTCAATGCTGATCAATTTCCACCATTTCTTAAAAC
>MFWK01000030.1:12045-17461 GCA_001786365.1 Candidatus Nomurabacteria bacterium RIFOXYD2_FULL_35_12 | reverse complement strand
CCTGAATAAGCAAAAGCCGCTAGAAAAGTGGCAATACTTATACCTTGTGGTAAAAACCAGAAACCTTCACCTTTTCCTATTATTCCACCCCACAATGCAGACCAGTCAGTCTGCGTCGCCAAAAAAATTGCCAACAAAAAAATAAAAGGAACTCCGATTGAGATGATAACTTTGGTAATGCGTTCCATTGTTCCATAGACAGTATTTCCTAGACTCAAAATCAAACCAATAATCAATAAAAATAAAATCGCTATCCATTTGAAATCTTCAATACCTAAAACACTCGCAAAAACTTTCGCAGAAGCAGCAATAATTCCCGGCAAACCAAAGCCAATAAAAGTAGAAGCGATAAACCAATAAACTGCCGGCTTGAATAATTTATGAATTCCTACAAAAACACTTTCCCCTTTTACGAGAGCATAGCGTTCTATTTCCATATTCATAAAATACTGAAAAGTAATTCCTAAAATTGCGCCCCAGGCGATACCTAGTCCATAATTTGCTGTAAGATATGGCCACAAAATAACTTCCCCGGAACCTAGCCCAAGAGCTAGAATGACAAAACTCGGACCAATCAGTTTCTTTATAGATATAGGCTCTGGAAATAATTTCGTTTCTTTCATATTTTTATTATAGCAGTTTTTACTTCAAATTAAATTATTATATTAAATAAATAACCAGTAAACATTATCCCAATTCCTACAATGCCTGCAAAGATTAAAATCAATCTAGTTTTCATAACTTTTTTTAAAATCATAAATTCAGGTAAAGATAATGCAGTCACAGCCATCATAAAAGCTAGCGTCGTTCCTATAGCCACACCTTTTTCAGTCAAAGCAAATACAAGGGGTATCACACCGGCCGCATTGGAATAAAGAGGAATACCGACAAGCACAGCGAGTGGCACAGCATACCATTTATCAGCTCCAGCATATTGAGCCAAGAAATCAATAGGTACATATCCATGTATCCAAGCCCCAATTCCAACACCGATTAAAATATAAAGCCAAACTTTTCCCAAGATATCTTTTGTATAATTTAATGCATAATTAACCCTTTCCCTTTTGCTCATCATCGGCAAATCTACATTTCTATTTATAATATTTTGATAAACAAATGGTTCAACTAGATTTTCAACTTTTAATTTACTTATCACTATTCC
This sequence comes from Candidatus Nomurabacteria bacterium RIFOXYD2_FULL_35_12, assembly GCA_001786365.1. Taxonomy (GTDB): domain Bacteria; phylum Patescibacteriota; class Minisyncoccia; order Phycocordibacterales; family UBA9973; genus UBA9973. The sequence continues at coordinate 16,299 of MFWK01000030.1, read as the reverse complement.
GGAAAGTATAGAAATGATCAAACCACTAATTACATAAACTAAAGCTATTTTCCAACCAAACATTCCAAGAAGCAAAACCAATGCTACTTCATTTATCATCGGCGAAGCCACAAGAAAAGAAAAAGTCGTTCCGAGTGGAACTCCTGCTTGGATAAAACCAAGAAATAATGGAATGGCAGAACAAGAACAAAAAGGAGTGATAATCCCAAGGAGCGAAGCTAGCACATTCCCCACATATTTATTTTTACGAGATAAAATAGCTCGTATCTTTTCTGGTGGTAAATACGAACGGATGATTGAAACAAAAAAGATAATTACAGATAATAATATTAATATCTTTATGGCGTCATAGAAAAAAAAGTTAAAAGCATCAGCTTTTAAAGTATTGGGAATCAGTTTAAAAACAGAATAAGTAAGCCAATCAGCTAATAATTTTACAGGATAAAAAATGTTCATATTAGATATTTTGATTATAGCAGTTTTTACCCATCATTAAAAAGAACCACATTTCTGTGGTTCTTTTTAAAATTGCGCGGCTGATGGGTGCTGACCCCACGGCCTCCCACGTGCACTAAATCCAGTATTTTCATATTGGTGTGGACTATATCTTCACCTTGAGTTTTTACTTTTAGGTGCTTTGGTATCTAGTCTCTACGGCGCCCTCAACCTTGTGTTGAGGTTCCCTCGGTATTCGCATATCTTTTAAAAGACTTAGCCTTCACCGATATCCCAAAGAGTTTCAATCTCGCTTTAACGAGAAAGCTGCACGAATCTACAGGCGGGTGCTCTACCGTTGAGCTACAGCCGCAATTTTACATACTTTTCAAATACATCTTTTTTCCTTTTCAGGAACAGCTTTGATGTACCAATACCATTATACATAAAATTGTATAATTTCAAAGAGTTAAGGACGCTGTATGTAAGCCTGTAATAATTTCCTTTCCCTCTCTTTCCTTGTCTAAGTACCCCACGAACTATATTGAACACCTCAAGTTTCTCTCTTATTTTTTCTAAAAACTCATAAGAACATGAAGTAAAAACAACCTGAATAGTTAAAGTACTAGTCTTGCGATTTTTATGTATCAAACCCGACCATACATTACCATCTCCATCAAAATATCCACGAATAAAATCCGAAAAATATTTTTTTGGGATGTGTGGTATAGCCATATTTTTTGTTTTATTTTCATAAAATCCTAGATTGTGTAAATCATTGCACATCTCAATACTACCGATCTGTAAACGATAAGTCGTACCATCTATTCTCTTTCTTATACTTATCTTGTGTTCAGCACCAATAATGATTTTAATTTTTTCAATATGCTCTTTATCTTTTATATCTAAACACCAGAATCCTCCTCCTTGTTTTGGACTGGTGATATATCCATCAGCTGCAAAAAATCCAAGCACATATGCCATATTAGATGACCAAACTTTAAAGAAATTCTTATTTACTTTCTTATATACGGGCATCTAGATATTATACCATATAACAGGGTATTTACCTAACCAATAATAGTATAACAAAATATAAATTGTGCCGGTGGGTGGAATTGAACCACCTTCTAAGGCTTATGAGTCCTTCGTTCTACCATTGAACTACACCGGCAAACATACGATAGATTAACATATTATAACCTTTTTTCAAATACAACGTTGCAAAAATCATCTTTTTGTTTTATAATTCAAGTCATAGCGGGGTAGAGAAGAGGCATCTCGTAAGGCTCAACAGTATGGGCCCCCTCTCGGGAAACCTTGAGGAGTGCACTTGCCAAATTCGGAGAAATCCTCTCTTGAAAAAGAAGGACAATTCCGAGCTAAATTCTTCAATAAAATTGGAGATAAATGTGTAGAGACTAGATGGCAGGCTCCTTAATCCTTAAATTATTTTAAAGAAAGGAGATGGTATAGTCCAGACCACAAACGCTTAAGTAGTGAAAACTATAGTGGTAAAGCATAACCTTAAGACCCACGTTCGATTCGTGGCCCCGCAACAAGTCTAGATATACCCAAATTCACGAAAGATTTGCTCATATAAAGCAATTACTCTTTTTGCTTCATGTTGTGAAAAATTAAACGACGTTCCTTCATGAGCTATTTTATTTCTGATAGTATGCACTTCCCAAGCGGAGGTAAGGCTACTAAATTTATCCTGAGTAGCAGATTTCAATTTATCTCCTAGTGTCTCCCCTTTAAAACCCAATTGATCCATCAAGGATTCAAGCATCGAATCAGCTTCGATCACTGCCAATTTCCAATCGCTCGAATGTTGAGAGAAAAGATAATTTAAAGTTTTTATCCATCTAGGATTTTTAGATATTTCTTCACTTTGACTTTTCTTTTTCTCCCGCTCTGCTTGATGATGCGCATATTCAGCTATCTCGTGCTCCAAATGTTTCTCTTCCTTTCTTCTAATTTCAAAAATCCTGATGGAAGTATATGCAAGAATTGTAAGAAAAAAGAGCGCGAGAAATAAAAGAATAGTGTGGTAAAGAGATAATAATTCAGAACCAATTTTAAAATTATTAAAAAAATCAACAACCTGATGAAAAAAAACGACACCTTGATTAAACAAAAAATCTGGATTAAGCCATTTAGATCCAAGGACTGTATTTTCAAGAATTGGATTAGGATTCATCCCGTTAGAGATAGGAAATGCAATGCATTTCCGTAATTATATTATTTTTAATTAAGACCTTTAACATATAGTCATTATAACACTATTATCTTATTTATAAACCATATAATCTCTAACGGGATTCATATTCCTTTTATTGCCTCAAATTTTTTACCAATTTCAAAAAGTAAATCTTCCCCACCGTGTGAAGCCATAAATTGAATACCGAGAGGTAATTTTTTACCTGCCTGACCGGCAGGCAGGCCTTCTACATCCATAAAACCAGATGGAAGAGATATAGCTGGCAAACCGACAATATTAGCTGTAACCGTAAAAATATCAGCTAAATACATAGAAAGTGGATCACTCTTCTCCCCCACTTTCCAAGGAGGAATCGGTGAAGTAGGAGTCAATATTAAATCAATATCAGAAAATATTTTTACAAAATCTTTCCTCAAAGCCACTCTCGCCCTCTGAGCTTTACCATAATAAGCATCATAATATCCAGCAGATAAAACATAAGTCCCAAGCAGGATTCGTCTTCGAGTTTCCTTGCCAAAGCCAGCACCTTTGCTCAATAAATAATCTTCCAATAAATTTTTACCATTTTTGTGTAAACCATATCGAACTCCATCAAAACGAGCCAGATTTGTAGAAACTTCAGCAAAGTTTATTATGTAATACAAAGCGAGACAATTTGGTAATTTTATATCTTTAATTTTATATCCCAAACCTTCAAAGTCTTTTACAACTTTCTCAAAATTTTCTTTTATTTTTGGATCAAGCCCCTCTTGATTTATCAAATTCCACGGAACACCAATAACTTTTTTAACGGAAGATTTTGTATATGTTTTTTCTGTAATAGTGGTGCTGTCTAAAACATCATTTCCTTTTATCACATCAAAAAGAATCTCTGCATCTTCTATATTTTTTGCAATCGGACCAATAACATCAAAAGAAGATGTGGCTGCCATCAAACCATTTCGGGAAACTCCGCCATAAGTAGGCTTTAAACCCACGACACCACAAAAAGCTGAAGGAAAACGAATAGAACCTCCTGTATCAGATCCTAAGGCCACCAAAGCCATATCACTGCTCACACTAGAAGCCGAACCACCAGAAGTTCCTCCTGCAACACGTGAAATGTCATAAGGATTTTTTGTAACTCCAAAAGCTGAATTTTCAGTAGAACTTCCTAGTGCAAACTCATCCATATTTGTCCTACCTAAAAACACAGCACCGGCCTTTTTTAATTTTTCAATAACTGTCGCATCATAAGACGCCACATAATTCTCTAGCATTTTTGAAGCAGACGAAGCATGTCTACCTGTAATCAAAATATTATCTTTAATCGCCAAAGGAATTCCTAAAAGAGGAAGTGACTCCCCTTTGGCTATCCGAGCGTCAGATACTTTTGCTTGTTCTAATACATCATCAAAAACTTCTAGATAAGCATTGAGCTCTTTGTTTTTCTTTTCAATTTCTTTTAAATAAGCCTGCGCTAAATCTACAACAGAAAATTCTTTGCTATCTAGGGCCTTTCTGGCTTTTTTTATTGTAAGTTTTTTTAAATCAATCATAAATTACATTAAAAATACAAAATTTTTTGAATTTTTATAATTCATAGAATCTTTTTT
>MFWK01000030.1:0-11999 GCA_001786365.1 Candidatus Nomurabacteria bacterium RIFOXYD2_FULL_35_12 | reverse complement strand
GGGAACCCTGTGTAAATACACAGGGTTCCCCTGTGGTTTCTATTTTCATTTCTTCAATTTGCTTTACATAGCTCAAAATACTGTCCATATCGGAAAGTAACTCTTTTTTTTCTTCTTCTGTAAGCTCAATCCTGGCAAGTTGCGCAAGATTTTCAACATCTTTTATATCCATAAATTATTTCTTAGGCTTAATCTTATTATAACTTATTATTTATAAAAAGAGCTAAAATACTTTTCAAATTCAATGTCGTAGCTATTTCCTCTTTTTAGCTTGCCATTCTTCTACCAATATGAGAAGTGGTGAGGCAAAGAAAAGTGAAGAATAAATACCAAAGAAAAGACCAATGGTTAAAATTAGAGCAAAATTCTTTGTTGTTTCGGGACCAAATAGATAAAGTGGCACAAGCACGAAAATAACTGTAAGAGTAATATTGATAGAACGAACTATCGTCTGGCTGGTACTTACACCAACTGTTTCCCCGAAACTCATCTTGTCTCCTCCCCTTAGATTTTCTCTGATTCTATCAAAGACAACAATCTTGTCATGGACAGACAATCCAAGAATAGTCAAAAGCGCCAAAATAAAAAGAGTATCAACTTCGGCACTAGTATAATGAGAAATCAAAGCAAAAATTCCTGTTGGAATAATAATGTCGTGAAGAAGAGTTACGATCGTAATAACTCCATATTTCCAAGATGCCACTGGACGAGATACGTGACGAAAAGCATAAGTAATGAAAAGAATAATTGCGAGAATAACCATTGTTATGGAAACAATCGCTTTCCTTGTAAGTTCACTTCCGACAGATGGACCGATAGAAGTAAAACTCTTTTCAGAAACAGAATTTTTATTATCAAGCAATAATGCTTTCAAGAGTGCTTGGTGCTCTGTTTCATTTAAATCTCTAGTCTTTATAAGATAACCAAATTCTCCAGTCGGCTGAATAAGTGCCTGGCTGATATTAATTTTCTTTATACTTGCTTCTATCAGAGAAGCTTCTGGACGAGAATTAGCATAAGAAACTTCCATCAAAGCACCTCCTTTAAAATCAATGCCTGGCTTGAGTCCAAAAATAAAAATAAAAACAATAGAGACAACAACCAAAATGATTGAGAGAGAAAGAAATATTTTTTTGTATTTTGTGATAAACATAATTTAGTTAAAAGTTATAAAGTTCATAAAGTTTAAAGTTATTTAGAAAATCCTGAACCAAATAAAAACTTTGTAATAGCATTGCTCTTTTCGATACCAAGAGCATAAAGGAAAATGCGAGATATGGTGATAGCAGAAAACATTGAAACTAGGACACCCAAACCAAATGTCAAAGCAAAACCTTTAATCAGAGGAGTTCCGAGCCAGAATAAAATAATAGAAGTAATGATACTGGAAGTATTGGAATCTCGAACTGAAGGCCAAGCTCTGGCAAAACCTGCATGAATACCATCGTAAATATTATGACCTTTCCTGATTTCTTCTTTCATTCTTTCAAAGATAAGCACATTAGCATCCACAGCCATACCGAGAGAAATAATGAATCCACCGATACCAGCAGCAGTCAAAGTGACAGGAAGTAATTTAAAAATTGCCAAAAGAATCGCAGTGTAAAGAGAAAGTGCCAAAACTGCAATAAGACCAGGTAATCTATACCAAAGGATAAGGAATAAAGCCACTAATATGAATCCGATAATTGCCGCTTTTACTCCGGCATTTACGGCAGACTCTCCTAATGTGGCTCCGATAGTCTGAGTAGAAAGAAGAGTGATAGGCACTGGAAGAGCTCCGGAATTTAACCTACCTACCAAAAGTTTTGCTTCATTCGGAGTAAAGTTACCAGAAATGACAGCTTGTCCATTTGGAATTTCTTCATTGACTGTCGGAATAGATACTGGCGCGCCATCGAGAAAGATTGCGACAGTCTTACCGACATTTTCTTTAGTTATTTTTGCAAAAAGTTTTGTTCCAGTTTCATCAAATTGTAAACTTACTTTCGGTTCACGTGTATTTTGATCAAACTCTAAAGTTGCTCTTTTTAGATATCGTCCAGTAAGCTCTGTAGTGATAAATTGAGAACCTATATCTAGATTTATTTTTCCATCTTTTCCAACAACTACATTTTGAGTATCACTTTTTTTAGGCGACTCGGTTTTAAATTCCAAAATCGGAGTCTGTCCAATCATTTCCACTGCCTTCTTTACATCAGTTATACCAGGAAGGTCTACGATGAGTTGTTCTCCTCCACCAGAAATAAATCCACCATGCTGGACTTGCACTACTGGTTCAGAAACTCCAAAGAGATTCACTCTACGTTCTATCACATCTCTGAGGGCTTCCATTGAACTTCCTACTTCATTAGAAGCTACAGCGCTAACATCGGCTTTGTATATAAGATGACTACCTCCAGAAAGGTCCAAACCAAGACGGAAAGGAAATTTCTTAAAAAAAGCTGTCTGTGTGTCAAAACTTTTGTTTAATTTAGGCTCTGTTTTATAAACAAAAAAGGCTATTCCAGAACCAAATATTAAAATTATTACTGCCAATACAATTTTTTTAATCATAAAGATATAGATATACTATCTGTTTTTTACAAAAAATGCAACTCGGCATGTTACAATACTTTCTGTGGAATATTTAACAAAATTAATAGAACTTGCCGGATATTTCGGATATGGTATTTTATTTCTAATTATCTTTTTTGAATCTTTTCCCCCGACCTTTTTCTTACCGGGAGACAGTTTACTATTCATTGCTGGATTTCTGGCATCTCAAGGCCATTTTGATATAACCTTATTAATAGGAACACTTTTTGTAGCTAGCATATTTGGATATATATTTTCTTATATCATGGGTAAAAAACTTCGTGAATTTATCCTAAAAAGCAATGACAAATATTGGTTCAAGAAAAAACATTTAGATTACACGGAAGAATTTTATAAAAAGTATGGAATAAAAGCACTCATCATCGGCAGATTTGTTCCTATCGTCAGATCTTTCAATCCGACTTTAGCTGGAGCATCTGACATGGACTATAAAAAATTTATGAAATACACCCTTGTTGGCGGTTTCCTTTGGACAACAGTAGTTACTAGTTTAGGTTTCTATTTAGGAAAAAAAATACCAAATGGCGACAAGTTTCTCACCCCAATAGTGTTTCTTATTATTTTTGTTTCCCTTATTCCAACTTTTACAGGGCATATTATCGAGAAGCTGAAAAAGAAAACGAACGACAAATAAACGAAACTAAAATACCAAGTATAAAACCTCCTAAAATATCAACTGGAAAATGCACTCCGGCGATTATTCTCGCTAGGCCTATCAATAAAGCAAAAATTAAAAGTAAAATACCTATATTTTTCTTGTAAAAATAAATACTGAGCCCTAAAGCTGAGAAGGTCGCCGCATGATTCGAAGGAAAAGAATATTCTTGATTTGGACTAAAAAGAGGAATGACTTTATCAAACTGAACAAAAGAACGGTCTATTTTAATCAAATCTTTTAAGACTGTGGCTATAATAAATGTCAAAATAGCAGGACCAAAAATAATAATGGATTTGTATAATATCCTTTTTACACGAACTAAAATTGAATCTTCTTTATTTAATATCTTTGATTCTATTAAAATAAAAATACCAACTCCTAAAAATATCAAGAATGGCAATATTATTCCTAAAAAAACAATTACCCCATCAAAAATATTTGACTTATGCGCTAGATTGTAAAAAAAGAAAAAAATTTCATTATTCATAAATTCTTTGCTACTTTTAATACATTAGACAAAAGCATTGCGACAGTCACTGGCCCCACTCCCCCCGGAACGGGTGAAACATAACTAGCCACATCTTTTACTGACTCCAAATCCACATCACCAACTATTCCTCCATCTGATTCAGAGGTGCCTGCATCTATCAATACCGCACCATTCTTTATCATACCTCCTGTAATATATTTTCCTTTACCCATTCCAGAGATAATGATATCGGCTTCTTTTATAAGTTCTTCTTTCTTCTCTGTCTTACTCCTTATAACAACAGGCGACAAATTTCTATAACGAAGTAATGCTGTAACCGGTTTACCAACCAAAATCCCCTGCCCTAAAACTACAATCTTCTTATTTTTTAAATCTAATTTTACTGAATCTAAAAGTTCCATACAAGCTAAAGCAGTCGGAAAAGCTAAATCTTTTTCACTATCATAATTATTATAAAAATTCTCACTGGCCTTGATCCCTAGACAATCCACATCTAAATGCGAATCAATACTATTTAATACTACTTCACGATCTAAATGCACCGGTAAAGGAAGCTGGACGATAATCCCACACATATTTTTTATACTATTTAAAGCTTTTATTTCTTTTATTAATTCTTCCGTAGTTATAGATTCAGGAAAATTTGCATTGTGAAATTTAATACCGACTGATTCGGCTTTTTTTGCTTTCATCCTAACATACTGAGCGGAAGATGGATCACTCCCAACCAAAACATCACAAAAAATCGGCTGAAAAGAAAGTGACTTAACACCGATTTTTACTTTATCTAAAATTTCTTGATTCAATTTTCTTCCATCTAAAATCTGCATTTTACTTTATAAACTTTATAACTTTATAAACTTTTCACTCACTTTTATACTCCTAAAAACTCATTTTTTGTATCATCACGATGAACCGACCTGGCATACCTCTTCATGCTCATTAAAATTCCTAAACCAGCAAATTCAAATATAAGATGCGACCCACCATAACTCATAAATGGGAGCGGAATACCCGTCACAGGTAAAAGACCCAAATTCATACCAATATTTATGAGTATATGGCTCATAAAAAAGATAGCTATACCCATACCGAAAAGTATCTCGAAATTATAGGCTCCAAAGGTAGCAAAGTAAAGAATCCGCCAAATAATGGCAACATAAAGCAAAAGAATAAAAATAGAACCGATGAATCCCCACTCTTCAGAAAAAGCGGCAAAAATAAAATCTGCTTGAGGTTGAGGTAAGAATTTCAATCTGGATTGTGTGCCAAAACCTAAACCTTTACCGACAATTTCTCCTGAACCAACTGCAATAGTGGATTGAAATGCATTATACCCAGAACCATGTATATCAGTAAGAGGATTTAAAAAATTAGAAATTCTAGCTTTTTGATATGGAGCAAAAATAAAAAACCAAAAAGTGGCAAAAATCAATACACCGGAAATAAATACCACAAATAAATGAGTTTTTGAAATTCCAGAAACGAGAACCATCCCAAGCCAAATAAAAAATATAATCATCGCTGAACCAAAATCAGGCTGAAGTAAAACCAAAACAAAAGGTATAAAAGCGTAAAAACCAGAAATAAAAATATGTTTTATATCCCTTATTTCCACATGCCGACGAGAAAAATACTTTGCCAAAATAAGCACTAAAACCAACTTCATCATGTCTACTGGCTGAAAGGAAAAGAAACCAAAATTAAGCCAGCTTTTTGCGCCATGTGAAATATGCCCTAAAATAAAAAGTAAAAGTAAAATACCTGCATTAAAAAGAAAAATAGTGACCAAAACATCAGTACGTTTCAAAAAACGAAAATCAATAAAAGAAAAAACAAAAAAAATCAAAAAACCAATCAAAGTCCAAATAATTTGTTTATTAAAAAATAAACCACCATCTTCGAGTGGCGCAAAACCTTTCATAGTAACAAGACCAGCAGAAATTATCGGAACTATAAAAAGAACCAGCATCCAATCTATTCTCTTTAAAGCAGGTGAAATACTTTTCATCTTAACTTTACAGAAAAAATGTTATACAAAGGTATTATTTCTTTTGAAACTATCTTTGCAGAAAAAGGTTCCGGCCAAGTGAAATTGATTTGCCTAACCTCTTCTCCCGCTAATGATTCTAAATAAGTGCTACTGACAGAAACAGCATTATGATTTTCATCATATAAAATAACCACTACCTCCATTTCTGGAATACTAAAAAAAGAATTATTTTTCAATGTAGCTGAAAGCCTAGGACTGGTGTCTTCATTAACTAGCACTATATTTGAAATTAATATTTGTAGTTGATTTATCTTTTCTTGTAAAACTGTCACCCATTGCGGTGTTTGTGTAAATTCAAAATTAGTATAGACCGAAATAGAATTCCCGATATCTATTGCTGACTCAAAAATAACGAATTTGCCTGTTGGTGGAATAAAAGTGCTACCTTCACGCTTACCAATATAAACATTGTTTGCATCAGCAAAACGAAACTTATAATTTATTTTATTTACTGCAGTATTTATATTATGATTCTCGAGATAAGCCACGGCATTGTAACGCCCAGGAACAACTCGAAAAGCACGAGCCCAAATGATTGAAACGGGATCTACTTGAGGCAAGCAAGCCTTTACGCAAGACCCTCCGCAGTCTATGCCTGTTTCTGTGCCATTTTGTTTGCCATCTGTACAACTCGGAGCTTTGTTAAAATTTGGAAAAATAATAATAAAAGCAAATACTGAAATAACTAAGATGAGAACTATAATATAAAAGATTTGTCGCTTGAGTGCCCAAGATGTTGTTGCCATAATTAATATAATAACACCCGGTAGTAGAGCTTTGCAATGCGCTAAAGCACGTTAAAAACTTTGCAAAGTCTCACTACCGGGAACATAAAAAGTAAGAGCCCAGCCACTGTCACGAGGACAATGGACTGGGCTCAATTCTTTCGCTTTTTAAAGCAAGGAAACCGCGACATGTGGTTTTTTACCCTTTGCCCTATAAAACGCGAAAACCGCTTTCTGCGGTTGATAAACTCCAACTTTAATCTGTCTGCCCTTTCCCGATCAACAATCCGAAGGACAAAATACGCAACCAAGAACAATTCAGTGAACATAATGTTCCCCTTTCTTTCTCTGAATTTAGCACAAAAAGCCTTAAAACACAACAAAAAACAGCGGGAGTGATTAGCTCCCGCTGGTGTTTTTTGTCATCATGCTTCTACCAAAGAGCGTAATGACGATTCTCCTTCCTCCTAGTTTTTTCTGCGTAGGTGGGAAGAGGACTCCCTGCTTTCGCACGCTCCAACTTCATCAGAAGACGAGCAAGCGCGAACCTTCTCAGTTCCTGTTTTCTCGGTCCTCCCTTGCCTTTTCCTAGGCTAGCGAGAATACCCGAGATGTTTTCCTCATAAATAGCTATGAGGCCTTTCGTCCGATCATCTGGCATGGTTTTTTCCTTTCTCTGGTTTTTTAACAGGTTGCTATAAAGAACAAAATGAGCTTTCTATTTCTAGAAAGCTCATTTTTGGGTTGTAATTAAGAATTTATTTTACAGCACAAACATCAGCCTTCTAGTTTGAAGACTGAATGGGGGGATATTTTTAGACACCAATTTGTTTCGCTGTATATTTCTGCTCATACTTTTATAATATCAAAGACATTCTAAGAATGCAACACAACACAAAAAAACCAGTAATTACTTACTAGTTTTTTAGATCTTAAATACATTGTTCTGGCGCCTAGCTACTTTTGCTTTAAAAACTATCATCGCCACTAGTGGGCTTAACTTCTCTGTTCGGAATGGGAAGAGGTGTGGCCCCACCGTCAAAGCACCAGAACATTATATTCAAGTTTACCCCGTCCTTTTTTATAGGCGGGGATTTCTACATTTTATGTGGTTTGCAAAGTTCTTAACAGGAATCGAAACATTAGTACTTCTCAGCTCAAGCAATTACTTGCCTTACACTTAAAGCCTATCAACGTGATCATCTCTCACGGTTCTTAACGATTCCTAATCTTAAAGCTGGCTTCCCTCTTAGATGCTTTCAGAGGTTATCCAATCCCGACATAGTTACTGAGCAGTGCCCTTGGCAGGACAGCTCACACACCAGAGGTCAGTTCACTTCGGTCCTCTCGTCACATTATATCCCCTATTTCTAGGAGTGCAGACTATATCTTCATCCTTTTTCAAACTGAAAGGAGGATGTTGGCGTATTACAAGCATAAGCCTATCCCGATGTTTATCGAGGCTTTCCAGCGTTATGCAAGTCCGTTCCCCAGCCTATGCCGGAGAAACAAGTCGTTACGGGGTCAATATAATAATTTTTTATTCTCTTGTTACTCTGAAATTAATTACCAAGCAAAGCTATAAATACTATTACGATTACTATTATCCAAAATATTCTTCTTTTGGTTAAATCGTAATTCAATATTGCTTGCGGAATCTCTTTTATTTTCATATTTTAATTATTACACGACTTCCCACGGTATTATCTTACCACATTTCTGGTCCTCAAGCGAATCATAATATCTAGGATCGAATGATATTATTTTTCATCGAACTAGAAACATAAATGAAGACTCCACCGTTATTAGCCACATTGTCATCGTGAATTTCTTCACGAAGTAGCATGAGCCCTTCCGGGCTTACTAGAAGCAAATCTTTTCAAGAATCAACGAGTGCAGTAGATAGGAGACCAACCTGTCTCACGCATCTACAGTTTTACTCTTCAGTAAAACTTTTCTCATATTCCTATGAGGATCGGACTATACATTCTTCAGCCTAAGGCTGAAGGCTGGTTTGTAGTCTCTACAAAGAAAAATTAAAATTTCTTCTCGGTGTTGTCCTATCATTTTCATGATGTTGGATTTCACCGAAAACCCCAGCTTTTCCCTAAATATAATAATTTAGAGCCGCCGTGATAAGCCCACAGGCTTATGATTGATTTCGATTAAAACAGTTCATTACTTAAGTTCATTAAGTTCAAATTCCTCTGAGGGTTCAAACGGTACAACAGTTAAAAGTTATAAAGTGTAAAGTTATAAAGTTGGAAACAAATACAAAATGCATTTGCTTTTTACTTTATGAACTTTATGAACTTTCTACTTTCCACTTCTGTACGGTCTGAACCCAGCTCGCGTACCTTTTTAATTGGCGAACAGCCAAACGCTTGGCAGCTTCTTCGCCGCCGCGCTAAGGTGAGCCGACCACAATATTACATACATTCATCCAAATTGGATGTGTAAACCCACTATTACTAGTGGCGCAGACTATACCTTTATCTTTAGATTTGTTCTAAGATACCAGCGTGTTATAGCAAATTGCTATCTTTGTCCTGCAAGTTGCAAGACTCCAGTCGTTACGGGGTTATAAAAGTCCTATCTTATATCTCATTGTTTTGATGATATAAGGACAAATTAGGTTTACAAGTTTTTTAGTTTCTGTTTTATTGCAATATATTCTATATCCCTTATCCCTATCTTTATGATAGAGCATAGTTATATTAAATTTATTTTTTATAATAAAACAAAGCTTCTTAATTTCTTGCAAAGTAAAGGAATATGTACTTATGTCGATTTTTCCTTGATTGTACGATCCATCATCCATGACCCAAATAGCCACGATAAAAGGATTCATACTCTCAACAAGAGAATCGGGAACAATTTTTCGACCACAACGATATGAATCAGTTGTGTAAAATTGATTATATATTTCTGTCAGAACAGGATGGCGTAGTGTTCTAAACCACCATGATTTTTTATACCGTACTCCTTCTTTTGTCGTACGATAACTAAGTCGTGGAGGAGTTAATACTAAATTTTTTAAGATTTCGTATTTCCAAAACACATACTCTTTCTGTTCCAGACAATGATCAATTTTAAAATTGGCATTTTTTGCTTTTATACCAACTCGCATTGTTGCATCTCCTAACATCGATCCAATAATAAAAGATCGCTGTTTGGAGGTAAGTCGCATTTCTTTTTTCAAAGAAAGCATTTTCTTATTCCAATATTTACTTTCTAAACTTCCCACGGTGTTGACCATATTTAAACAATTATATCATTGTTCCGCGATATGGGTTTCTCCGTTATGAGCTGATTTAGTGTGCATGATTTTCATCATACACATGAGAGTACTGTTCGTACTCTCTCCTCGACATTCGGTGTTAATCGAGGTGCCGAACTCCGCCGTCGATATGAACTCTTGGGCGGAACTAGCCTGTTATCCCTAGAGTAGCTTTTATCCGTTAATCTTCCACCGCGTCTAACACGGGTGGTCGGTTCACTTGATTCTGGTTTCCCACCTGCTTGACAAGTACGTCTTACAGTCAAGCCAGCTTGTGCTCATACACTATCGGCACGGTTTCCATTCGCGCCTAGCTGACCTTTAAACCCCTCCTTTACTTTTTAGGAGGGTACAGCCCCAGTAAAACTATCCGCCATATACTGTCTCAAAACGTTTTTGCCGTTTTGGTTAGAACATATCCTCAAAAAGAATGGTATTTCACTGTTGGGTAGAGTACAGCCAAAACCGTACACATCAGACCCCTCCCATCTATTCTACGCAGTCCAAAAATATGCTCAATATAAAGTTATAGTAAAGCTTCATAGGGTCTTTTCGTCTAACTGCACTTAACCGGCATCTTCACCGGTATTGTATTTTCACCGAGCTGGTCCCCGAGACAGTTCTCCAGTCATTACACTATTCGTGCGCGTCGGAACTTCAAATTTGTTATCCTCTTTTACAAGAGGGATCAGACTATATCTTCATCTCAACGCTTTTTGCATTTCCGCTTTCGTATATTTCCGCTTACCGCTTGGGTTCATTTGAAACGCAAGATTCATAATTTTTCCTAGTCCATTTTTGTTTTTATGCAATTGTTTTTGCATCAATAAACAGACTTTTTCAAAAAATTTAAAATCTCTTTGTTTAGCTGAAACCAATGGATATTTTTTAAAATGAGGAATTACATGACGGATCAAATCATCCAGACTTCGCACTTCGTATTTAAGTGTTTTGTCTGAAAAATCTCGCCTAATGAATCCACATTTGAAAGTTCTTTTCATCAAGAAAAGGGTTTGCGCTCTGTCTTCATTTTGACTAACTGAAAAACTTGGTTTAGTTTCCCAACCGACGAGAAATTTATCTCGTTTTGAAAATGAAATACTGAAGCAACCTTCTCCATCTATATATCCAGAAATATATTCTTGTATATTGCGTTTTGTTTTGAGAGCCGGCATATTATGGAAAGTATATCACATTTCCATCTTAGTCGCCATTATACATAGGCGACCTAAGTCGTTACGGGGTCAATTCTGCCTACTTGCGACAGAACGACTTCCCACGGTATTCCCCTTTGTGTACGCGCATTATGTTACAAAGGGCTCCACCGTTATAAGCCAGATTTAATCCGAGGATCACTCTTCGGATGGGCAGTTTTCTACCCGACAAGGTATTTCGCTCTTCTATACCTAAGAAGGACTCTATCTTCATCCACCCGAGGGTTAGGATGCTTGACGCTGGTCTCTCGTTAGCCAAGTTTTGACTGTCTTCACATTACTGTGAAGCAGGTAGCATTCGAATAATCTAATAATTTTTTAATTTAATTGTTTACCTTTACTCTATAACAGTCCCAGTCATTCCGCGCATAACTTGCGTTGTGTGCAGAACCTTAGGACCGTTATAGTTACGGCCGACATTCACCAGGGCTTATATCAATCACCACTACATCTTGCGACATAGCAACGTCGATATTTGACCTTCTGGCATTGGTCAAGTGTCACCCCCTATACATCCTCTTGCGAGTTCGCAGGGAGCTGTGTTTTTGGTAAACAGTTGCCAGAGATACTTTCACTGCGCCCCTTTGAGTTAACAAAGGGGAAGCCTTATCCCGAAGTTACGGCTGCTTTTTTGCCGAGTTCCTTGGGGACCACTCACTCGTTCGTCTTGGTCTAATCGACCTGATCACCTGTGTCGGTTTGCGGTACGGATCTTACATTTTTAAGTTTAGAGATTTTTCTTGGAAGCGTGCTTTGTATCATTATTCTATCCCGAAGAATAAAACTTTTCGCTTCTCTTTCATGTGCCATTTAAGACATTGTGCGGATTTTCCTACACAACACAATCAAGACACGAACTTCAAATCCAATAATGAGCGATACATACTACCCTCCGTCATCCCATCACAAAACATAAAAGTCAGGGAATATTAACCCTGTGTCCATCGAGTACGGCTTTCGCCATTCCCTTAGGCCCGACTA
>MFWK01000029.1 GCA_001786365.1 Candidatus Nomurabacteria bacterium RIFOXYD2_FULL_35_12 | reverse complement strand
ATCTTGGGTAGGTTTCCAGGCTGAATTAGGTCAAGCAACTCAGTATATGACTGATAATAATGCTGTTTGGGACTACGCCGTATCTAACCCAAAAACTGCAGGTGCATTAGTAGGAGTACTGGCTGCTCCTGCAACTGAAGCCGGACTGTCGGCCATTGTTGCTGCAAAAGCTGCTGGGGCGACAGGAGTAGGTGTAACATATGCTGCGAAACAAGCTACCGCAGCAGCAGTGTATACAGTAGTAGCTGGAACTAGCCTACAGGCTATTCCTCATACGTTAAAAGTGCTAGGCGCTCAAGACACAAGTAATCAAAGTAGGTATGCTTCAGTGACTTACAATGTTGCTTCTCAAGTAGTTCCAACTATTATTGGTGGGTATGTAGGAGCAGTTTCAGATGTACTTCAGTTCTCTAAAACTGTTGCAGATAAGTTTACTTCATCAATAAAATCCCATTAACAGCACAACTTTAAAAAAGTCGAATTAGATTATAAGAATTAAAAAGAAATATATGGAATACATTAATTATCATATACAACCATTGTTAGGACTAATTATAGGAATAGTTATAGTTACAGTGTCAGGTTATTTGCATTGGAAAATAGACAAAAAAGTTAAAGCAGAAGCAAGTCTATCTTTAGAAAATAGATCAATGAGCAACGATGCACTAAAAGTTTTGTCTAGTATGGGACTTGCAGTAGGAGGAATAATGATCATTATAACGATAAAATTTTTATCCTCTTCAAATTTCTAGAGGGCTTTAAGATTGAGTATCCTTAATAAAAACAGGAGAACAGCTAGAATCTATCTTCAAACCAAATGTTATTAATAATCCTAACAAATTAAAATAACATGAAGAATAAAATACTAGTCTATGCAGATTTACAAAGACAAGAAGTTGGACAAAGAATAATCACCCTTGACACGATGGGAACCAAAAGAGATATAAAAAAAATGGAATTATCCTCTCAGAAGGAATCACGCTAAGGTGTTGGGATGATGGTAAGTTTGAAAATAATAAATTTGATCCATTTATTTTTCCACTCAAGGTTTCTTTTAACAAAGAACTCGAAAAGTGGGTCGGTGAGTATCGAGAATCAGACTTACTTTATCATTCTGATTACTTAAAAAAAGACGATCATTCCTGGGAGAAAGCTGTTGCTAATATTAGTATTAACGGATAAAATAATAAATCAATTGAATTAAAAAATGAAAAAATTACCACTTACAATAATTCCTATCATTACTTCTGCGATAGTTGCCTTGGCATTCATTTTCTTTGTTCCAAAGGATGGCGATCTTATTTCGAAATCAGGTGACTTTACTCTTGGATATATAATAGGGTACTCGTTCGGCATAACTCTTTTAGTTGATCTTATAAGATTAATAATAAGAGTTGTCAAAAGAAATAAGTTGAGAAACAATAAATGAAAAGCGGTAATATAATTACATGGTTTTTAGTAGGAATACTAGTATTTGGGGTGTACTTTACGGTTTTTGGTTTGAAATTATTGTTCAAACAAGGTTTTGTTGAAAAATTAAGGAAAGGTATTTGGAAATCCGGAGAATTAAGTGAAAAGAATTTTCCTGGCAAGAGTGGATATAACTATGACAAGTACGGAACAGGTATATATTCGTTAATTATGGGCCTGCTTGCTCTAGGGTTTTCTATTTATGCCTTGTTTTTTAACTAGGAGAGAAAATAATGACAATAATCGGGTTATAATGAAGTCGTTCTTTTGAAAACAAAATATCCAGTTCTACCCCAGCTGAAATACAAACTCTCGATTACTTTGCTTTTGGAGAACAGAGAATCAATGACAAGGCTGGTGCATTTGATGAGCAGGTGGAATACGCGGGAAGTGAGTATGATGGCAATACCGGACTCAATTATCTTAGAGCGAGATTTCTTAATACCAATGCAGGGAGATTTATATCTCAAGATCCAGTGTTCTGGGAGGTTGGACAAAGTGAAGATGGTAAGAAAATACTAATTAATCCTCAAGCCCAAAATTCTTATTCTTACGCGAATAATAACCCTATTATTATGAGAGATCCCACAGGAAGAATTGCTTTAATTGATGATGCCATAGGCTTTCTTGGAGGAGGAGTAGTTGGTGTAATTGCTCAGACCGGCATGTCACTTATTACTACAGGAGATTTTCCTTCCTGGGGAGAAGTGGGTGGTTCCTTTGTAACTGGTGGAATTATAGGCTGGGGTGCAATAAATACCCCAGCAACGCTAGGAGCTTCTAATGTAATATCTGCATCGATTATCACTGGTACGATAGGAGGATTTTATGGGAACGCTGTTAAGCAAGGAATTGATATCGGAACTGGAAAACAAACAGGTGGATTAAATCTTGCAGAAATGAATATAAATGCTGGCGCAACTGGCCTTACTTCTGGTTTACTTCAAGGCATAATTCCAAGTGCAAAAATCCCTGGTCTTTCATCGGGTAGTGGAAATATGAATGCAATTGGGCAATCACTTCAGACAAAAATGATTAACGGTACGGTAAATGGTATGTCAGTAAACACAGCTGTTAAGTCGGCAATTGGATCACAAGCGTCAGATTTATATAGAACAGCAGTTGGTGCAGTAGTCGATTCTGCACAATCAAAATTAATAGCTAATTAATAAAAATTATGCAAACAGACAAAAATAAAAAAAAGGGAGTACTTTTGATGTTTTTAGGCTTGATCGGCTTCGGCTTCTTTTATTGGTATTTTGATCAAGCTGGTGCACGAGTAGAATATAGAAATGTCAATTCAATGCTTGAAATATTAATTTCGTTTTCCTTTCTCATTGTAGGGTTATATTTTGGTTTGTATTTTTACAGTGGTAAAAAACTTGCAAATCAAATTGGTGGGGGCTCACTATTATTTCTGGTTATTGCTTACATACTAGGATTTTTACTTCATTAGAATTGATTGCAACCGTGGACTATAACGGCACAACTACTACCGTTTACCACGACCATACTGACCATCTTACAGGCACCGGAACAATCACCAGCTCAACTCCAGCAGAAATCCAAACTCTGGACTACTTTGCTTTTGGAGAGCAGAGAATCAACGATAAGGCAGGTACCTTTGATGAGCAGATAGAATATGCAGGAAGTGAGTATGATGGCAATACAAGTCTTAATTACATGAATGCGAGGTACTATAACGGAAATCAGGGAAGGTTTATTTCTGAAGATGCAATGTTCTGGGCACTTCCTATGGAATTACTAGTAGATCCTCAACAGCAAAATTCTTATAGCTACGCAAGAAATAACCCAATAGTGAATAGAGATCCGACTGGAAATCTTAATATTTCCGAGGCCAAAAATGTTATAAATAGTTTTTTATCGAGATTATTTAACCCTCAAAAAAGTAATACATCAACCTCTACACAACCAACACAAAATAATAACAATCAAAATACAAAAAACGGCAGTGTTGATTATGGGCAATATAATGTAACCTCCCCAGAACTCAGAAATCGTCTCGATAGATTTGCCAATGATACAAATCAGAATATTATTGTCACTTCTGGAGATCGTTCAATTGAAGGCAATAAATCAATTGGAGGTGCAACAGCAAGTCGGCATATAAGTGGGGATGCAGCAGACATAAAAGTAAAAGGTGTAAGCAATGAACAGCTATCATATATGGCAAATAAATCAGAGTTATTTAACACTACAATTTACTATCCAGCAACTAACTTACCTAAAGCGCTTGCTCCTCATGCGCATGTAGATATAAATCCGTCAAACAATAATATCTTACGCATATATTCTCCATATATGAAGGATGGATTAATAGTAAACTCCTATAAGCCGTTAGCTAATCCATTATTAAAAAATAAACAATAATCTTATGAAAACTAAATCTATAGTAATCTTACTCTTATTTATAACAGTGTTTTCATACTTGATTTTTACTAATAAAAACCAAGACGTTGAAAATAAATGGGACTTTGAGAAAGTAATTGGCCAAATACTGTACTTCTCTAATGACAAACAACTTAAAGTGGATCTGTATGATATTAAATACATTGGACAGTTACGCACAGAAAGCAATCAACCCTTATTTGTGCTCTCTGCTAAAGGATGCGCTGAATGTGACGAAAACCAAGCTATATATATTTACTCACCTAGTTTTGGCATAGTTAAAGAAAATGGGGTACCCATAAGATATTCTTATCCAGGCAGGGAGTACAATTATCTAGATAAAAAAATTGTTTTTGAATCAAGAATGTTCCACGGAAAGTGTACAAGCCAAACGG
The DNA here is from genome assembly GCA_001786365.1 of Candidatus Nomurabacteria bacterium RIFOXYD2_FULL_35_12. GTDB lineage: Bacteria > Patescibacteriota > Minisyncoccia > Phycocordibacterales > UBA9973 > UBA9973. Next base: position 8,734 of record MFWK01000029.1, on the reverse strand, counting down.
GAGATTCAATAGTTTGGTTCCAGAAGGAATACAATCCTGATGGATCATATAATGAAAGTACTTTTGCCATAGAAGTTGATGGAGAAAATATAAAAGAAACAATAATTAAAGATAAAATCTTATCTATTAACAACATAACTAAGAATTGTAAGGAATTGCCTGGTATTGATTTTACTACGGAACCTTAATAATATTCTATTTGAAAAGCAGATAAAGCAGATGAGGCGCATCTTGAAAAGTTCTAGAGCTAATTCTCTACAGAAGTTAAAAAAGACGATGAAAACGGAAAGTGTAAAAAGTTCGGGTACTCTTTGATCCTCACTTTATTATCACTTGCAACACTAATGATCGCAATGTAATTAGATAAACGATATTCCCGGCGTGGGTAAGTTCATAAAGATAATAAATTGATTAGCAACAAGAGAAAAAGCATCAGCCAGATCGTCATGCTTTTCGACTCCGAAACCGGTAAGTTGCCCGGTCAATTCTTCACATCCTTTTCGGGGAAATAATATATGACCATTTTGGATAGCCATACTTGTCATTATTAGTCGTTCGCGTTTATCTCCATGTGGCGTTATTCCCTCCACCCACAATCCATCATTTTTCAATTGCTGGATTAATGCTTCCTGATATGCAACTTTCTCAATATAAATTCGCGGAGTTCTGTCTGATTTCAAACTTCCTGCGAATATTTTTATTTGCCCGATCTGCTCCGGAAAAGTAAGGCGTTGATTGATCGGGTATGGTAGAACAAATGCCTTGCGTTCATTTCCTATAGAATAAACTTTCAACACTACCATTGCCGTATTGTCCGCACTTTCATTTTGAGAGATGGCCAGATCGACTCCAATCCAATAACCCACAAATGAATTTTCGTCGTATGGGATTCCATCATAATATTGTAGCCATTCAGGTTGCACAGCTCGTCCGGCATCGGACACGATTCGTAGAAGATACTCTCGTTGCCAAGCGATTTCATTACCGACTTTGCGTTTTTCCATTTCAATATATCCTTCATTCGGATATTTTCCGGGCCAAGCAATTTTACCTTCGCTGTTGATAAGCGGATAGGCTCTGAATTCTGCATCTAGTAACTTTTCTTCCACATCCTGTTTAAGACGCATCATTAAACTGTCTTCATGGAGGAGGTTTCCTACTACGATTAATTGAGTATCTCTATCTCTAGCTGGGATAACTTCACCACGTAGCCAACCGTGAGTCTTGTCGCGACTCTCTCTGGTTTTTACCGAAGCCATATCTTCTATATCGTCGCATATTATCAAATCGGGACGGTATTGATGATGCCTGATTCCACGGATACTCTGCTCGCTGGAGGCGGCCGTGACCCTCGCGTTTATGTTGGAGAAAACTAAAGACGATGCACCCCATTCGTCGGTTTCTTCCTGGAATGGTCCAAGATCGTTTCGGAGAAGTTCGTTACTTTCCAGTTCGCGTTTCAAATTCATCATATGCTGTTTTGCCTGACTGCGGGTCTGGCAAAGAATCAGCACAAACTTTTTCTCTTTTACGCCGAGAATTGCCCAAATGGGATAGGACATGGTAAGAAGAGTGGATTTGCCGGAACCGCGGAAAGCAACCACAAAAAGATTTTTAACATTTTTGTCTTCCGTCAGGCTAAAAATTTCTTTTTAGAACGGAGCGGTTTCATATTTAACATAATGAGCAAAGTAGAAGTTAAAGAAATATAAATGACTTTCTCTAGTAATGGCGATGCGAATGTCACGATCGTTGAACATCTTGTTGAATAAATTACCAGGTATATTATTTTTCATTGTTTTGATTATCTTCATTATTTTTAATTTCTTCAGTTCCCTCGTCGACATTGAGGGAAGCAAGCCTCAAGGCTTCGGTTACTATTGCTTGTTGTTCTGGAGTTAATTCATTTCTAGGAGAATTAATTTCACCAGTGATTTCTATTTTATCTTTGAATTTAGGATTGCATTTACGGAGCCAAAACGATATGGCTGGCCAGCTTTTTTCTCTAATTAGCGACACTAATTGAGATTCACTCATGTCGTTAATATATTCATTGCCTTGCTTAAGGGCATTATCACATTGCTGTGAAAAATATTTATCTTCTTTTCGCCAACGATAATAAGTGGCTCGACTAATTCCACTTTTTTTACAAGCTATTTGAATAATCGGCAGTTCTTTTAAAACCTCAATCAAAGACTGCTTATCCCTCTCTGTTCTTTCATCTACCATTGTTTTTTCTTCCATGTTTTTTGTTTTATTAAACTAATTAATAATGTGTACAACAAAAACACCAACTTTTTAAGTTGGTGTTTTTGTATTCGAGGACTAAGCGGACGCAATAACAACAACTAATAAAAGTTGTAATATTGCTTCCGTCAAACTGGTAAACGATAGATAAAAACCTATCCGGCCTGTGCTTTTGACTCATGAAGTGTAAACACTTCGTCGCCCTTCTCCATATATAGAGCTGATAGAAAGCGGGTATTGGTTTATGAATGTACTGGATATATTATATAATAGAATAAATATAAAAGCACTGGATTTAGGTAGAAAACTGTTTCTGGGTATCTCAAAATAGCCATGGAGTTAAAAACTAAAACAATTAAAAAACTTCAGGAAATCATCAAGCAAGACTATGGCAAGGAAATTAGTGAAGAAGATGCTCAAAAATTCGGAAAATCTTTATTGCGTTTAACTAAATTGGCTATAATCCATATGGCTAAAAATTCTAGAGAAAGATCTTAATTGTCGTATTCCCCGCGATGGATAAGACACTTTTAAAATATCCCCTTATGGTGTCTTATTTGTCTTATCTGTAAAAAATATCCTTATATTCCAATAAGGGAGATAGCGACTCGGAGGGCTCAATAAGACACTCCGAATCGTGCTAGAATATCCTTGTGGGGGTTGTACTCATTGGTACTGAACCCTCAGACACCGCCAAGTTTATGAATTAATATATGATTGAAGAATTCCAAAAAAATAAATTTGAACTTAAATATTCCGACATCGCTCCATATGTTATTAAAAGCCTGCAAGCTTTAAAACGAACAGGGTGGGTGGAAAGAGGAGTGAAAAATCTGGAATCTGTTTATGAACACACTGTTGCTCTTCGTAATTTAGTTATTTCAGAGATTAACTCCCTTGATGAATTTTCTGCTAAAGAAAAAGAAGAAATCTTAGATATGCTAGAAATACACGACTGGGCTGAATCAGACTCAAGAGTGGGGGATCAAGCAATCCTTAAAACTAATCCAAACAGAGAAGCGTTGAGAAAAAAGAAATTCTTGCTTGAATTTAAGGCTATGATTAAAATTTGCGGAAAGTTGGGAGATAAAGGAAAAAGAATTTTGGAATTATGGCAGAAGTTTGAAAATAAGAAAGACGCAGCATCTTTGTTTGCTCGGCAGGTGGATAAACTTCAGGCTATGGAAAAAGCTTTTGAGTATGAACAAAAAGGAGAAACTGTATCAACACAAGAATTCATTGACCAAGATGAAAAAGAAATCATTCATTCAGTTTTGGTAAATAGATTGAAAATATTGAAGAAGAAATTAGAAAATCCTAACTAACATGTTACAATAAATATATGAGTTCAGGATTCTTATACGCAATAGGTGCGGCAATAACTTGGGGATTGGTTTATACGATTGACCAGAAAATTCTATATAATACACCACCTATTACATTGCTTTTCTTTAATTCCATCATAACGGCAGTGGTGATTTTACCATTTTTATTTTTTGACCACAGTTCTTTGAAGGCTTTGCTTATTTCTGGAAAATCAAATTTAACTCTTGTTATTCTTTCAATTTTGCTTGCTTTGCTTGCAAACTTTTTTATTTTTTCTGCTATAAAAAATATGGGGGCATCATCGGCTTCCATAATAGAAATTTCTTATCCGTTTTTTTGTTATATTTTTTAGTATTATTTTTTTTCAAGTAGCGCCAAGTTTACCGTTTTTTATCGGAGGCTTGCTCATATTTATCGGTTCTGCAATTATTACTTATTTTTATTAAATATAATGCCAGAAGGATTTACTTATACTCCTCTATTATTAATAAATGTGTTACAATACCTAGGTCGGTTATTATTAACTTCATAATCGAATTAATCCAATGGTCAGAGGAGATGGACATTAAAAGATGATTTATTTCATTTTCAAAAAGACAGCTTAGGCTGTCTTTTTGTTATAATATAAAGAATATGACTAAATCATTTGTAAAAAAAAATACCTGCTTTTATTGTGGAGAAGCCCCTTTAAATCATGGCCTTTCTTTTTTTGAAAGCATGGTTTCTATCACTATTGATAATCATGCAAAAAGATTTATAAAATATGTGCCATCTTTTGTAAAAGATTTTGTTGATTCAGTTCCAAAACTTTTATTTAATACTTTGGTATTTTTTAAAATTGCGAAATTTTCAAAAGATATAAATAAAGCAAATACTTTTCGTTCCAGAATTATTTGGGAAGAAGCAAAAAAGAGGGGTATAGAAATGGAACAAGTGATATTTCTTAACAGACCGTTAGACTTTTATCGTGCGAAATTAAACAATAAATATTTTTACTTTGAAAGTATACCTATTCGTCCACAATATTCGGATATGGATAAAAACTGGGATGATAAAGTATTTCTTAAAAAAGAATTGAAAAAATACGGAGTTCCAGTTCCGAATAATTTTGAGATTTTTGTTTTTCCTTTTTTAAATAATAATCAAAAAAAAGAAAAAATATTTTCTAAATTAATGAAACCGATAATCATTAAACCACGTATGGGTTCTCGTGCTAGACATACTGTGACTAATATAAACACAGTTGAGCATTTTAAAAAAGGTATCGCAATAGCTGGCAAAATTTCTCCTTATCTTATTATTGAAGAGCATTTAGAAGGTTATATATGTCGAGCAACAATGGTGGATGGAGTACTTGTTGGGTTTTATAAGGGTAGTGTTCCAAGCATAATTGGTGATGGCCTAAAAACAATAAAACAACTCATTGAAGAAAAAAATGAGAAAAGAATTGATCGTTATCGTATTCGTGTTGGGCTGGAGTTGTATGATCATATCTTACGGCAAGGATTTAGTATCGAGAGTGTTCTACCAAAAGGAAAGTATATTTCTTTATCTCATCGCGCTGGTCAATTATTTGGGGGTATGACAAAAGAAATGATTGATGAATTACATCCAAGTTTTATACCTATTTTTAAGAAGGCTTTGGATGTAGTGGGTTTATCAATAGCAGGGTTTGATGCTATTATTCCTGATCCGACAAAAGATGAGGCTTCACAAAAATGGGGGATAATAGAATGTAATACACTTCCTTTTATTGATATGCATTATTATGCGTTAGAAGGAAAGCCAAAAAATATCGCTGGCATGATTTGGGATATGTGGAGGTAGAAAAATAGCTGGATTGTTATTTAGAAAGCCTTGCGCAGGAGCTTAGAAAATAAAAATGGTATTCCATTTTTTATTTTCTTGAGCGACGAGCAGTTCGCTGGCGAAGCTTCGCCAGATAGATTGCTTTGTAAATAACAATCCAGCTATTTTCTCAAAGTTAACAACCACTCTTTTTTGAACAAAATTTTGCAGATTTGGAAAATACTGAAAGTGATGAAATAAGCTGAAAGGACATCTATGGAATAGTGAATGTGCCCTAGGAGCACAACGATTGCAAACATGATTGAAAAGCCCATAAAAATTGTTCTCTCTGTTCTGTATTGCCAAAATATTAGAGCGAGGAGGAAAGGCAGTCCTGTGTGTCCGGAGAAAAATAAATCATTTCCCGTGAAGATTCCACTAAAGGCTTCGTTATTCAAGAAAAATGGCAGATTTATTATTGTATGAGTGGGGAAAGGGCTGATGTGAGTAAGGGTGACAAAGACAGCTCTGATTAAAGTGAAAAGGGCGAGGCTTTTCATTGCAAAAGGCATAAAGTTTAGTCTTCTTAGTCCAAGAAAAACACCCAAGATAGTCAGAATTATTGATCCATATACAAATATTCCCCCTACATCATAAACTCTGATGTTGCTGAGTATTATGTCTGTCACTGGCGTGCTGGATAAGCTATTTACATAGTCAATTACGAAAAATTGAGTAACGAGGCTTATTGTGAGTAGCAAAATACCTCCGAAAAAGGAGATGAGGAAGCTTTTGTCTGAAAAATTTATTCTATAATTTTGCATTCGGATAGTATAGCAGATTTATATTTTTTCTACAAAAGATTCTATTGCTTGAGACATTTCTTTGACAGCATTATGCACAGTGTTATGGTCAATATTTTTGATATTTATGAATTTAGAATTTGTGATATTTTTTGAAAAATTTAGAGCATTTTTCAATGGAACCATCGTGTCTTTTTCTCCATGGATTATTAGAGTTGGCACATTTATTTTTTCTAAATTATATTCTTGCTTAACATTCATGGATTGTTTTAAGGTGTAAAAATGAGCTCGAAGTCCGGTATTTTTCATATCAGCTAAGTTCCTACTGATGTCCCAGTCGGTGGAATTTTTATGCTTGCTGTAATCCACGTGCCCGCGAGGTTTTGGATTGAAGGGCAGTGTTTTTAAAATTATTTTAAATAACGACAGGATGGGGCGAAAGATTTTTGCTGAAAATCCTGTATTTAAATAAACTTCCGGCGAGGTGAAAACATTTGCAAATACATTTTCTCCGTGCATTTTTAGATATTCCAGATGTATGAGTCCGCCAAAAGAATTACTTATTAAAACAATTTTTTTTAGATTTAGATACGAAATTAGATTATTTAAATCTTCAGCGAACTTTTTCACTTCATAATCGGAATAACTTGGATATTTTTTTGATAGGCCGTGCCCGCGGATGTCATAAGTCAAAACATTGTATTTATTTTCGAATATTTTTTCGTAGGGGAGCCAAGCTGAAGATGAACCAGAAACTCCATGGATAAAAACCAGAGTTTTTCTGTCTGGCTTGAATTCGTTTATTCTGTAATATATTTCGTTGTTTAAATAATGTTCTTGCATCACTTTATGGTTATGGACGAATAATAAACTTCTTCAAGCATATCTACACTGTGCTGTATATTAAAATTCTTACTGTTTTTCAAGCTGACTTCGCCGAGTTTTTTACGTAAAATCGGGTCAGCGATTAGTTTTGAAATCTGATGCGCTAAATCTAGATGGTCTTCTGTTTTAAACAAAAATCCATTACCATCTACAAAGAAACGTGAGGCGCTCATTTTTGCATCAGAAATAATTATCGGTTTGCCACATGCCATAGCTTCGAGCACTACCATGCCTTCGAGCTCGGCGAGAGATGGCAAGATAAATATATCGCTCGCATTGTAGGCCAAGATTTTATCTTCGTCGCTGACTAATCCAAGAAATGTTATATGTTTTGTGAGACCGAGAGTTCGTACCAGATTTTCCAGTTTTTGTCTTAAATGTCCACCTCCGACTAGCATAAGATGCACATTTTTATGTTTTTTAATGATGTGTGGCATGGCTTTGATTATTGTGTCGACTGATTTTTCTGGAAATAATCTTCCAACGAATAATAGTTTTATTTTATTATCAGGAATATTATATCTTTCGTTGAAGTTTCCCAAATCCATTGTCTTGAATTCTTTCAAATCTATTCCGTTACTGATGACGGTCGATGGCTGGTTTGCGTCACCCAGATTGTGCAATATATCATGTGCCATTTCCGTGGGGTAAATCAAAGATTCCGCTTTTCCATAAACCCATCTTAAATATTTATTCCACATACTAAAAAGCGCAGGTTGAAATATTTTTGGCGCATCAGGGAAAATATTCTCCGGCTGAGAATGCGAATGCGCTACTATTTTAATGCCGAGAGCCTTAGCTGCTTTTATGGCGACGATGGCGGCAGTCATCGGCAAGATGATGTGCACTACATCTATTTTTTCTTCTTGAAAAACTTTTTTTAATTCTTTAATTGTTGGGAAGGCTGTATACCATCCACCAGACTTTGGAATGGGTACACTACGGAAACGATAAGCTTTTACACCGTTGTGATGGCTATGGTCCCTATGCTCAGCAGTTCGCGAGCCGACAAAGATAACATTGTGTCCGCGTTCTTTCAATATTTTTCCAAATCGTATAGTTGAAACGATCGAGCCGGCTTTGCCGTTACCTATCGGGTCGCAAACCATAGCAATATTTAGTTTTCTTTTTGTTTCTTCTTGCATTAAGATTTTATATTTATTTTATATTTTTTAATAAGGACGAATAATATTATGGCTAATGCTATCGTGCTAGCCACCGCTGCATAATAATCAAAATATTTTCCTATCACTTCATAAGCTTGTCCGAAGAGTATTCCAATTATAAGTAAAATAAATGATTGAACCATGGAGATTGAAATACATGTAATGAAGAATTTCTTATATGGTATGCGTAACACACCAGCGGCAATGAGTCCGGTAGTTCCAAATCCATAAACTACTTTTGATGCGATGATTGCTTTTTTATGATTTTCATTAAAATATATTTTTGTTTTTTCTAGTTTCTCGTCAGTAATTTTTAAATAAGGTAAAAATCTTTTTCCCAAATATCCAAAAGAATAAGCTATGCTGTCTCCGACGACGTCAGCCAAGACTACTATGATGTATACAAATAGGGGATTAAGAACATGTAGCGTTACTAAGAATCCAGCGACCACAGTCAAAATCGGCCCTTCGATGATTCCGAGTGGAAAAATTATGAGATATTTATATGTCAGCAATAAT
>MFWK01000028.1:4746-12961 GCA_001786365.1 Candidatus Nomurabacteria bacterium RIFOXYD2_FULL_35_12 | reverse complement strand
CCTCCCCATCTATAAAAGCTCCAAACGGACCTTTTTGAAAATTCTCTTCATATGATTTGTTTGGATCATAAAATGGTTCTAAAAGCATATCTTGATTCTCGCACAAAACGGGTGTATTATCAAAACATGTTAATCCCAACCGTTATTGAAAAAAGTCAGTTTGGCGAAAGAGCTTATGATATTTATTCACGTCTTTTACGTGAACGCATTGTTTTTCTAGCTGGACCAATAGACGACCACACCGCAAACATAGTCATTGCCCAGCTCCTCTTCCTTGAATCCGAGGATGCTAAAAAAGATATTTATCTTTATATAAATTCCCCAGGCGGATCAGTCACTTCCACTATGGCAATCGTGGACACGATGAACCATGTTCGTCCGGATATTTCTACTTTCTGTGTCGGCCTCGCCGCTTCTGGCGCAGCCATCATTCTTTCTGCCGGTAAAAAAGGCAAGCGATATATTTTACCAAATGCTGAGGTAATGATTCACCAACCGATGGGTGGCGTGGAAGGTCAAGCCACAGACATTGCAATTACTGCAAAACATATCTTAAAAACTAGAGATAATTTAAATAAACTTTTAGCAAAAAATACAGGCAAGCCCCTAAATCAAATCGAAAAAGACGTAGAAAGAGACTTTTTTATGGATGCTGAAGAATCAAAAAAATATGGAATCATTGACGAAATAGTCACTAAATCCAAAGCTCCGGAGAAAATTAAGTAAAAAATCTAAAAACTAGACAAAATTCTCCTCATTTGTTATACTGTAAATGTTGAATTTTACAAATTTTTTCACTTGGTTTAGAAGAATATTCCATCATTTTATGAAGTGTTTAAAGAAAAATTTACAAATTTTTTCTGACGTTCGCTCTCTTATAGAGGTAAATCCATAAATATAATGGCGTGTTCTTGTAAGCCGAAATAAAAGCTTATGAGTACATTAATGATAATTCTAATAAGCGCAGGAGCGCTTGTTTTAGGTGTTGGAATAGGATATTACTTGCGTTTGATAATCGCCCTCGGCAAAAGGCGTTCTATTGAAATCGACATCAAGCAAATGATGGTCGGTGCCAAAGAAGAAGCACAAAAGATCACAGATGAAGCTAAAAAGTCTTCAGAAAAAAAGCTTGCCGAATTAAAAGAAGAAGAAAAGAAAAAAGAACAAGAATGGAAGGAAAAAGAATCAAGACTTATCAAAAAAGACGAGTTTTTGGACACTCGCCAAGTTGAAATAGATAAAGAAGTTGAAAATATAAAGACAAAAGTAGAAGAAGTTAAAAAAATCCAAGAAAAAGTAGTAAAAATAGAGGAAGAAAAAAAAGTAGAGCTAGAAAGAGTAGCAAAACTCACGGAAGCAGAAGCAAAAGATGAGCTTTTGAAAGATATTGAAAAGAAATATGAAGAAGATATTTTGATTCGAATTCAAAAACTGGAAAATGGTAATGAAGAAAAATTGGATCGTCGCGCAAAAGATATTTTAGCCACATCTATCCAACGTCTCGCTTCCAGTACTGCATCCGAATTGATGACCACAATAGTCTCAATTCCAAACAACGAAATTAAAGGAAAAATAATCGGAAAAGAAGGAAGAAATATCCGAGCTTTTGAACGTGCTTCTGGAGTAGAACTCATCGTAGACGACACTCCTGGTTCAATAGTCATTTCCTCTTTTGATCCAATACGAAGACAAGTTGCCAGACTTGCATTAGAAAACTTGATTCTGGATGGACGTATCCAACCAGCCAAAATAGAAGAATTGGTAGAAAAAGCAAAAGAAGAAATAAATAAAATAATCAAAGAAAAAGGAGACCAAGCCGTCTATGAATGTGGAATATTAAATTTTGACCCACGTATTATTGCCATTATTGGACGATTATATTTCCGCACAAGTTATGGACAAAATGTCCTTCAGCACTCTATTGAAATGGCACATATCGCCGGAATGTTGGCCGAAGAACTCGGTGCAGACGTCGCTATAGCAAAGGCCGCCGCATTGGTCCACGACATCGGTAAGGCTCTAGACCACGAAGTGCAAGGCACACATATCGAAATAGGTATAAGAATCTTACAAAAATTTGGCGCTGACGAACGCATCATCACTGCAATGAAAAGCCATCATGAAGACTACCCTTACACAACAATCGAATCCATCATCGTTCAAACAGCCGACTCTATCTCTGGTGGACGACCAGGAGCTCGCCGAGACAGCGTAGAGAATTATCTAAAGAGACTTCAAGAACTTGAAACTCTCGTAAATGCTTTCCCTGGAGTTGAAAAGTCTTACGCCCTACAGGCTGGCCGTGAAATTCGCATATTCGTAACCCCAGAAAAAATTTCCGATGCTGAAGCTAAACTCATGGCTCGTGATATCGCTCTAAAAATAGAACAAGAACTTAAGTACCCAGGTGAAATCAAAGTCACCATGATTCGCGAAATGCGAATTATTGAGTATGCTAGATAAAAAAAGTTTTTACTAAATCACTGCCTTAAGATAACACTCTTTGCAATACAAATTTGGTGTTTTGCTGTCATAAGCAGTCAATATTTCTTTTGTGACATTTGTGTAGAATTAAAACTTTTTATTGAATCATTGAACTGGTCGTAAGCTTTAATCGTAAATTGAAAATAATCAGCAAGCATTAATATTACAGCGATAACAGCAGCAACTATAACTACAGAAAAAATAAAATTGATTGTTCTTATATCTGTCTTAGTCTTTTCTATATCTTTTTTTAATTCAAAAAGATCAATACCTATAATTGTCTCTTTCCCTTGATAACTCAAATTAAAACCAGCTTCTTTGGTTTTTTGAATTGCTTGTTCCAATGTTATATCAGGTTTATTTTCTTCTGCCATAATTTTTATGCGTTGTAAAAACCTCTTATATTAAGAACACCACTTGTATCATCTGCTTCTATATCTCTTCCTCGAAAATTAAAAAAATCAACACCACCAAAAGCTACTCCTCTATTAAAACTGACGCCATAACCAAATGTTACACCATTTATGTGTAATGGTCTCCTTGGAGACAACGATCCATCTGGGTTAGTTTGAAAAATATCATTAAACCTGTATCTCATAACAACTAGCATATCATAAGACATAAGGATTTACACGGACTTGCCTTAAAAAACCCTTAGTATATAATGAATTGGTATTAATTATAAGGGTTTAATGGTCGAAACGATTATTAAAATAACTTAAAAAACTATGAATAAACAAGCATTAGCTGAATTTGTACACGGAAAGCTAGGTGGTACAAAGGTTCAAGCAGAAGAAATCGTAGACGGAATGTTTGGTGCTATCATCGACACCTTGAAAAAGGGCGAGGAAGTATCAATCGCTGGCTTTGGTATCTTTTCTGTAAAGCAAAGAGCTGCAAGAATGGCTCGCAATCCAAAGACTGGAGAGCAAGTCAAAGTTGCTGCAAAGAAAGTTCCAAAATTCCGAGCTGCAAAGGGATTGAAGGATATGATTGCCTAAATTCTTTTCGCGCGAAAAGAATGAAACTAAAAAACCGCCCACTGGGCGGTTTTTTGTTGTTAACTTATTAAAATTTTTCTTTACCCATATCTATTGGTGGTTCTATCTCCAAAAACTCTCTATAAATACGATTTTTATATTCTTCCCCGATTTCATTAACAGCATCAATAAACGCTTTGTATGTACCAGTACCTCCAATTTTTTCCCAAAATTCATTCCCTATCAAAACAATAGGGTCATTTTTCATATCAAACCATCTTGCGGGAAATGTCCAAGCATAATCTTCTCTTTTTCCGTAAGGGTTATATGGTAAAGCAAAATAAGCACCATCTATTTGACATGATTCCATACTATAAAGTTTAAGTATCTTCTCTTTACTAACTTTTGTCTGATCACTATTAGGTAACGAAGCTTTTAATTCAAAAACGTATTCCTTTTTATTTTTTATATCTTTTGCATATACATCACAAACGACTGTAACAGGAATAATTTTTGAACTTTTACCCTCTAAAACAAATTCCAATTCAGAATCCCAATTTGGTTTTATGCGATTTTTACCCTTTTCTGTGTGCTCAAGATTATTTAACACTTCCTGAATTCGACGTAATCGTTCCGCGTTTATTCTTCCAGTAATATTATGACCTTTTACCCCATAACCTAATCCTTTATTAGCAACGACAATAGCAAGCTTTTCCCATACATTCCCAAAAGGAGTAACAAACCTACGTTCAAAATGGGAACCTTTAAATATTTCATCTGGAACTAAGGCGGCATAAAGTGGTTTTTCTGCTTTATGATCTTCTTTAATAAAGGGGTCTTCAACCAGAACTTTTTGCATTACTCTGTCCATCATTAACTTAATAACTAACTGTATCTCCTCCTTCATTTCTTGTTCTTTTGTCATATCTTTTTTAAATGAAAAATAATTTCTGAATACGGATTTCGATCGCGTTCCGTACGATTTAATACTGGTCTCTTAAACTGATTAACAATTTTCATTCCTGATTTTTCTGCAATTTCTGGATAAAGATTAAACTTATCATTTGCCACAAGAAAAACATCAAAATTGTTTTTGAGATATTTTTTACAATTATTTAATACATCTACAATACCTTGCACATAGGATTTACGAGCCTCTATCCCCTTTCCTTTGTAAAGAGAGCCTATTTCTAATTCATCTTTTCTTTTAAAACCCAAAAGGTCATATGCATAAGCATGTTGTTCATGGTAATCAATCTGACCAACATAAGGGGGTGAACAAAAAATACCAGCTATTTTTTGTTTTTTAAGAATTTTAGAAAATTCTTGGTTTTGTTTTTCTACTTTCTCGAAAATATTTACTGTTCTTGAATCTCCAGTTAAAACTGAATAATGAACTGGTTTGCGTAACTTATAAAATTCTCTAATTCTATTTAATGTATCAATAGCATACCGATTAAGCATAGTTGCTATTGAAAATAAAGGTTTGCAAATTTTTTTATGTTTATAACAATAATAGGTTGTAAATTGTGGCTCTTTAAGAGTCGCTAAATCACTATGGGTAGTTGCGCGACATGATCTAATTGTCCTACTTAAAATAAGAGCAAGAATTTTTCGTGTTTTAACATCTTTTTCTTGTTTTATTATGTTAAAAACATGATTAATTTCTAAACGCACATTTTCAATAAACCAAGTGTCGAGAAAAGACAATTTGCTATCTTGTTTTATTTTTATTGAATACTTTTTAATTAGCTTCTGATAAATTGGTAAAAATTCCTTCTCTTTTTCTGTAGCGAATTTGTTCTCATTAAAACTTCCTTGGTTAATTTTGTATTTAAAATCAGAACCCGGGAAATACACATTGTTAAATTTAGCAAGTTCAACTAAAAGCTCAGTCTCAAACTCTTTAATTTTATTGTCATGTTCAAAAGAATCAAGTGATATAATTAATTTTTTAATTGCTTTTTCTAAATAGCTGTCATTATAATAAGTGGCCTTACAACTTGAAATCATGCAATTAAATTCTGAAACATCAACACCAACAGAATGAATACCCATTTCAAGTGATTGAATAATTGTCGTTCCAGAACCTAAAAATGGGTCAAGGATAATGTCCCCAGTTTTAAAATAAGTTTCTTTTTTAAAGTCATCAGTGTGTTTATCTAAAAAATACTCAACAAGTTGCGGAATATATTTTCCTTTATATGGATGTAATCTATGAACATGCTTGGTGGTATCTTTTTCTCGTAAATTATCAAAAGAAAGTGTCCAATTTAAGTCATTGCCTAGATTTTTTTTCCAACTTTCTTCACGTTTACCATTATATGAATCATAATATTTTTTTAAATCATTCAAATCAATCATGGTTGAGCCATTTTCACCATATTTTTTTACTTTTCCATATTGAACAAGATAAGAAATATTAGTCGGAAAAATTTCTTTTTCAAGAAATTCCGATGCCCATTTTGATGCTTCTGGTATAGTTGCTAAAGACATATGTTGATTATATCATTTTCCCGACATCGGCAAAACGATCATTTTTTAGTATTTCCTAATCACAGCCTTTAGAACTGCATTAATATTTAAACTTCTCTCTGGATATATCGGTTTATAGTTTTTATTTGCCGGTTCGAGCCAGACTTTGGCTCCGTCTTTACGGAAATATTTCATTGTAAACTCACCATCCACCTCTGCAATAACTATCTCCCCGTCTTTGGCTGTATTTGCCCTCTCCACTATCACCATGTCCCCCTTTTCTATGTGCGCGTCTATCATTGAATCTCCATCCACTTCGAGCATATAAGTCTGCGCTTTTTTTTGAATCAGTAAGTCATCAAGGTTTACCATATCAGCTAGTTCTTCTTCTACTGTGGCTGGTAATCCAGCAGTGACAAACCCAAGCATCGGGACCTCTGAAGATATTTCGGAAAATGTTTTCGTGGGAATGAGTCTGCCTAGATGGTCCTTTGCCACCAACCCCGCCTCTAGCAACTTTTCAACCACCTTAAAAACCGCATTCTTAGATTTGAAACTGAAAAGCTTCATCATCTCAGAATATGTGGGCATCCTTTTGTTTTGCGTGTAGAAAGATTCTAGTTTTATTTGGTGAGGATTACGCATCCCGTTAGAAGTAGGAAATCTTTAGATTTCCGTAATTAATTTTTTTAATATTGACCATAATATAATCATCTATATTTATAACTAAGTAAGAACAATTAACTAAAAGACTTCTAAACGGGACGCATGTATTATAGAGGTTCGAAAAAATAAATTAACTAATCTATTCATAAAACCTTTTCGAGTGTGATAGCGAACCTTTTGCAAGAGAAGCCTATGGTCTCTCGCCTCTTTGAAATAAGTTTCCCCTTGGAGAATTTTTAAATCAATTTTTTTATTAATCTTATTTATCTCTTTTTCTAACATTTTTAAATATTGTGCTTGTGACATATTTTTTTTAAGCTGATAGCTATTAGCTAACTAGCTGATTAGCTTGTAATACAAATAGTATAAGTGAACGAGCGTTCACTGTCAATAACCCACCTGTGGATAACTTAACTATTCACCTTCGGCCTATATTGTATAGCCTCCAAGATATGATTCGCTTTTACGTCTTCTGAACTCTCAAGATCAGCAATAGTGCGGGCGATTTTGATGACTCGATGATATGCGCGAGCAGAGAGGGCGAGACGTTCTGCGCTGTCATCCAACAAGTCTCGAACTTCTTTTGAAAGTTTTACCATACTTCCTAAATCCCGCACACTCATTTCACTATTTGTTTTTAAACTTTTACCAAATTTTTTTCCGCCAGAGGCGGATCCGCCTAGGGCGGAAAATCTTTCCTCTTGAATCTTTCGAGCTCTTATTACCCTCTCCCTTATTCTCTCACTTCTCTCCCCTGTCCCCTCTTCTCCCAGCTTTTTATAATCTACATTTCCGACAGACACCCACAAATCGATACGATCCATTATCGGTCCAGAAAGTTTCCTCTTATATCTATCTAAATCCGACGGTTTACAAATGCAGGCTCTTTGTTTATTTCCGGAATTTCCGCAAGGACAAGGATTCATCGCAGCAACTAAAATAAAATTTGATGGGAAAATAGCTGAACCTTTGGCACGAGAGATAGAAACGATGTTGTCCTCGAGTGGTTGACGAAGTGATTCTATAACACGTTTCTCAAACTCCGGAAACTCATCTAAAAACAAAACTCCCCGATGCGCGAGAGTCACTTCACCAGGCTTTGGATACGTTCCTCCACCAATGAGTGAAACATAAGAAGAAGTGTGATGCGGAGCTCGAAAAGGCGGAAAACAAACTAACTCACCCCGCGTCGCCCCCGCCACCGAGTGAATACCTGTTATTTCTAAAACTTCTTCTGTTCCCAAATCAGGCAACAGTCCAGAGAATACCCTAGCGAGCATCGTCTTGCCTGTGCCCGGAGGGCCATACATAGCGATATTGTGCCCACCAGCCGCTGCAATCTCGAGCCCTCGCTTTGCGCCTTCTTGTCCGCGAATATCAGCAAAATCACCTCCTTTTATTTCTCTTATATAATTTATTTTTGTCTTTGGCTGAGCTAAAATTTTCTTTTTTAAATTACCACCCCCTACCCCCTCCTTATCAAGGCGGGGAGTTTTTGTCTCGTCAATGTGTTCTATCACTTCTTCTAAACTCTCTGCTCCAAAAACTGTTATACCTTCTACCAAGGCCGCTTCAATAGCATTTTCTTTTGGTAAATATATTTCTTTATA
>MFWK01000028.1:0-4687 GCA_001786365.1 Candidatus Nomurabacteria bacterium RIFOXYD2_FULL_35_12 | reverse complement strand
CATCCAGTCCAAGCTCGCCAAGGAAAATTTTCTTTTCTGAATTAAATTTAATTTCATCGGAAGCTTTCAAATAAGCGATAGCAATTGCTAAATCAAAAAATGGTCCTTCTTTTTTCAAATCAGCTGGAGAAAGTGATACTATTATTTTCTGATTTTTTGCTTTTGGAGATTTATAACCAGAATTTTTTATCGCCCCACTTACCCTGTCTTTTGATTCGTCCACTGCCTTATCTGGCAAACCGACAAGAGAAAAAGTGTGAAGTCCTTTTGATAAGTCCACTTCAATAGTTACGATAGCGCCCCGTAGTAAATTGACCTGAGCTGAATAAACTTTAGCAAAAGACATATAGACTTATTATTTTAGATGTTCCTTACAAGTTCGTGCGGCAGGATTTATTTCTAAGCGATCCATCTCAATAGTTTTTTTACAAACTTCACATTTACCAAAAGATTCTCTGTTTAATCCTTTCAATGCTCTCAAAATATTGTTCAACCTAGGCTCTAAAGTTTTTATCATTGAACTTCTGGCTTCAAAATCTTCAAACCTGTCCGCCATATCATTCTGATCAGCTTCTGGAGCGTCCAAAACTTCTGGAGTAGCCTCCCATTCACCCGTATCTGTATTGAGTTTGCCCATATCTCGCAGTTCTTCCAACAAGACATCTCTTTCTGTTTCTAATTTTTCTTTAATTTTTTTCTTGTCTAACATGAATTTAGTTCTTAAAGTTTGTAAAGTTATAAAGTTTTTAAAGTATTTTACTTTATGAACCTTATGGACTTGATGACTTTTAACTAGTTCATCATAGCATGCCTTATTTTCATAGCAAGCCCGTGTTCGACAACTAATTATAACACCTGTGGATAACTTGCTTTCACTTTCGGTTTTTATTCGGGTATAATATAAATATAATAAAATATATTTATATGGCAAACACAAAACCACTTACAAAAAAACAAAAACAGGTCTTAGACTTTGTGAAGGACTATATATCTGAAAATGGAATATCCCCTACAATTGAAGAGATAAGAAAAAAGTTAAAATTAAGAGCTGTTTCAACAATTCATGAGCATTTGAATACCTTAAAAACTAAAGGATATCTTTTAAAAGATGAAAATTCAGCAAGAAGCATCATGCCAAATAAAGAAATAAAGAAAATAATTGAAATACCTATTATTGGTAGAATTGCTGCTGGAGAACCAATAGATGTTATTGAAAATTATTTTGGTACTGTCTCAATAATTAATAATGATTTTAAAAATATAAAAGATTATTATGCTCTTCGTGTAATGGGAAACAGTATGATTGATGAGGGTATTTTTGATGGAGATACTGTTATTATTAAAAAACAATCTGTAGCTGAAAATGGGCAAACTGTTGTAGCGATAATCGATGATGAACAAGCAACATTAAAAAAACTATATAGAGAAAATGGGAAATTTAGACTACAGCCTAGAAACCCAAATATAAAACCACTTTTTAGAACTGATGTAGAAATCAGAGGTATAGTAATTCAAGTAATAAGCAACATCAACAACAAACCAGAAGTTAGATTAGAAAAAAAGATAAAGCATAGATTTAAGACGATTGATTTATTTGCTGGAATAGGAGGAATTAGAATTGGTTTTGAGCGAGCTGGATTTGAAACTGTTTTTGCTAATGATTTTGACCAACAATGTAAAACCACCTATGATTTAAATTTTGCAAAATCAAAATTAATCGTTGAAGACATAAGAAAGGTCGGTATCAATGATTTACCAAAATTTGATTTTCTACTTGGCGGTTTCCCGTGTCAGGCTTTTTCAATTGCTGGATACAGACAAGGATTTAATGACGAAAAAGGCAGAGGGAATTTATTTTTTGATATTGCAAGAATCATTGAAGCACGAAGACCAGAAGGTTTTCTACTTGAAAATGTTAAAAATCTAAAAAGTCATGATGAGGGCAAAACTTTCAAAATTATTCAAGAGACATTAGAGAATCTCGGCTATCATTTAAATATAAAAGTTTTAAATAGTATGGAGTATGGAAATATTCCACAAAATAGAGAACGTGTTTATATTGTTGGTTTTAAGAATAAAAATTATTCTGACAGGTTTGAGTTCCCTAATCCAATAAAATTAACTGTTAAAATAACTGATTTATTAGAAACAAATGTACCAGAAAAATACTACTACAATGGAAAACCACTTTTTAAGAAACTGAAAGATTTCGTGAAAGAAGAAGGAAGAGTATACCAGTGGCGTAGAAAATATGTCCGCGAAAATAAAAGTGGAGTTTGTCCTACGCTAACTGCAAACATGGGGACAGGTGGGCATAATGTGCCAATTATTAAAGACAAAAAAGGTATCCGAAAATTAACCCCGCGAGAGTGTGCACTTATACAGGGCTTCCCTATTGATTATAAAATACCAATATTAGCTGACTCAGCTTTGTATAAACAATTTGGAAATTCTGTCAGTGTTCCAGTTATTGAGGCTGTTGGTAAACAGATGATGAAAGCAATGGAATAATTACCAGACTTTTACATTCTTGGCTTTAGCTTTTATATTATATTTATCAATAATATCCTTTTTTATGCTAAAACGTGGTCTACGTTTTTCTCCCTGTTGATCTTTCATTGTTTGACCCTTATTAACTGAATTAGAATATATTAACTTATTTGGAATTAAATAAACATTAAAAGTTCCATCTAATTTACCTCCATTAAAAAAATCTAAGAAATATAAATCATCCCACTCAGTTCTGGGACCAAAAGAAGTTAAATCTTCTTCAATACTAGAAGCTTTTATTTGTTCTCTTCTTTTATTTTTAATATTTATCGTATCAAAAGAAACAGTCCCCTCACCCCTTAACTTTTTCTGGTAACGAACAGATTTTGAAAAAACACAAAACATACCTTCAGATATAACCTCGGGAATATTAACCCTTCTCCCATATTTTTCCAAACCAATATTTAACTTTCTCCAAATATCAAAAAGCTTCTTAAAAATCTTTCCATCTTTTTTATCTAAATATGCAACTTCAATTTCTAGCTGTTTTCCACCAAATAATATTTTATGTCCTTCTAGTTTCATGATTATTCCATTCTACTCCTCCCCACCCACAAACTCAAATGTTTTAACCATTGTCTATTTTTGTGCTAGAATCACTAGCACATATATGTTATATAAACATAACGACAATTACACAGTAGAATCCGTGACTTCCGGTCATCCAGACAAAGTCTGCGATCAAATATCAGACGCTATTTTAGACGCATATTTAAAAATAGACCCAAACAGCCGAGTGGCAGTGGAAACTTTTGGCGGACATGGAAAGCTTGTAATAGGAGGAGAAGTGACCTCAAAAGGAAAAGTGGATTATGTAAAAATTGCGCAAAAATTTTACAAAGAAATTGGTTATGATAGCAAGCTTGAAATCTCCGCAAACATTGTCACCCAATCTCCGGACATAGCTCTCGGTGTAGACAAAGGCGGAGCCGGTGATCAAGGAATAATGTATGGATTTGCAACAAATGAAACTCCAGAATTCTTGCCAAAAGGTGTAGTCCTCGTTCACAAACTCGCAAAACGTTTAGAAGAAGCTAGAAAAAATGCAGAAATAAAGTGGCTTCGTCCAGACGGCAAAACACAAGTCACTTATGCTGGTGGAAAATTGCACACTGTCCTAGTGAGTGCTCAACATTCTCTAGAAACCCCGACGCCCGAAGGGGTCGGGGTCACGACCACAAGCGTCGGGATAAAAAAAGAAATAACGGAAAAAATCATCTACCCCCTACTCTCGGCCGAAGAAAAAAAGACAGTAAAAATACTCGTGAACCCAACAGGCAAGTTTGTCGTGGGTGGTTTTGAATCTGACACCGGAGTTACGGGACGCAAAATAATGGTAGACACTTATGGAGGAATTATTCCCCATGGCGGTGGGTGCTTTTCCGGTAAAGATGCCACAAAAGTAGATCGTTCCGGCGCATATATGGCGCGATTTGTCGCAAAAAACCTCGTCGCCAACAGATATGGCAAAGAAGTGCTCGTATCTGTGGCTTATGCTATCGGTATGGCTGAACCACTGATGATAGAAGCCATAAATGAAAAAGGCGAAGATTTGTCGGGAATAGTTAAAAAGAATTTTGATTTCCGTCCGCTTGCCATTATTGAAAAGCTCGGACTCCGCAAACCTATTTTCCTCCAAACAGCAACCTATGGCCATTTTGGAAAGCCAAATCTCTCTTGGGAGAAGATTGAGAAAATGAAATAGAAATTATTTTTTTAATTTTTCCTTAATATCTCTAATATTATCTAACGTTTCTTTATTTTTTTCTTGAAAAAAGCTAATGCTTTCTTTAATTGCATCAACTTTTATAGGGTCTTCATGCAACTTTTCAAGCTCAGCAACATTTCTTTCTAAAAAAAATACAAGGGCTTTTTCTAAAATATCTATTGACCTGAACAACTCCAAAGCTTTTTCAAATTCTCTTAAATCTGATTCTGCTCCAGCTTCAGTTTCAGCTAATGAAATAGCCTTAATTATTTTTTCTAGTTCAAGTGTTAATATAGTATATTGTTTATGAAACTCTTTATTTTTCTGAACAATAGACTTCTCTATTATTTCAATTCCTTCCTGAGAACCCTGTGGATTATGTCCTTCATTAAAAGTTATCATAAAAAATATTTTTTATTTCTTTATCTG
>MFWK01000027.1:196-11180 GCA_001786365.1 Candidatus Nomurabacteria bacterium RIFOXYD2_FULL_35_12 | reverse complement strand
TACTACATTGAAAAATGGCAGTAGAGGTGAAGCTGTCAAAGAATTACAGAGATTCTTGAATGCAAAATTGAATCTAGGTCTAGCAATTGACGGTGCTCTAGGTCCAAAGACTATTGCTGTTATCAAACAATGGCAAGAAGACAATGGTCTAGTACCTGATGGCCTCATCGGAGCAAAGACAAAAGCTATGATGAATGCGTCGGTGAATTAGGTTATAGTTGCTAGGTTCTAGGGACTAGAAAATAAAAACACAAAAAACCACCTCAAAAAGGTGGTTTTTTGTTGTGTTGCAAATCTTTTATCTAATGTGGTATAATAAAAAATATGAAAAATATTATTCAATTTTCAATTGAAAAAGGACAAGATGGCTATTATATAGCTTCGGCGAATGATTTTGCTATTTTTACTCAAGCAAAAAATTTAGAAGATTTATTTGTAAACATTAAAGAAGCCACAGAACTTTATTTTGAAGAAGTAACTTCTGAAGAAACATCTATTAGTCACAATCCTTCAATTTTTATTAATTACGAAATGCCTATTTCTCTCTATGTCTAAACAGAGACGGCTTTCTGGTAAAGAAGTCGTGAATTTTTGTGAAAAGCATAATTTTAATATAAGTAGACAAAAAGGAAGTCATATCAATTTAGTACGCATTGTTTCTGGAATTAAACAGGTTGTGACTATACCAAATCATAAAGAAATAGATAGAGGGACGCTTCATAATATTTTTAAGAAACTTTTATCATTTATTTCTGAAGATGACTTACATAATTTTTTTTATAGGGAATAATATATATTATTAATTATCTTTTAATTTTAAATTATATGAAAAAAGGAAATGCCGTACTCGAATTGATTGTGGTTTTAGCTCTTGTCATCTTTGCATTGTGGTCAATGAAAAATAATTCTACTGTTATCGTAAATGATACCCCGGAAATAGTTTCTACAGAAGACACGAGCACTGGCAGTGTAAATGTTGTCGTTCCTGTAAAACCAATCAGTTATGCTCAAGCATTAGTAAAGTTTAAAGATTCTCGTATCCAACTTGATCAAAATTGTCAGGCATATCCAAATGTTATGACTTTTAAAAATAATACAGAGATAATGGTGGACAATCGTTCTCCTTTGGCTCGTATTGTAAAAATCGGTTCGGTTTACAACATCAAAGCTTATGGTTTTAAAATTATAAGACTTTCCAGCCTCACTTTGCCCACTACTTGGTTTGTAGATTGTGGCACTTCTCAAAATGTCGCTACAATTTTAATTCAGAAATAATAAAAAAATGTTTGATGTTGTCTTTAAAATCTGGTATATGATCGCCATCTTGCCATTCTTGATATTCATAGAAGGGGACAAGATGTTTGCCAATTTCTTAAAAAAAAGAAACATTTACGCTCATTGGGACATCTGGCATTCCGCTCTTCTTTTCTTTATCGTTCTATTCATCATCCTATGGTCCATGGGCTATAGGTAAAAAGTTTTCCACATTTTTTCTTTTTAATTAAAGTAATTTAACCATATAATTTTCTAGTGGATGCACACCAATCAAAATCAAAATTTGTTTTATTTTTTCTAAATAATAGAAAAAAGTTTCAATTAGTTTTTCTTACAATTATTTTTGTGATTTTTGTTTTTTTGGTTCAACGCCTTTTCATTAATTATAATAATATTTATTCTTTTTTAGTTTTTGATACAGCAGTTGTCCTTTTTTGGGGTATATGTATTGTAATTTCACAATTTTATGCTGAAAAATTTGCTGAAAAATTTAGAAAATATTTATATTTTAAAAGTGGTACTAAGGTATGGTCTTTGATTTCTTCGATTTCTCTCTATTTTGTCTTGTATATTTTAATTTTATTTATACTTATTTTAATAATAACAAATTTTTCGATACTTTTATCGAATTCTTCTGATACTGAAGATTTGTTATTTTTTACTATAATGGGCTTATCCCCATACATCTTGTTTCTTTGGTTTGTATCTATCAGTATTGGTTTTGTTTCGTTGATAGTGCATTCTAATCAATCGGAAGTTGTAATTATTGAAGGAAGAATTCCTTTTAGAGTTTATTTTTTATTTTTTATTTCGATACTTCTTGCTATTATTTTTCTATTTATTATTAGTATTTGATTAAAGGAGGGCAGTCCTGAATTTTGCTTGTCGGGTGTCCAACACCCGACAGGGATGATATAATATAAAAATATGAGAGAAGATCCATTAATAACTGGTTTGTATTATCATATCTATAATAGAGGAGTAGATAAGAGAGATATTTTTATGAATAAAGCCGACCTAGATAGGTTTGCTTTAAGTGTAAAAGAATTTAATATAGTTAAGCCAATAGGTAGCATAAAGGAACGGATGATTGAATTAAAAGAGTCGTCGGGTGTCCAACACCCGAAACCCCTTGTTTCTATTGTTTGTTATTGTTTTAACCCTAATCATTTTCATTTTATTTTAAAACAAGAAGTTGATGGTGGTATTTCAGAATTTTTTAAACGATTACTTGGTGGATACACAAATTATTTTAATTTGATTCATAAAAGAAATGGAGCTTTATTCCAAGGTAGATTTAAATCCAAATTGATTAATGATGATGCATATTTCTTAAAAATTCGACCATACACACATTTAAATTATTTAGTACATGATATTCCTAAAGAAAAAGCGCATTTGGTATTATCGAGTGAAAAAGAATATGATACAAATAATTTTACCTTTATTTCAGGAAAAGAGGCAAAAGATGTACTGGATTTTTATGGAGGTAATGAAAATTTTAAAAAAGAATGTTTGAACACAATATCTTTTATTCGTGATGAAAGAGGTTTGACCTCTCTTTTAGAAGATGATCCACTTCCGTAAACCCGTCGGGTGTTGGACACCCGACGGGTGGAGTTTTCCACATTTTTTATTTTTAATTAATTTAGTTTAATTATATAATCTATGGATGGAAAAAATAAAAATGTATCTACCGCAGAAGCCATTTAAAATATTAAAATGGTTTTTTTTAATTTTAGTTGGAGCATTTATAGTTTTAGTTATTGTTCGGGCATTTCATTTTTATAATTTAGATAAAACTAATGCCGAAGTTGCAAAAATTCATGCGACCAAGCTCACCATAGACGATGTGATGGGGAAAAACCTTCCACCGGATCCGGGGGCCGATGCTAATAAGACTATTGCCGGTATTGATGCAAATAATAACGGTATTCGCGATGATGTGGAGCTGGCTATCTTTAATGCTTATCCAAATTCCGCAAAAACCCGCGCTGTGCTTTTGCAGTATGCGCTAGCGTTGCAGATGGAGGTGATACAGCCGATAGTGAATACGATTACTGCGACAGAAGTTATTCGTGAAGAAGATAGGGCGTATCAATGTATAGGTGAAATTTTTTCAAGAAATGATATGAAGAAATTTATTGAAGATGGAGATAGGTTAATCTCTTTTATTGAAAAAAGACAATTAAATACAGAAGAAAGAAAAAATGGTAGAAATCTTTTTGTTAAAAAAGTAAGAAGTTATAGTTCGTTAGATAGAATTTGCGATATTGATTATTCAAAATTATCAAATTAATTTTTTTATGAAAAGAAGAATATTATTTATTCTTGTTTTGATTTCACTATTTTCTCCTTTTTCGAAAGTTTCAGCCAATGAATTATGTTCCTCAAGTGGATATACTGTTTTGACTATGAATGGAATATTTACAGATAAACAAGGAGCTCTAGATAATAAAAAAAATTTAGAAAGATATTTTTTACCAACTTATAATAACCAAAAACTTACCATTGACTATGTTTACAACCCCACCCACCTCGCCGGTGTGGGGGACTTGATTGATGCAGTGCAACAAGGACTTTTTGATCAGAAATCAGATTATGATCTGGTGGAGATGTTGAATGACGCAAGTCAAAAAGTTACAACTCAAAAACTCTTGCTCGTTGCCCATTCACAGGGCAATTTTTATGCTAATAACTTTTACGACAAAGTCGCATCAGTGCCTGGTGGAGTTCCGAGTGAATCAATCGGTGTTTATGGAGTAGGTAGTCCGGCAGATCGTGTCGCTGGTGGAGGAAAATATCTAACTTCTGATACTGATAGTGTGATTGCTGCCAAAGTTGGGAGATTTTTAAAAATTTTGCCACCAAATATTCATATACCATTACAAAGTTTTGATGGTAATGGGCATAGTTTTTCAAATGTTTATTTACAATATAAAGGCACAGAAATTGTTTCTGATATAAAAAATTCTTTAGATAAATTAAAAACAAATGATGTTCAAGATTCACAAAAGCCATGTATTGATCCACCAAAACTTTCTATTTTACACAAAGTAGAAGGCGCGGTGCTTTTTGTCGCTGATCCACTCGCGAGTTTTACAAAAACTGTCGCAGTCGGCACTGTGGTCGGCGCATATAGAATTAGCTTGGCTATTGGAAATAGTATTATAAATACTGCAGATTTTTTGGCTTCTTCTGTTTCTTCATTTGCCCAGTCTATTTTTAATAATAAAAAAAGTTTAGCAATAAATAATACTGCTTCGGTAATTTCTGCAACAGAACAAATAGTAGAAACAGAGACAGTAAAAGATTTTACACCATTGCCAGTTGTAGAAAATATTGTTCCACAAGTTCAAATTAATATCCCGCAAGTACAAGTTGTGGAAGAAAAAGTTGAAGAAGTTCCTATAGTTGCCGTAGAGACACAAATACTAACTCAAATTGTGCAAACTACACCTGTGGTTCAAGTCGTCTCCAGTAATATATATCATGGTGGTGGAAGTAGAAATGTTGAGCCTGTGATTGAA
This sequence comes from Candidatus Nomurabacteria bacterium RIFOXYD2_FULL_35_12, assembly GCA_001786365.1. Lineage (GTDB taxonomy): Bacteria > Patescibacteriota > Minisyncoccia > Phycocordibacterales > UBA9973 > UBA9973. The sequence continues at coordinate 6,375 of MFWK01000027.1, read as the reverse complement.
GAGCCTCCTTTGCCTTCTGATATTACTTCTCCAATCATAACTATCATTGGTGATAATCCTATAGAGGTTATTAAAAATAATATTTATACTGACGCCGGAGCGACAGCTTTAGATGATATTGACGGTTCTCGTGTTGTGGATGTCACTGGGATGGTAGATACTGCAGTTGTTGGAGATTACATTATTACTTATACAGTGAAAGATCTTTCAAATAATGTCGCAACTAGCACTAGGACTGTGCACGTCGTTGAGGCTCCTTTACCTCCAGATATTTTAGCTCCTATTATCACTATCCTCGGAGATAATCCGGCAAGTGTTTCTGTCGGTTCTGTTTATACTGATGCTGGTGCGACTGCCTTGGATGATGTCGATGGTGTGATAACCGTTTCTTCTTCCGGGTCAGTAAATAATTGGATAGCAGGCGTTTATACTATTACTTATGGTGCAAAGGATAATGCAAATAATACAGTAACAGCAGTTCGTACTGTAAATGTCGTTGATGCAATTTCTGAAATAGCTTTATCTTTTTCAGATTTAAATGATAATGGAATTGCAGATAGTGAAGAGGTCGATGTTGTGATGGATGCTAATAGGTCTTTACCAGCAGGAGAATATCGTTTTAATAATTTAACTATTTCCAATAATGCAGTCTTGACTCTTGCTGGTGATATTCTATCTTCAAATTCTTTTAAAGGAGTAAAAATTACTGCTATAAATTTAAATATAAATTCTGGTTCATCTATTTCGGCTGATAAAAAAGGATATAGGGCAGGCACAGGGCCGGGAGCTTCTTCGGAGGATTCTGTCGGCGCAAGTTATGGAGGATTTAGTTTGAGAGGGGAGGCTTTTTCAACTACTTATGGTTCAGCGACAAAACCGATTGATTTGGGTAGTGGTGGAGCTAATCCAAATTATGATTTTGGTGGCGGAGCAATGCGCGTCGTGGTGTCCGATACTTTTACAAATGATGGAATTATGTCTTCAAATGGTGGTGACGCAAGTAGTGGGGGTAGTATTTTTGTGACGGCAAATAATATTTCTGGAAGTGGAAAATTCCAGGCAAATGGTGGAAGTCTTTATGCGGGCGGTTATTTTAAAAGTCCGGGAGGTGGAGGCAGGATAGCTATTTATTATCAAAATTATTTATTTAATGGAGTCATAGAAGCAAAAGGCGGATGTGGTAGCTATAATGGTTGGTCTGCTTCTTGTGGGCAAAATGGCACCGCATTTGTTTTAGATAATTCAACAAATAATCTTTATTTAAATAATGTAAATAGTTTGTGGAAATTTTTAGTTAGTGACGGGCCTTTTTCTTTTAATAATATTTATATTTCAAACGGCGCAAAAGTGATATCGGAGAGTGGTGTGAATATAAAAGCCAACAATCTTTTTATTAATGGAAATTCTCTTTTTACTTTTTCTGATAATCAAACGTTAGATGTTCCAAATATCTCAATTGATGGAGGCGCGACTATGACACTTTTTGGTAGCGAAACAATCACAGCCAGCACTCTCACTTTAGCGGGAAATTCTATAGTTACTGTTATTCCTGAAAAGATACTTTCCTTAAATATTCCAAATATTACGATAGGAGAAGGTTCATCTATTTCAGCTGATAGAAAGGGATATAAAGCAGGTACAGGGCCTGGAGCTTCTTCGGAGGATTCTGTGGGTGCGAGTTATGGGGGATTTAGTGTAAGAGGAGAGCTTTTTACAACTACTTATGGTTCAGAAACAGAACCTACTCATTTTGGTAGTGGTGGTGCTAATTCAAATTATGATTTTGGTGGAGGAGCGATACGTATCGTAGTTTCTGATATTTTGACAAACAATGGAAATATTTCTTCAAATGGAGGCGATGCAGGTAGTGGAGGTAGTGTTTATGTGACAGCAAATAATGTTGCAGGAAGTGGAACATTTCAAGCAAATGGCGGAAAACTTTATGCGAGTGGTTATTTTAAGAGCCCAGGAGGTGGAGGACGAGTAGCTCTTTATTATAAAACTTCTTCATTTAGTGGGATAGTAGAAGCGAAAGGAGGATGCGGGAGTTATGATGGTTGGAGCAGAACTTGCGCTGGTGATGGTACTGTTCATATTGTAGATGAAAGTATTTTGCCTCAATGATATAATGAAAATATGGTAACTAAGCATTTTTTTAAGGTTCTGGTCATTTTTATGGGAATGATAATTCTCGGAATTGTTGGAGTTTTTTTGGCAAATTATCTTGCAAAATAAATAATTTATGCTATAGTGGATTTACCGCAAAGACAGTAGGTGTCGAAAGACGTAAATCCTACAGAGTGGTCGATGTTTTATTGTGGCTTAAAGGCCGTTTTTATTTTGTCAAAAATATATGCTGTTAAAATCAAAAAAAGAAGAAATAATTAAAGACTTGGAAGGAGCTGTAAAAGGAAGCAAGTCCGTTGTCTTCGTAAACTTTCATGGTTTGAAAGTGAGCGACGAGACAGTCTTGCGCCGAGAGCTCCGAACAGGAGGTGTCGGTTATAAAGTTTCCAGAAAGACTCTTCTCGGTCGCGCCCTCAAAGGCAAAGCCGAAGGTGAAGTTCCGAAACTAGATGGAGAAGTCGCCATCGCTTATTCCAAAGACGAAATAGCAAGTCCTCGAGAAATTTATAATTTTCAAAAAACTCACAAAGGAATAGTTTTGAGTATTTTGGGAGGAATTTTCGAAGGTAAATTTGTCGGCAAGGACCGGATGATGGAGCTCGCAATGATACCAAGCAAGGAAGTATTACTTTCCAAATTGGCATTTTTGCTCAAGAGTCCTATGCAACGTTTAGCTATCGCTGTCGGTGAAGTAGGGAAGGTAAAAGGTAAGTAGAAATTTACCTCTCCCCCAACCCCTCTCCATTTTTTCTAAATGGAGAGGGGTGAAGGGGTGAGGATATTATTAAGTTAACAAAAAAACACATGTCAAAATTTGATGCATTTTTAAAAGACCTTGAAGGAGCTTCTGTCCTAGAATTAAATGAGCTCGTAAAGGCTATCGAGGTAAAGTTTGGAGTATCTGCTACCGTTGTTGCAGGAGCTGGTGCAGGTGCTGCCGCTCCGGCTGCTGAAGAGCAGAGCGCTTATACAGTTATGCTCACTTCTGCTGGTGATCAAAAGATTGCTGTCATGAAGATAGTAAAGGAAACCCTAGGCCTAGGCTTGAAAGATGCCAAGGACTTGGTGGACGCTGCTCCTTCAACCCTAAAAGTAGGTATGAAGAAAGAAGAAGCTAATGATTTGAAGAAGAAAATCGAAGCAGCAGGAGGCAAGGTAGAATTGAAATAAATACAACCCCTTAATCCCCTTTTTAGGGGTTTGTTTTCCGCTTGTCTTTTCTTGAAAAAGGACTAGAATGTCTAGATGGAAATTCTCGGGAAAATAGTAGGCAATGGCGCAAGGGTTAAAATAATGAGGCTATTTTTACTTAATAGAGGTAAGGGCTTTAAGAGCAAGGATGTCGCAAAACGAAGTAGAGTAGATATTGAGATGGTTCGTAAGGAACTTAGGCTCTTGTCTTCTATAAATTTTATCAAGAAACGTTCAAAGACTTCTCTGGATTGGTATTTTAATTCTGCTTTTCAATATGCAGGAGCTTTAGAAGAGCTTTTGGTCCGTTCCGATACTTTAAACAAAGAAAAAATAATAAATAATTTTAAAAGTGTAGGACGAATCAAATTTCTCGTTGTTTCCGGTGTTTTTATAAAAAATAATAATAGCAGGGTGGATTTGTTGATAGTAGGGGACAAGCTAAAACGAGGCAAAATAGAGGCAGGAGTTCGTAGACTGGAAGCGGAGATAGGAGTAGAGCTTACTTATGCTATTTTTAATACAAAAGAGTTTATTTACAGGTTGAATATGTATGACAAGCTTATTCGAGATATTTTGGACTTTCCTCATGAGATCGTTTCCCAGACAAAAGAGTTATCCACACAGGTATTAAAAAAGGGTTAAAATTTGGTATACTTAATACTATAGAACTTTAATAGGGTCGAAATCCCGACGTGGTGTCGGGATCCCGATTAGTCGTCGGGACTTAAAAAGGTTTATTATTAATAATTTATTATTTATGGAAACATTAGGTTTAAATACATGGGGTCAGGTTTTTAATGAGTCGCTTTTAAGTTTGTGGGCTGGTTTTGTTCAATTTGTTCCGAACTTTATCGTAGCAATTGTATTTTTTATTATCGGTTGGGTTTTGGGTGGTATTATCGCTAAAGCCCTAGAGCAAGTCTTCAGCGCTTTGAAAATAGACAATCTTCTCCGATCTATTGGTGTAGATGGTTTCTTCCGAAGAGCAGGAATGAACTTGAATTCTGGATACTTTATCGGACAAGTAGTGAAGTGGTTTGTAATCGTTGTATTCCTTATTCCTTCACTTGATTTAGTTGGTCTAAACAGCATCAAAGATTTCTTGCAATACGATGTATTAAGTTTCTTGCCTAGAGTTATCGTTGCTGCACTTATCTTGATAATTTCTACTATCGTAGCTGAGGTTATCTCAAAGGCAGTTTCTGCTTCTGCAAGAACAATGAACTTAACTTCTGCAAATATGCTCGGCACTATTGCAAAATATGCCATTTGGATATTTGCTTTCATAATTGCCCTAGGACAATTAGGAGTTGCAGACTACTACATGAGTGTTCTTTTCACTGGAATCATTGCAATGGTCTCCATCGGTGGAGCTCTTGCTTTCGGTTTGGGTGGTAGAGACGCAGCTGCAAAGTTTATCGCAAAAGTTAGCGAAGAAGTTTCTCACAGAGAATAATCTATATTTTAGATAGTTTTCTTACAAAAAAGATGTCATGGGGTTATCCCTGTTGACATCTTTTTTGCTTTTTAATTGGTTGTGGTATAATCAATCTATGTTAACAGATTTTATAAATAAACAATTAAATACTGCAAAATATAAGCTTTTAAAGGATAAGACTTATTTTGGTGAGATACCAGAAGTTAAGGGTATTTGGGCAAATGCAAAGACTTTAGAAACTTGCAGAAAAGAACTTCAAGAAGTGCTTGAAGATTGGTTAGTTTTGTCTATAAAGTCAGATAAAAAAATACCAGGATTTCGTTTTCCATCTACAAGTTCTTTGTTGAAAAATGCCTAAGCCAATTTCGGTAAAAAATTAATTCAAAATTTAAACTTGCTGGGATTTCTTCAAGCGAGTGGAATAAATTATAAATAAGTCGAAATTATTAAAGTTAAAATATAAATAAATTTTATGCCTAGGGAAGACTCTCCAGCAGAACTTAATACATTAGAAGCTAGAAAAAATATATTAAAACTAAGAATAAATGGAATTGTTAAGACTTTATCTATGTTGCAAGGAAATTTTAATAACTATTCTTCAGTGTATGATGAGCGGTCTATGCTTAAAACAGAGGAGGTATTTAAGAAGTTAGAAGAGGCTTTAAAAAAGGCTTTTTTAGATTTTCCCACAGACAATGCTGGTAATTTTAGATCTGGTAGTTTTGTACAACCTAGATAAAATTTAGTTTATTGCATAAAAGATGTCCACAGGTTATCCAATAACACCGATTTGACATAGTATTTCCTTTCATATATACTCTCTTAATCAGTATGAATATTACAAGAAACAGTTTAAAAGGCAGGCCCTAAATAGACTCTTTCTTTTGTCTATAGGCCGCCTTGAAAGGCGGTTTTTTTGTTGAAAAATCAGGATGAATTGCAAATTGAAAATTTAAATCTTATCCTAAATTTCTCTCCATACAATTTGTATAGAGAGGGTCTTTTTTAGAGATAAGGAAAAGCCAAAAGGTATCTGAGGTAGCGAGCGGTCGCAAACAGGATATCTGTTAATTTTTTTGGCTTTGTTTTTCCCTACAGTAATGTAGGGTTGTGGTTTTCAAATTTCTTAACAGGAAATTTAAGGGCGTACGGTGGATGCCTTGACTTTAAGAGGCGATGAAGGACGTGGCGTTGCTGCGATAAGCTTCGGGGAGGTGCTTAGCAACCTTTGATCCGAAGATTTCCGAATGGGGAAACCCTGTCCCGACGTTTACGTCGGGACAATTTTAACGTTTATCGTTAAAGAGCGCACCCTGGGAAGTGAAACATCTCAGTACCAGGAGGAGTAGAAACAAATATGCATTTCCCCAGTAGCGGCGAGCGAAAAGGAAGGAGCCCAAACTTTAGTCGCAAGACTAGA
>MFWK01000027.1:0-159 GCA_001786365.1 Candidatus Nomurabacteria bacterium RIFOXYD2_FULL_35_12 | reverse complement strand
AGTCAAAAAATAAGTTATTAGCTTAAGTTGCTGGAAAGCGACACCATAGGGGGTGATAGTCCCGTGAGCGAAAATAATTTATCTCTTTTATTGCTATTCTTGAGTACCCCAGGACATGAATGGCCGGGGGGAATCCAGCGGAACTAACCGCTAAGGCTA
>MFWK01000026.1 GCA_001786365.1 Candidatus Nomurabacteria bacterium RIFOXYD2_FULL_35_12 | reverse complement strand
CTTTCGTCCATTGTGGAAGATTCTCGACTGCAGCCACCCGTAGGTGTATGGTCCGTGTCTCAGTACCATCGGTGGGGGTCAGCCTCTCAGCTCCCCTAGACGTCATAGCCTTGGTAGTCTTTTACACTGCCAACTAGCTGATATCGCACAGGCCTTTCCTCTAGCGTTAAAACTTTACTCGCTGAAATTATCTTTGAGACCATCGTGTATTAGTCCGTCTTTCGACGGATTATTCACGACTAAAGGGGAAGTTCCTATGTATTACTACCTCGTTCGCCACTAATTTTTCACGACCTTTGACTTGATATAATCTCATCTCCGATTTTGAAAAATCCGTTCGACTTGCATGCCTTATCCACGCCGCCAGCGTTCATCCTGAGCTAGGATCAAACTCTAAATATAAGTTTCCACCAATTAAGGCGGATCAGCCTAGGGCTGAAATTTAGAACGAAACAAAACAAAAAACAGCACTTCACTACGCTCAGTGTCTTCGACACCAGATTGTAAAGAAATTATTTTTGTTACTTGTTAGAGTTTAATCTTTTGCTCTTAAAATTATTATTATCCCGACGCCTTACTTTTATTCTTTTATTTCAGGGTCGGGACCCCGACTTTACGTCGGGGCTTACTCAAATTTATTTTTGAGACTTGCTTCCCTCCGACCTAGGTCGGAGGGATTCTCAATTTGCCCCGACCCATGAAACTCATAGTGTCGGGGCTCTTAATTTGTCAAAGAAAGTGAAATTAAAACGTCATTCCAAGAAAGGAAAGACGCTGGAAGCAAGTATATATGAAGGCAAAAGCTATGTCAAGCATAAAAATACCCCCTGAAGGGGGTATTTTTAAGACTTTTCGGGCATATCTTTTTAAGGGGTTTTGAGCCCGACGGGGCGAAAACTTCAGGATTTTTTAAGCTTCAAAAAATCCGTACCGGCAAAAAGATATGCCGAAAAGTTTATTTTGCCTTCTTTGGTTTCTTTTTTTCTTTTCTATGTCCGTCTCCTTTTGCCATTTTATTTTAGTTTCTAGTTGCTAGGTTATAGCTTCTAGGTTAGTTAATAATTTTCTAATGCGAAGTTAATGTTTTCAAAACCCAATACAAACACAAGAATATAAAAAATGCGAGATTATCAAAAAACCATTTGTTATAAGTCGGGCTAAATGCAAAAAAGACAATTACAAGAAAATATATTGCAAGTACCCACACTAGAGCTTGTATAGAATTTATCTTCAAGACTTTTTCTTAATTTGATAATCATTTCATCCCGTTAGAGATCGCGAGGGCTCGTAGCGACCCTCTATCTCTAACGGGATTTCATCGCCTCAGCATCAGCCTTGCTCATGAACTTGAACTGATTGCCTCCGCACTTTCCACACTGACCCTTTGCAGAATATCTGCCGTTCTTTTCTTCTACCTTCGGATTAGTCATCGTCTGCATTGTTGGTTTATTATTCGCATCTCTACACTTCATACACAAAGCTTTTAAATCTGCCATGTTATTATTTTGATTAATTTATTAATACCCCTATTGTAGCACATTTTATATTTCCTATCTATTCAAGTAAGTCACAGTCAATTGTAAAACCGTCGCAAATGCCATCCACAGCAAATACGGAATCTGCATATAAGCAATCCATTTAACATGAGGATAAATAACTATTATCGCCCAGACCAAAGTGCCTAGGACGAGCAATATGTCTAGCGCTGCCAGCAAATTATTCTTTAATCCAAACTGAATATAAGTAAAAATAAAATTAAAAAATAAATTCAGAATAAACGGTAATATGACAGCAAAAGAAATCTCTTTCTTCAAAGCCATCAGAAATACTTTCCCAAAAGAAACTGCAATTAGGACATATAGCACAGTCCACACCGGACCAAATAGCCAGCTTGGCGGAGCCCATGTGGGTCTAATAAGTTGCGAATACCAATTGTATGCGTTATTCATATAATTATTTTAAATTATTTAGCTTTCTTAGCAAAACCTTCAAATGCTTTCAAGACTTCTACGGGAACCATATAGACCACGGTATTACTCTGATCCGAAGACATGTCGTTTATGGATTGCAAAGTCCTCAAATGCAATGCACCAGGAGTTTTGGAAAGCATTTCTGCGGCTCGAGAAATATTTTGAGAAGCGGCGAGCTCTCCTTCAGAATTTATTATCACTGCCCTCTTCTCCCTCTCGGCTTCGGCTTGCTTGCCTATTGTCCTCTCCATCTCTGCTGGCAAGCTCACATCTTTTAGCTCCACATTTTGAACTTTCAGTCCCCAAGCATCCGTCTCTTTGTCCACTATCTCTCTGATACGGTCGGCAATTTTGTCTCTGCTAGAAAGCAATTCGTCCAAAGTGACTTCTCCGACGATATTCCTCATCGTCGTCTGCGCATATTGAGATATAGCATAACGGAAATCTTCCACTTCTATGATGGCCTTTTCAGCATCGCTGACTTTATAATAAATTACGGCATTTACCTTCACGGTAACGTTGTCTCTAGTAATGGCATTCTGGTCCGGCACATCCACAGCCTTTATTCGCACATCCACTTTCTGATAGCTCTGCACAATAGGCAAAACCATCCTCCATCCCGGCTCCATGATGGAAGTGAATTTTCCAAAAGTGAATTTTACTCCCTTTTGATATTGATTAATCTGACGAATGCTGATAATGACCACAAACACCACCGCATAAATTATAAATTTTATAAGCATAAATTTAATACTAAAAATGATAAATAATAATACTAGTATTATAGCACTTTATAACTTTTGAAACACAAATAAATGTTCATGCATAATAAGTAAAAAATTTGACTCTTTTGATTTTTCTACCCAAAAACCTGTAGCTTTGCAATTAAATTGTCTCTTAATAATATCTTCCTTGAGAGTAAAACCCGCTTCCAAAAATCTCTCCATTACCTTAAAAGCTAAAGGTTGATACATTTTATTTCTTCTAGTATCCCCCATCAAAATTGCGCAAAATTTTCCTCTCTTTAAAACTCTATACAATTCTTTTGCAACTTTTTCTATTTCATCCACGAATTTTTCTATATCGTGAATGTTTGATAAATCTTCAAAAATTTTTCCATCACTATATTTAATAATATCCGCATACGGCGGATGAGTTAAAACGAAATCAATTTCGCTATCTTTAATAAAACTCATATCACGAGCATCGCATTTCATGACTCGTTGTTTTGCTTTATTTGGCACCTCAAATTCCAAAGACTTTTTTGTTCTTTCTAATGCTTCCTCATTTATATCAATACAAGTAATATGTCGATTTAAAATTTTCGCTTCTATCGCAGTCGTTCCTCCGCCAATCATACAATCTAGTAAATGATCTTTTTCTTTCGAATACCTCAAAATTAAATTTCGAACAACTTCCGGCGACCAATTCCCTCGCCAATCAGAAGCATGAGTAGCCCAATTGCCCCGTCTAGGAAAAGCCCAAACCGTCGTGCATTCCATCTCAAAATTATCTGGGTGGAGTTTTAATTCTTTTTTGCTTAACATTTAATTTTTAAAAATCGTATATTTTTTAGATTTTATAAGATAAATTGAATTGTAGTCATTTCTATCTTTAAAACCATATTGCCAAATCAAATACTCTTTCCCTCGTTTTTCAAAGAAAAGTAAGTGAACTTTCTTTTTTGTATGTTCTGACCATTGACGAAAAGGATAATATAATTGACGAATAATTGTATCTTTTGTCGTTGAATTTTTTGCTTCAATTAAAACCACATTATTCTCTCCCTCATACCCTGCATCAACTTCAGTTTGAACACTTTTTACTTTTATATTTTGTTTATCGATTTTAAAATCAAACTCTGGTGTACGTTTCCTACCACGAATAGTTAAAACAAGAGTAGGATCATCCATGAATGTTCTTATTAAACTTGAGGCATAGGCAAAATCTAAATGTTGCATTTCTGAATTTCCTATTTTTGATGTATCTAAATCAAAACCAAGTTTTGTATTATAAACTTCTGCTTCACCTTTAATTTCGGGAATATCTACAAACCCTTCTCCTTTTACTATGGCATATTCTCCATTTTTTACCGGAAGTAAAACCATTTTATTTTCTTTCATTATTTCTGGAACTTGTTTTCTATTGTCTATCTTACAAAGAATACGGACTTCTTTTTCTGATGTTTTCTTAAAATTCTGAACTGACTTTTTAATCATCTTTGCAGATAAATAAAAAGGTCCTTTTGAAAAATCATTTTCCAAAATTTTATTATCCTTAAATATTTTTGCCCATGAATTGTTATTTGCCATAAATTTAATTAGATAAGTTTTCTTTGAGAATTCTTCTTAGTTTGCCTTGCCCCACTGCGCCAGAATTATAATTTTTGCTGTCTAATTTACCAATTGCTATTTTTGCTGGCAATATTTTACTCTCGAAAAAAGATTGAGTAAATTCTTGGTTTCCTGATGTTGTTAAAATATCAATAAAAAACATCATAAACCCAACAAAGCCTGTAGTTTTTGTGAGTATATAGTCGTTATTTTCATTTTTCCACTCATTTGGAAAAATGCTCTTAATAGCTAAAAAATAGTTATTGATTATTGAATATATATCTTTATCTCTTTCAGAAACATAAAGATTATAAAAAACTTTTCCCTCATCAAGTAAATTTTTATGAATAAACTTTGCCATAGAACCCTGAGCCATGTCTCTGCCCTTTCTTTCTGACAAGGTTTTTATCTTTTTAAACCATGGAGAATTAGTATCATCATTTAAATTCTTAACTATAAAAAAGGAAACTTTCTCTTGCGATCTGATTGATGATTGAAAGAAATTTTCATAAACTAAATCTAGTGATACTTTAGTCTGGGTTGAATTTATAATTGAAAATATTTTTGCTTGCTCTCCAAGGGAAAGATCTAAGAAGATTGAAACTGGCAACTCAAAATCATCCTCTTTATCATTAAAAGCAGCAAGACGGTGCTGTCCATCAATAACATTTGCCACCTCAGTGTCAAGAGATAAGAGCAAATCACCATTGTTGTCAAATTTATATAATGGCTTTTCTGTATTTAAATCGTCTCGAAGAGATACTATGATTGTATTAGGAAAAGTAGCCATTAAATCAGTTGAAAGATATTTTTCTATATCCTTAATCTTTTCTTGGTTTTGTTCCCTCTGGAGACCATCCTCGTTTTGATATCGAGAAAGAGATTTATTTGCAACAAGTTTAAGGACGGAGGGCTTCATTTTTGCCAAATAAAAAACTACTTTTTTCTGACGCACTTCAATTACTTTAATTGGTTCTGAGTATTTCATAATATTATTCAAGCGTTAATTTAACTACACCAGGTTTACTAATAGGGTCTTTTTCTTCAATTTGTCTTTTCACGGCCGATGCGGCCTTAGAAGCACTAACATATTCATCATCACCACTGAGTATAAGCCTTATACTTTCTATTTTTACTTCTGATTCATTTGTGAAAATCAAACCTTTTAATTTGTCTATTTTTGTTTTTAATTCGTCGTGTTTGGTTTTTAATTTTTCATGAAAAAATTTATCTAAAAGAATAATAACTGCAGCCCAAAATGCGTTGGAAAATATATATTCTATTGTTTCATTTGTCCATTGACAATTTGTCTTTATAAAAGCCCAAAGAACTATTAAAAAAACCGAAATTAAAGCAGATAAAAGATAAATATTTTTCCAAGTAAGTAAATCTTTCATTTTAATAATTTGTTACCAATACTTCCGTAATTTTCCCTCTTTTAGAAGAATCAGAATTAATCATGCGACCAGCTTGAACTTGCGTAACTTTAACACCTTTTATTCCAGAATAAATTTCATTTATAAACGGTGTATCAGAGTTTGAAAGCATTACAAAACAACCTCTTTTATGTAATTCAAGAAAAGTATCTCGAAGCTCTATTTGTTCTTTTTCTAAAAATGCTTCCTTAGTATAATTTGTAAAAGAAGCTGTCTTGCTTACTGGAAAATATGGAGGATCAAAATAAATAAAATCACTTTTTTTTGCCTTCTTTAACACTTCTTTATAATCTTGTCTTTTTATCTCGACATTTTTTAACGATTTTGAAACTTTTTTAAGATTATTTTCATCACAAATGAGGGGGTTAGAATATTTGCCAAATGGAACATTAAAACCACCTTTACTGTTTACGCGATACATTCCATTAAAACAAGTCCGATTAAGATATAAAAAACGAGAAGCAATATTCACATCAGAAAGTTTTTCAGGATTTTGTGCACGAATTTTAAGAAAATATTCTTTTTCATATTTATATTTTCTAAGTAAATGTATTAATGCTTCAACGTCATTTTTTATGACATTAAAAGTTGTAACAAGTTCTGAATTTAAATCAGAGAGTACTGCCTTTTCGGGAAGCAAGTCAAAAAAAACCGCTCCACCCCCCACAAATGGTTCAAAATAGATATTCGTTTTAGTATTAAATTTTTCTGGAGGATACAATTCCATCAAACGAAATTGTTTTAAAAGTTGCCGTTTTCCACCAACCCATTTCACGAATGGTTTTGGTTTTTCATCTATAATATTTTGAATTTGTGTAGGAACAACCTTCCCTTTTGTATAGCGAAGAATATGCTGAGCAAAAATAGAGTTTATATCAAAATTCTTCTGTATTTCTTTTATAGCCTGAGCCGATGTCATACAACCATCATACTCCTCCCTACTAAAAAACTCAAACGAAAAAACTTTCAGAATTTATATTTTAATTAGCCTCAACTCCCCCCAAAAACTCCAAAAAGTATAGCATTTTTCGCTCAAATTTTAAAGCCCCACCCTTCCCCTCCACCCTAAACCTTTATCTCACCCCAGTTACTTTACTAAACTAAAGTACTTTATCTTAGTAAAGTAATTACTTTACTGTCTTAAAATCTTGACCTATCTTCCAAACACCTTTTTCGCGAAAAGCCGGAATGGTTTGGCGCTTCGCTTTGTTTAACAACACGGATGATTTTTCTCCTGTTGTTTTTGCATATTCCGATAATCTAATAATGTTTTGTCCTTTTAAATAAGTTATTCTCTTGTGAAAAGATTCTATCAACGCCAGAGAAAGAACCTTGTTCATCAAATTATTCTTTTTTTTATTACTATCTCTGTATTCCTTGAATGAATCATAATAAAAGTTCTTTTCTTTATCACGAATGATAATTGTCGGAAATCCTAATTGCATCAATTGATAATTGATCATCACGCGACCCATGCGCCCATTTCCATCGTTAAAAGGATGGATATGTTCAAATTCCAAATGGAAACGACTAATCTTTTCCAAGAAATGTAAATTGTGAACACTGGAATATTCTAAAACAAGAGCATACAGCATCGCTTCAATATGTTCTGGGGCGGGTGCAACGTGATCACTCACTCGCACGTATTCATGTTGCTTGCGAAATCTGCCGGCAACATCATCGCGAATATTGGTCATAAGCATTTTATGAACAAAAAGTATCCATTCTTTATCAATATTTTTTGCGCCAATTTTATTTTTTATATATTCAAAAACACGAGCAAGATTTTTTGCTTCAAAAACTTCTCGTACTGAAACTTCTCGAGAAACCTCAAGCTCCAACAAAATCTTTTCTGTTTCTGCAATTGAGAGTGTAGAACCTTCGATTGCATTTGAGTTTGATACCGATTCCGGAAGTTCAGCTTCAAAGATAATATCTAAAAGAGATTCTTTGTCTCTCTTTAAAGAATCATATTCTCGCTTGAGTTCATCAATCTTTTGTTTTGTTTCATTTAAAATTGCCATACAAAAGAAGTATAACAAATTCACGTTAAAAAGTCAAGATACCGTGAATTTTGTCTACTTTTAGCCTAAATTCACGGTATAAATAGCAAAAAACCCTGAAAAAATCATAAAAAAGCATATTTTCACGTTTTCGCTCAAATTTTAAAGCCCCACCCCGGAATTAGGTTCTAGGGACTAGAGTCTAAACACCAACTCCCCATCCTCCTACCCATCTACTTTACCCAACTAAAGTACCCAAAAATGACATTCCTACATTCTCAAGAATGTCGGAATGTCAAAATTGCTGAATGAATAGACAAAATCTTTGCCCATAGGGAGAAACCGAATGTTCCACTTTGCGTCCCCTGTACGACTTGTTGAGCAATCCAGCTTGAGCTAAACGCCGAGTGTGTTCAGAAATAGTTTTAAAATTACAATCCAGGCTCTCTGCAATTTGTTCCAATGTAATCCCCGGATCCTTAAACACGAGCATTAATATCGCAATCCGGCGATGATTCGCAACCCCTTTAAAATGCCTCTCCAACTGCTTACTCGTCTTTGTATTTTTTATATTATTTTTCTTCATCTCTCCATTATACGACATTCTTACATTCTTGAGAATGTCGGAATGTTATTATTAAAGCAGTATGTGCATTTTTTGCACATTGCTTTTTCAACAGAACCGTGAATTTTGTCTACTTTCGTTATAAATTCACGCCAAAAGACAGTAAACCGGAAATTCCGGATAACTAAATTTCATCTTTATGCTTCAATTCACTTTTCAGTAATAATGAACTTGAAAATAAAATACATTTTTTGCATATTGCTTTTTAACCCTTAACTCAAACGGTAATTTATTTCCTCCCCTTCTTCCAAACCTTTTTGAAATATGAGACAGAAAGCGTGGAAAGAATAAATCCTAAAGTCGGAACGGATAATTATACCACTTTCACCACATTCCAGACTCGGCCGAAATGGGTCCACCTTTTTTTAATTTCTTTTTTGGAAATTCTCATCACTTGTGGATTTCTCGTATCAACACTTTCATATTGAATAGGAGTTTCTGTCGTTTCAAAGACATAAAAACTTTCGGCATCGTAACCATAAACGAATAAAACATGATCAAGCAAGCCTCCGTAGCCGACGGAGATGTCTACTCCGGCCACTTCACCCCTATCAACCACCTTCTCAATATTTTGAATCGCATTCTCGTAACTAATGCGACTAAAAAGAATCACTCGCACAAAAATAAAAAAGGAATTTATTTTGTAGTCATTAATGATGAGCTGTAAACCGAATTTCTTAAAATATTCTGGCACTCTGCTAAATTGAATCTGCATCCAAGCTAAATATGAAGGAACAGACACGCCAAAATGTCCTTCATGCTCCAAATTATAAGCAGTGATCTTGTTCACACCAAATTTGTCAGGAAAATAAAAAGCCAACGCGTAAAAAAGAAAATCTCGTCCGCAACGATTGTGCACGGTCTTGCCATCAACCTTTTCTCGCCGAAAAAAAGCAAAAGTATTCAAATCTATAGGTAAACTTTTCATAAAATGATTATACCACCTTGTAAATTTCGCAAAAAAGCGAAATGTGATATTATAAAGTCTATGGAAAAAATAGATAAATTAGGCAATATGAGGCATACTTTGGCTCATTTAATGGCGTCAGCGGTCGGAGATATATATAAATTTGATAAGATAAAGCTCACCCTCGGACCAGCTATAGAAAATGGCTTTTATTACGATATTGATTTCGGTGCAGAAAAGATAACAGATAAAGATTTAAAAAAAATAGAGGACAGAATGCTGAAAAAACTGCAAAAATGGACGGCTTGGGAGCACAAGGAAATGAGTAAAGATGAAGCGTTAAAATTCTTCAATAATGAATACAAAGCTGAACTCATAAATGAAATCGCAGGCCGTGGAGAAAAAATAACTGCATTTACTTGTGGAGGATTTACAGATTTGTGCCGAGGTGGGCATTTGGAAAATCCTGCAAAAGAAATAGATCCGGAATCTTTCAAACTCGACCGTGTGGCTGGAGCATACTGGCGTGGAGATGAAAAAAATAAAATGCTCACGCGTATTTACGGAATCGCTTTTGAAACAAAAACAGAACTGGATGCATTTCTAGCACAACGCACAGAAGCAGAAAAGAGAGACCATAAAAAGCTCGGCCTAGAGATGGACTTGTTCACATTTTCCGAACTCGTCGGCGCCGGACTTCCCCTCTTTACTCCAAAAGGCACGATGGTGCGTGATTTACTCGATGGTTTCGTATGGGAACTACGCGAAGCCGTTGGATACGAGAGAGTAGATATACCCCACATAACTAAAAAAGAACTTTACGAAAAATCCGGCCACTGGGAAAAATTTAAAAATGATTTGTTTAGAATAAATACCCGCGAAGGACATGAATTTGCAATGAAGCCAATGAACTGCCCACACCACACGCAAATTTATAATCGAAAACAATGGAGCTATAAAGAACTTCCTCAAAGATATGCAAACACGACAAAAGTCTATCGTGATGAACAGACTGGAGAATTGAGCGGACTCTCTCGTGTGCGTTCCATCACCCAAGACGACGCGCATGTATTTTGCCGACTAAAAGACGCCACAGTAGAAATGGAAAAAATTTATAATATCGTTCAAACTTTTTATGGTGCTTTTGGATTTACTTTAAAACCTCGCCTTTCCTTGCATGATCCAAAGAATATGAAAGCATACCTCGGCACCGAAGAAGTCTGGCTGAATTCGGAAGAAGCATTGAGAAAAATAATAAATAAAAATGGAGAAAAAGCGATAGAAGCAGTAGGCGAAGCGGCTTTCTATGGACCAAAGATAGACTTTATGGCCAAAGACGCCATCGGCCGAGAACACCAAGTAGCCACTATCCAGCTAGATATGAATATGCCGGAACGTTTTGATTTGTATTGTATTAATGAAAAAGGCGGACAGGAACGCATAGTGATGATTCACGCAGCTATCATGGGCTCGATTGAAAGATTTATGTCTATATTGATTGAACACACTGCTGGAAACTTCCCTCTTTGGATTTCACCAACGCAAGTAAAAATAATTCCTGTACGAGAGAATCATAATGAATATGCAAAAAAAGTTTATGAATTGTTGAAGGAGGCCAGCATCCGCGTAGAATTTGACGATGCAGACCTAAACCTCGGCACCAAAGTCCGCAATGCAAAAAATAGCAAAATCCCGTATTGGATTGTCGTCGGTGATAAGGAAATAGAAGCTAAAAAGATAACTCTAGAGTCCAGAGACAAAGGTCAGCTAGGTCAGATGTCATCCGAAGAACTTTTGAAAAAGTTTTTAGAAGAAATAAAAGCTAAAAAATAAATTAAATATCGATCTCCGCTAATTTTGCATTAGACTGAATGAAAGATTTGCGAGGAGGGACTTCGGAGCCCATAAGGATGTCAAAGATTTTATTTGCTTCTTCGGCATCATCTATATTTACTTTCTTCAAAATGCGATGCATTGGGTCCATCGTCGTCTCCCAGAGTTCTTCTGGATTCATTTCTCCGAGACCTTTGAAGCGCTGAACATGCACTTTGTTTGATTTCTTTGCAGTTTCTTCTGGTGCTTCTTCAACTTCTTCGACTGGAACATCTGTCTCTATCTCCTCTATATCACTCACATCTGCACCTTTGCCAACAATTTTAATTCTTTCTTCATCAGTATAAGCGTAAGAAATTTCTTTACCTTTT
>MFWK01000025.1:14507-14649 GCA_001786365.1 Candidatus Nomurabacteria bacterium RIFOXYD2_FULL_35_12 | reverse complement strand
CCGACGAGCACGACAGGCCGGTGTCCTTAAAAGAAATTGTTAGCGAAGGTTTACTTTCAAAAGAAATGACAGATGAAGTGGCAAAGACCGCAAAGGCTTTGTTTAAAAGAGGGCAGGAGATTGCGGCAAAACACGGACTAAT
>MFWK01000025.1:14352-14465 GCA_001786365.1 Candidatus Nomurabacteria bacterium RIFOXYD2_FULL_35_12 | reverse complement strand
CAAGCTCACCTTAATAGATGAAATACATACGCCGGATTCCTCACGATATTGGAAAAAAGCAACCTATGAAGAGAGATTTAAAAAAGGAGAGGAACCGGAATATTTTGATAAAG
>MFWK01000025.1:0-14201 GCA_001786365.1 Candidatus Nomurabacteria bacterium RIFOXYD2_FULL_35_12 | reverse complement strand
GATAAAATAATAATGAATAATCACGCTATAAATCCTCTCGATGGAAGATATTTTGACAAGACTCGCACACTGGCGCCGTTTTTTTCCGAACAAGCTCTGATGAAATACCGAGTAATGATGGAGGTAGAGTATTTAATTGCTCTTTCAGCTTTACACAAGACGGCTTTACGTAAATTTACTCTTAATGAAGAAAAAATCATCAGAAATCTTTATGAAAATTTTAATGATGCCTCTTATAAAGAAATAAAAGAAGAGGAAGCTGTCACAAATCACGACGTAAAAGCTGTAGAATATTTTATAAAAGAAAAACTTTCAAAAACATCACTAAAAGATTGCATTGAGTGGGTTCATTTCGGACTAACATCAGAAGATACAAACAATATTTCTTATGCACTTATATTATCTGATTCTTTAGAGAAAGAAATAATACCTATAATTTCAAAAATAATATCGGAATTAAATACTTTTGCAAAAAAATATAAAGATTTACCGATGCTTGCTCGCACCCACGGACAATCAGCCAGTCCTACAACTTTCGGTAAAGAATTTAAAGTATTTGAGGAAAGATTAAAATCTCAATTATCCCAATTAAAAAACCAAAAAATATCAGCCAAAATAAACGGAGCCACAGGAAATTATAATGCCCTAAACATCGCATATCCAAAAATTGATTGGACAAACTTCTCTAAAAATTTTATTAACAGCTTTAATAAAATTAGAACTTCAAAACTAGCTCCGAATCTAATTACAACTCAAATAGAACCACATGACAGCTATATTGAACTTTTTGATACTTTAAAACGCATAAATTATATAATGATTGATTTTAATCAAGATATTTGGCGTTATATCAGTGACGGCTGGGTTGACCAAAAGACAAAAGAAGGGGAGATTGGTTCTTCCACTATGCCACACAAAATAAATCCGATTGATTTTGAAAACAGTGAAGGAAATTTAGGCCTAGCAAATGCTTTATTTGAATTTTATGCGCGAAAACTACCTATTTCCAGACTTCAACGCGATCTTTCAGACTCTACGGTACAGCGTAGTTTTGGGACAGCTTTTGGACATTCTTATTTAGCTTATATTTCACTTCTAAAAGGATTAAGTAAAATTACAGTCAATGAAATAAAAATAAAAGAAGATTTGATGGCTCATCCAGAAGTAATCACTGAAGCCATCCAAACTATTTTACGACGTGAGGGTATAAAAATGCCTTATGAAAAATTAAAAACATTAGCTCGTGGCAAAGTTTTAACTCTCAAAGATATTCATGAATTTATTAATACTTTAGAAGTTTCTGAAAAAATAAAAAAAGAACTATTGAAAATAACTCCGGAAAATTACACAGGTCTAGCGGGGAAACTAGCTTCAAAATGATATGATATATAAAAAAATTATTATAATTTTTTTCTTAATTCTTTGTACGATACCTATAAAAACCTATTCTCAAAGCTTTTCTAAGGCTGGTTTTATCCCTGGAAATATATGGTATTCTCCAGACCCATTTGAAGAAAAAGATATAATAAAAATACATACTATAGTTTTCAATCCAGAAGACAAACAATTTTTAGGTGATGTAATTTTTTTTGACAATGATGTTTTCTTGGATAAAAAGTCTTTTTCTGTTCAAGCAAAAGAAATAAAAGAAGTTGAAATAAGCTGGACTGTAACTGCCGGAAAACATAAAATTTTTGCTAAAATTGAAAATGCTAAATTATTATTACCAAATGGAAAATTTGAAGAGATTTATATTGCTCAAAACAAAACAGAAGAAAATATTCGTGAAGTGGAAAAAAAGATAATTCTAAAAACTATAAATTTAGATCCTTATTCAATAATAGACAATATCAGCACAACCAGTTCTGAATCAATAAAAAATATTAAAAACACCATAAAAGAAAACACACCGAGTTTTATAGTCGAACCCGCAACTTTGACTGCTAATGTTATTGAAACAATTCGCTCAGATATAAGCAATATTTCTAAAGTAAAAAAAGAAACAATTCAAAATGAAATCAAAGCTATAAATATCACCAATCAAAAAAATAATACAGAGAAAGAAAACAAATTTATAAAACCTTTAAAGTATCTAGAGCTTTTCTTTTTTACTTTATTATCTTATATTTTTAATATTAAGTTTATATTTTATGGAATTTTATTTATTATAATAATATTTATTCTACGTTATTTTTGGCGTTTAATTTTCTAATAATTTAAAAAACTATTGTTTGTATTTTAATAGGAAGTGTGTAAAATAAGAAGATGCTACTTCGAATCATCTTTGGGATTTTACTACTAGTATCAGTGCTTTTTCTACCCATTTGGATATCTGCCATATTGGCGTTAATAGGTATGATTTATTTTTCTTTATTTTTAGAAGCTGTTTTTTTATTCCTCTTATCTGATTTACTTTTCGGATTAAAAGAAAATGGCCCATTTGGTATAATTTTCTTTTCTTTCACTATTACACTCATTTGTTTTGTAATTTTAGAATTATTAAAGAAAAAATTAAGACTTCATACATAATAAATAAAAATGCCTTTTAAGAAATTCAAAAAAAGTAATACAAAAAATACTTTCGTTGAGCCAGACGAAATCTTTCTCGATTCAAAAAATTTGGAAAATTTTGACCGTCAACAATTCGAAGGACGAATAGAAAAACCAATCAAAAGAATTACTATTAAACTTTTGGGTGCTTTTTTCTTATTAGCAATAATTATATTTGGAGCTCGTTTGGTAAACCTCCAAATACAAAAAGGTGATGCTTATAGAGAAAGAAGTGAGAATAATACTTTAGAAAAAATTAATATCTTCACAGAAAGGGGGATAATTTACGACAGGAATAAAAAAGAATTAGCTTGGAATAAACCTGCCCGCAATGCTGACAGCATAGCTGTTGCAGGCGGGAAAGATGAAGAAAAAATAGGGGATCCATCAGCATTGTATACACGTGCCTATCTATCACCCGGATTTTCACACGTGCTCGGTTATGTCAGCTATCCAACAAAAGACAATTCGGGAAATTATTGGCAAACTGAGTTTATCGGCAAAGATGGACTGGAAAAACAATATCAAGATATCATAAAGGGTGAAAATGGTTCAAAAATAAGAGAAATAAATGCAAAAGGAGTTGTTTATTCTGAAAATATAATTAACATTCCAAAACAAGGCGGTGATTTGATAACCAGCATTGATTCCAGAATCCAAACAGAGTTGTTTAATTTGATCAAGAATTTATCACAAAATAACGGATTCTCTGGTGGAGCAGGTATCTTGATGGATGTGCAAAATGGGGAAATAATAGCTTCTACAAGTTTTCCAGAATACAATTCTGAAATATTGTCTTTAGGAAAAGATACAAAAAAAATTAATGGGTATTTAAATGACAAAAAAAAACCATTTATGGATAAAATTGTTTCTGGACTTTATACTCCTGGATCAATCGTTAAACCATTTTTTGGTTTGGGAGCTCTCGCCGAAGGAGTCATCGATCAATATAAAAGAATTCTTTCTACGGGTTCTATTTCTATACCAAATCCTTATTTTCCTGATCAAAAAACTATTTTTAAAGACTGGCGTGCCAATGGCTGGACAAATATGGCAGAAGCTATATCTGTATCTTCGGACGTTTATTTTTATGAAATTGGTGGAGGATTTGAAAATCAAAAAGGTCTCGGTATAGCAAATATTGAAAAATACGCTAAACTTTTCGGTTTTGGAAAAAAAACAGGAGTGGATTTACCAGATGAAACACAAGGTACAATTCCAAGTCCAGAATGGAAAGCTCTAAACTTCAAAGGAGATGCTTGGCGCATTGGAGACACTTACCATACAGCCATCGGTCAATATGGATTTCAAGTTACTCCTATTGAAATGGTTCGAGCAGTTTCTTCTATCGCAAACAATGGAAAACTTTTAACTCCACATTTTGTAATGGGCGATACACAAAAAGAAAATCAATTTTCAATCATAGACCTACCAAAAGAACATTTTGATGTGATACATGAAGGTATGAGAATGGCGGTAACGAGTGGCACAGCGACATCGCTCAACGTGCCATATGTAGAAGTAGCCGTAAAAACCGGTACTGCCCAACTCGGAGTCGCTAAAAACAAAGTAAACTCTTGGGTCATCGGTTTTCTGCCTTATGAAAACCCTAAATATGCTTTTACCGTAATGATGGAAGCCGGTCCGACGACAAATAGCGTAAATGCCTCTACAGTAATGCGACAGCTTTTAGACTGGATGTCTGTAAACACACCGGAATATTTCAAGTAATATTTTGCTTTTATCTTCATTTTTTGATATTATATAAATATGCGTAAAGTATATATGCTTTTGGTTTTAGGTATCTGGGTGGCGATTTTGCCATTTTTAGGTTTTCCATATTCTTGGAAGGATATTCTAACGACTCTTTCTGGTTTTGCAATCATTTATGCAAGTTTTGTTTTGTATAAAAAATCTAAAATAAAAGGAATAGAAGAAATAAAAGAAAATAAAATCTTTGATAATTTTTCAGAAAATAAATTTGAAAATAGAGAAGAGATATAAATAATGCAAAATTTTTCAAAAAGTACAAAAATTATTCTAGCGACTTTGGCTATTTTAGGAGCCTTTTTTTTAGGTATCTATGTAGATAATAACAATCGTCCTGAATTGGAAAAAGTGTTTGGGCTTTCTAATAAAGAAACAGAAGTAGAAACAAAAGCAGACTTTTCTCCTTTTTGGAAAGTTTGGAACACAATCAATGAAAAATACCCAAAAGCAGACAAAATAGCTGACCAAAACAGAGTTTACGGAGCTATCTCAGGCCTCGTAGACTCTTTAAATGACCCTTATAGCGTATTCTTTAGTCCAGATGAAGCAAAAGCCTTTGAAGAAGAAATAGCTGGTAATTTTACTGGAGTTGGTATGGAAGTTGGAATAAAAGATAAAATTCTCACAGTCATCGCTCCACTCAAAGACACTCCAGCTTATAGAGCAAATATAAAACCCGGTGACAAAATTTTAAAAATTGATAAAACAATAACTTCAAATTTAAGTATTGAAAATGCAATTAAATTAATGCGAGGAGAAAAAGGTACGACAGTCACTCTTCTAATTTCTCGAGAAGGAAACAAAGAACCGATAGAAATGAAAATAGTTCGAGATATTATAAATATACCGACTCTAGATACCGAACTCCGAAGTGATGGCATTTTTGTAATTAAACTTTATAGTTTTTCTGCTAATTCAGCAAATCTATTTCGTGGTGCATTAAAGAGCTTTATGGAAGCTAAAACCGATAAATTGCTCTTGGATTTAAGAGGAAATCCAGGCGGATATTTAGACGCAGCAGTTGATATCTCAAGCTGGTTTTTACCAAATGGAAAAATCGTTGTGACAGAAGATTATGGCAATGATAAAAAACCAGAGATATTCAGAAGTAAAGGATATGATATATTTAATGACAATTTAAAATTTATAATTCTAATTAATGATGGATCCGCTTCAGCGTCAGAAATCGTCGCTGGCGCAATGCAAGACAACGGAAAAGCAAAACTTGTAGGTAGTCAAAGTTATGGAAAAGGTTCTGTCCAAGAAGCGATAAAAATAACCCCGGATACTCTACTTAAAATTACCGTTGCTAAATGGCTCACACCAAATGGAACTTCTATTTCCGAAAAAGGTTTGACTCCGGACTATCCAGTAGAATATACTCAAAAAGATTTTGACGCAAAAAAAGATCCGCAATTAAACAAAGCAGTCGAAATATTATTAAAAAAGTAACTTCTGCGAAATAACAAAATAATATGAAAGTAATATTCTTAAGTGATGTGCCAAGAGTAGGAAAAAAATATGATACAAAAGAAGTGAATGATGGTTATGCCATGAATTTTCTTTTACCTAGAAAGCTAGCTGTTTTAGCTACACCAAAAGCTCTAGCTGAACTCGAAATGCATAAAAAAGAAATTGCAATTGAAAGGGAAGTGCAAGAAGACCTTTTGATGAAAAATCTAGAAGAAATAAAAGGCAAAGCTATTGTGTTAAAAGGAAAAACAAATGAATTAGGACACCTTTTTTCCGCTATTCACAAAAAAGAAATTGTGACAGCAATGAAAGAACAAAATCGTGCAGATATTTCCGAAGAATTTATTATCTTAGATAAACCAATCAAAGGAGTAGGGGAGTTTGAAATTCCTATTTCCATTAAAGGCAAAAAATCTTCGTTTAAGCTTATTGTAGAGAAAATTTAACATACATGTATGAAAGAAAGATTTCCAAAAATTGGAGAAATAAAAAAAGCCGTAGAAAAAAATACAAAACTCGCAACGGAAGATGGTGGTAGATATATATATAAAGAAAATGAGTGGGGAGCATATGATTCACCACTGGTATCTTTTGAAATAACTCTTGGCGCTGTTTTACCAGATGAGGAAGGAAATACTCAGAAAAGTGAAGTTTTTAGAAAATATATAGAAAAAACACTATCGAATAAAGGAAAACGTGACTTAACTGCCATAGAATTTGGTGGACCCGGATCTGAACTTTTTAAAGGTTTTACACCAAATTTTTTTGCAAAAACAGTTGGTGTCTGTTTAGCAGATATTCGAAATCAAAGGAAACAAAAAGAAGATAAAAGAAATAATCATTCTGTAATAGTGGGAGACATAACAGAGATAACAAAAGATAAAACACTCACAAAAGTTACTCAAACATTGGGTACAAATAAAACTGATTTAATAATATCAAGAATGGAAGGACCCATTATTCTAATTGATAAAAATCCAGCCATTTTGGATCGTATTATAAGAAATTGGTATGATTTGTTAAATAAAAACGGTCTTATGTTTATTCAATTTGAATTACCTAAATATCAACCAAGATACACAGAACCTCTAATAAAAAAATGGGCAAATGCTATAAAAGAAAAATTTCCAGAAGTTGATATTCAAGTAAACAAAGGTGTCCTAAGATTACATAAAAGAGTTGGTGCACCAGAAAAACTACCACCAGCTACACAACTATTTACATAAACTAAAAAATCCCCGCTCGGGGATTTTTTTTATTTTACATTTACAGTTTTTTTAACTGCAGTTTGTCCATTAAATGAAGTCTTACGTCTTGAGCCAAATTTGACTGTGCCGTCTTTCAGAGCGAAAAGGGTATGATCTTTACCCATACCGACGTTATTACCGGCCATAATGACCGTGCCACGCTGTCGGACGATGATAGAGCCAGTTTGAGCCTTTTGCCCATCGTAAAGCTTCACACCTAGATATTGTGGATTTGAGTCTCTTAAATTTTTGACGGTACCGCCAGCTTTTCTATGTGCCATATGGTTTTATTTATATAATTAAAATGCTAAACTAACTCAAATGAGTATAAACGATTATATGGAAAAAATCAAGCAGTTTCTGGAGAGCGAGCAGGGGAAAGATATTATGATAGTTATCATTGTTATTTTAGTCGGCTTAGGCTCATTTGAACTAGGTAGACTATCAAAAGTAAACAACTCTTCGGGCATAAAAATAGAATACCCAAACCAGGATAATAATCTGGAAACAAATGTAATATCAGCCACAGACAACGTGTCAAAGACGGTCTTTGACAGTAATGCAACTGGAAAAACTTTTTTTGCTTCAAGCAAGGGGAGTAAATACTATACGATCAGCTGTTCTGCCGGTAAAACTATCAAACAAGAAAATAGAATTTATTTTTCGACGGGCGAAGAAGCACAACAGGCCGGATATACTCTTTCTAGTGGGTGTAATTAAAAAATTACACAAAAAAAAGGACACCCATTTATGCGAGCAAGCGCAGAGGGGTGTCCGGATTTCCACAGCAGGGAGAGGTTTGGTACAAACGCTGTCTCACGACATGATTCCTCTTTGTCTGGGATTGCCCTTAATGCGGGCTTTTAAGCGCCTCGATGACTCCCGTTACAGCAGGGAGCGCATCGAGGCGTGGCTAGTGACTATAGAAGCGAATGACCATAGTTTTGCCTGCCAGCCATGTTGGGAAACAATGTCCCTAGGCTAGCTAATATAGTTTAACATAAACAAAAAAAATTACCAGCATTTTAAAAAGCTGAGAGAATAGAGATAAATAGTAAGGGAAGTGGTTATATTGAATAATATACCATGTCGCACAATATATGTTGGTTACACTATATATAAACTACTTCACACTGATAAATAGATCTTTCAACCAATTAAGAGCTTGATTAAACCAGTTCATTATATCAGTCCAAGTTAAATGAAAATATGACAAGACTCCAGTTATAGTTAAATTAAAATAACGCATCAATAGAAGCACAACTATAATTAAAATAATTAATTTAATAAAACCACCTTCCCTACCATTTTTTATTTTATTTATCATAATACTTATATTTTACCATAAGATATTTAAAATACAATAATTTACTTGAACATGCTGGAATTTGTCGGTGGTAGATAATACATAGCATCCAAATAGGCGTTTATAGGCGCCACGGGTAGCCTGTAGATACGCCCATCACAAGAAACGGATGGTTTAGAGGCCATTTTTGCTGCGTCTGCCACATACAAAGACACATGCAGGTGTGGACCAGTGGTATGACCCGTATTACCACTATACCCCACCATTTCACCTCTTTTTACTTGTTTCCCTTCGTAAACTTTTATAAGGGAAAGATGTCCAAAAGTGCTAGAAAGTCCGTTGTTATATTTTATGAAAACAAATTTTCCGAAAGATGCTCCATAACAAGTTAAATCTGTATCACCAACACCCAAAACTGTACCATCAGCCATTGAAAAAACCGGAGTACCCACAGAAGCCCTGAAATCAACACCATTGTGCGTTCCCGAAGCGTACAAACGCTTTGCAGCTACAGTTTTACCAAAAAGCTGAGTCACAAATACATTTACAAGTGGCCAGCTCAAAACTCCCCCTTTTGGTAATTTAGACGGATCTAAAATATATTGCAGTTGCGATTCGTAATCTTGTAACTCTTTCTCAAACGCATCTCTTTGCGCAATCCTATTTGCTAATAATTTCTGATAATTAGCCTCACTATTCTTTGTCTGTTTTAATAATTTATTCTTTTCATTAGTATTTTGGATTACGATTTTTTGCTGATCAGAAAGTTTTGATTTTAGTGTAGTAAGTTCCTTTTTTGCGCTGACAGTTTCTGCTCTAGTGTCTTCTAACTCTCCTTTTATTTCTTTTAATTCAACAATGTCTTCTCTAATTTTTTCTCGTATAGTGACAATATTATCTATATCATTCCATATTTCAGTAAAATCATTTTCCGACAATAAAGTTTGAAGTATGTTACCTTGCTCAAATTCGTTTATTTGTTCTATACCGAGCTTTATCGAATCTATATGATTCGTTATTACATTTTGCTTAATATTTATGTCAGAGCTCAAACTTTGTATTTTAAGATTTGTTTTATCAATCTTTTTTTGCGTCACTGTTATGTCAGCAGTTAATTTCTTTTTAGTTAAATCAAGTTCTTTAATTGATTTTGCTAAAGAATTTTTCTGTTCTCCTATATTATCCAATTCATTTTGATAAACTCTTATTTCTTCTTCTAATTTTGCAATATCAGAATCTTTTTGATTTATTTTATTTTGTAAATCTTGCACATTTTGCGCATAAGAAAAAGCAAAAGGGACTGCGAATAAAATAACTAAAATTATTATCTTAAATAGCTTTTTGTAGTCTTGATAGAGTTTCATTTTTTCCTATTATAGAAGCTATTATAAAAGGATCTGGGGATTGATCTTTTCCTGATAGAGCATAACGCACCGGATGGAGCAGCTCTCCCCTACTTTCCAAACCATCGGCAATTTTAATCAAAACTTCTTTTATTTTTTCTGTAATAAATTCATCGTCACTCAAACTTTCTAAAGATTTTATTGCTAACTTTAAGTTTTCAGTAATTTTTTCTTGACTCGTTTTTTTATAAATAAGTTTTATTTTATTTATTTGGGGCGCCTTGAAAAACAAAATAAACTCCCCTCCCGCAACCATTTCCTTTACATCTGACCATTTTGAAATTCTATCAAAAATAACAGGAATTAATTTGGGATTTCTTATTTCAGAAGGTAAATATTCAAAAATATTTTTTTCTATTTCTTTTTGTGACAATTTCTTCATATGCTCTTTATTAAGCCAAATTAATTTTTCTTCATTAAATTTTCCACCCGCTCTCTGAACATGTTTTAAATCAAAAAAATTTATAATTTCTTCTTTGGTTAAAACTTCTCTATTATCTCCTTCTCCTGGATTCCAACCAATAAATGCTAAAAAGTTTAACATTGCTTCTGGCAAATACCCTTCCTTTTTATAATCCAAAATGTCTTTCGCGCCGTCTCTTTTACCAAGTTTTTTTGTTCCAGCTTCCCCTAAAATCGGTGGTAAAGTCACCAATACAGGAGGCATGATACTTAATGCATCATAAAGTGAGAGGAATTTAGGTGTAGAAGAAATAAATTCATCTGCACGCATAATATGAGTAACTCCCATTTCTAAGTCATCAATAATATGAGCAAAATTATATGTAGGATATCCGTCGCTTTTAATTAAAATAAAATCATCCAAAGCTTCTGGTCCAGCCGAGAGTTCACCACGAACTGCATCAGTCCATTTATAACTTTTTATTTCCGGAGTTTTAAAACGCAATGCTTTTGTGCCATCCCATTTTCTAAAACTCTCTGGACGATAATCACGATATAAAAATGGCCTTTTTTCCACTTCTGCTTTTTTCCTAAATGCTTCTAATTCTTCACTGGTGTATGGATCAGGATAAGCTAAACCTTTTTCAATTAAAATCTGCGCGTATTTTTTATACGAATCTAGTCTTTCGGATTGTTTATATGGCGCATGTGGTCCACCGATATCTGGACCTTCATCCCAATCTATTCCAATCCATTTCAATGACTCAATAATATGATCTATTGACCCAGCCACCTCTCGTGCTTTGTCTGTATCTTCAATTCTTAATATAAAAGTACCTTTATTCTTTCTAGCAAAAAGCCAAGCAAAAAGAGCGGTTCGTACTCCACCCACATGCATAAACCCCGTCGGCGACGGCGCAAATCTAGTTACAACTTTTGTGTCTGACATAATGCTATTTTAGCATTAATTTAATTATTTTTCTAACAAATACTTAGTTTCTGTAAGATATTTCCTAATACAATCTATTTGTTTTAATCTACCTATTTTA
Source organism: Candidatus Nomurabacteria bacterium RIFOXYD2_FULL_35_12 (assembly GCA_001786365.1). GTDB lineage: Bacteria > Patescibacteriota > Minisyncoccia > Phycocordibacterales > UBA9973 > UBA9973. The sequence goes on along the minus strand of MFWK01000025.1, from coordinate 3,001 downwards.
TGTGCATAATCAAATTTCATATAAGCATTTAGTAATATAGAGGCTTGAAGGACTCTTTCATCATATGGTTCACCATTAAAATAACCTCTGATTAGTTGATCCTTGGCTCTAGTTAATCCACTATCGTTATAAATAGTCCTCATTACACTTCTTCCTAAATCAATATATCTATTATTAAATCTTGGGTTTGGGTCAAACACAGTTAGTGGATTGGTAGCAAAAATATTTGCAGTCCCAAAATCTTCATGGCAATAACTACTTCTTTTTTCTTTATTAACATGCTCAGTCAATATTTTAATGGCAAGTTCTAATGACCCATGTTCTTCTCCTAAAAGTTTATGTTCTTCAACATATTTTATTTTCTTCTGTATTCCTGGACTATTAAGCCAATCCTCAAACCTAGAAAATTCTGCTTTTCCATCAACACAACGACCAAAACCTTCTGCTTTAGGCATATGCATTGCACGAAGAATTTTTCCCAATTCAACATATATTTCCTTTTCAACCATTTCTCCTTTTTTGTAAACTTCATTTAATGGTTTTGCGTCAACATACTCCATCAAAGTATATTGATGCCCATTTATTTTTCCATCTTCAAGTATATGAGGAACTTTTACCCCTGCCTCCTCCCATACTTTAAAAAACTTAACATCACCAGAAGTACCAGTTACGCCTAAACGAATTTTTAAAACTAATTTACCCTCAGGAGTTTCTACTATACACACCAAGGACGAATTACCTTTCAGAGCAAAAGTGATATTAACCTCTTTACCCTTAAATCTCTCATGGTTTGAAATAAAATCTTTGACAAAAGGAATGAGATTTACTCGCTTTTCATTTTTATTTTTATCTGCTTCGTGTTCGGACAATCTAGGCTCATTGTGAAATGAAATTTTAGGCGACGTTTTAGGAGCTTCAATATTATTATTTTTCATGACTCAAAGCGATATCTACAATTGCGCGGGCGATTTTCATCGCAGCGTCAGGCTTATTGAAAGATTTTACACCCCGTGCCATAACATCATAAACTGTTTTATCATTTGTTATTCTTTCAATCTCTTCACTCAAGATATTGGCAGTCATATTTGCCTCCTCCACAACACTACAAGCTCCAGACCTAGCATAATTAAAGGCATTCTTTTTCTGATGATCACCATTCGTATTTGTTATTGGAATCAAAATAGATGGCACGCCCCAAGAAGCTATCTCAAACAACATAGAGCCAGCCCTAGAAATGACGATAGTCGCTACTCCGGCAGCCATTTTCATAGAAAGAGGGTTCAAGAAAGGCATGGAAACATATCTCAATTTATTTTTATTACCAGAAAGTATGACTTCAGATTGCCCTTTTACCATTTCAAAATTCTTAACACCTGTTTGATGAATAATTTGATAATTATTTATTAATCTTGGAAGCGCATCTAAAATAGTGTTATTGATAAGTTCTGCACCTTGAGATCCGCCCAAAACAAGAATTGTCGGTAAATTTTCTTCTAACTTAAAATATTCCAAAGCCAAACGACGATTTGCGGGGCTTTCTATTTCTGTTCTGATGGGTTGACCTGTCCAAGCGACAGTTTTTTTAGGAAAATAACCTGCAGATTCTATAAAAGAAACTGCTACTTTTTTAGCAAAATGTCCGGCCCAATTATTTACTCGTCCAGGAGCGGAATCTGATTCATGAATCACTACAGGAATACCTAAAATTCTAGCTGCGAAAATCGTCGGGAAAGAAGCATAACCGCCTTTTCCGAAAACGACATCAGGATAAATTGAAAATAATTTAAAAATTGCATTTATAACACCAAAAAAAGTTTTAAAAATATCAAAAAAGTTTTGAATAGAAAAATAAGTACGCATTTTCCCAGTATTAACTTCTTCATATGAAAGCCCGTTTTCAAAAAGCATCTCCTTGTCATAAGGACTGTCAGAAATATAATAGAGTTTCACCCTTAGTATATTTTCACGATCAACTATTTGATTTACCCTTTCTGCCACAGCAATAATGGGATAAAAATGTCCACCCGATCCACCACCTGTAAAGACTATTTTCATATACTTTATAACTTTATGAACTTTTTACTTTATAACTTTGTTTAGATATATTTAATACAATACCCATAGCTATAAGATATATCATAAACGACGTACCTCCTAAGCTCATAAAAGGTAGTGGCACACCGGTTAATGGAAAAACTCCAGTAATAGATGCAATATGCATAAATGACTGCACCGTAATCAGTATAACAATTCCAGAGACTAAAAGTCTACTAAATAAGTCCGGAGAATTATTGGCAATACGAAATCCACGTAAAGCAAAAAGTAAATAAAGCAATATCACACTTACAGCTCCGACAAAGCCTAATTCTTCACCTAAAACAGCAAAGATGGAGTCCCCTTGAGGCTCAGGCAAATAACTAAATTTTTGAATACTTTGACCAAAACCTCGACCAAACATCCCACCCGAGCCGAGGGCGATGAGTGATTGCTGAATTTGATAAGAAGAACCCTGCGCATCTTGCGATGGATCAATAAAAGTTCTAACTCTTTCTTGCAAATATGGTGTAAAGTAAACAAGCGCTCCAAATAAAAATGCCAGCAAAAAACCAACACCAAAGATATATCTCAAAGGAACACCAGAAATAAAAAGCATTGAAACTCCAGTCACTACAATTAAAATAAAACTCTTCGTATCCGGTTGTTTAAATAAAATCAAAGCAATAATCGCGAGCATTGCAATAAATGGCAAAATACCGAACTTTAAATCCTGCACCCTGTTCTTGACCCAAGACAACCATGCGGCAAAATAAATAATAAAACCAAATTTTAAAATCTCCACCGGCTGAAAAGACATCGGACCTATTTGTATCCATCTTTGCGCTCCACCGTGACTCCATCCAAGCTGAGGGATAAATACAGTGGCAGTCAAAAGTATAGATGCTATAAAAATTAACAAAGAATACTTGCGCCAAAACTTATAATTTATTTTAAAACAAATATA
>MFWK01000024.1 GCA_001786365.1 Candidatus Nomurabacteria bacterium RIFOXYD2_FULL_35_12 | reverse complement strand
AGTTGAGCTGGTGATTGTTCCGGTGCCTGTAAGATGGTCAGTATGGTCGTGGTAAACGGTAGTAGTTGAACCATTGTAGTCTACTGTAGCTATTAATTCTCCATTAGCATAGATATGCTTTACGGTAGTTGAACCAGCTTTGTTGTAAAGATCGCTCGGATATATTCTGGTAGTCGTTCCATCAGCAGTAATTACTCGGTTTCCTTCATGATCATATGTATAGGTATTAGTAACTGAACTTTTAACTACTGTAGCTGGAAGATTTCGATAATTCCAAGTAACTGTTCTTGTGCCATCTGCTGTCAGATTTCCATTGTCGTCATAGGTATTAGTTACACTGTTGATGGTTGTCGCCGCATGAGGATTTGCATTGTTCGTGCCAGCATAGGAATAACTTCCAAGATCAGACTTATTGGTTAGGTTGCCGATAGAATCATAGGTGAATGTGTGAGAATAGGTAGAAGTACCAGCGGCGACATTGGTCGCTGTAGCGCCTGTGAGGCGATTTAAGTCGTCGTAAGTGTAGTTTACAGTAGCGTAGGGGCTGACACCTTCTCCTCTTTTTAGATTTGGTCTAGATAGGTAAAAATTTAGACCCCAGCGAGCATGTTCAAAGTAAGGTGAGGTTTGTAAGAAATTTTTGATCTCATATGAGGCTGAAAATTGAAGTTTGCGCCTGACAAGAGAATTGGAAGAACATATTTTTATATCAACAACAGTGCTTTTATACATTTTTTCTATGATTGTCATTTACTATTTAATTGTACCTGACCCAATTCTATATTAGATTTTGTAATTAAAAAAATAATCCATAAAAAGCATAAGCAGTCAATGTTAGACCCATTAGTAATGGGAAAATTTGTCGAATATAACGGTTATAAACATAGGTATCTGATTCTGACATTGGTTCTATCTTACTCTTCCAAATCTTTCTATATATCTCTTCAAAATACTTACGTGAGATAAGAGGTGCAAGACCTAAAAAAATCAACAGTAGACCGGCTATCAAAATTAGAATGTTTAAGAAATTTTTATCCATATTTATTTTTTATTATTAGTGCTTTTAATTTTACTATCAGGTGTTTCTGATACTGAGTTCATTTTGCTAGATTTCTGTTCTGATATGGTACTAGTCGACTGCCAAAGATTACTGCTTGATTGAGAATTTGAAGAATTACTTGGCAAAATGTCAGACTTTTTGTTGTCATTAAGGTTTTTGTATGTATCCTCACCAAAATAATTATCAAGCACATCAAGAGTTGTAGTGCCTATATCTAAAACCGCTTTTTCTATAGTAGTAGATATTCTTCCTGCTCCGAATAAAACCAAATTGCTAATAATTTGGTTGCCTGCTCTATTAATTTCTTCAATACTGTGAACCTCAGGGTAGTCAATAACGACAGTTTTGAATTCATATGCATCTATCAAGTTACTTAGATATCCATAAATTGATACAACGGCAAGTACGGCAGCGGGAAATGCAATTTCTCCATCGGGATCAGTATAAATCAGCGGGTTATTTCTAGTATAGCTGTACGAATTTATTAGTTGTGGGTCAAACAGTACTTGTTCAGTTCTTTTATCAACTCCTAAGTTTAAGAACACCGGATCCTGACTCAGAAATCTCCCCGAAGTCGAATGATAATATCTTGCATTAGCATATGTGAGACTGGTATCTACATCATATTCGTGTCCTGTGTGTTTTCTCTGTTCGTCAAATGATCCTGCCTTGTCATTGATTCTGATATTTCCATAAGGGAAATAATCTAAGGTTTGTATTTCCGAAGGTGTGCTACTTGTAATGGTGCCTGTGCCGGATAGGTGATCTGTGTGGTCATGATAGACGGTTGTAGTAGAGCCATCATAGACGACAGTGGCAATGAGTTCGTTGTTTGCGTACACATGCTTTGTTTTTACAGAACCTTTGATGTTGTAGAGATTGTTGGGATATGTAGTCGTAGCGGTGCCGTCATTTGCAGTCATTCGCTTTTCAGTATGATCGTAAGTATACGTCGAAGTGATACCTCCTTTCACTGCTTGAGTGAGTCTGTTTCTATAATCCCAGGTGTTGGAGAGCCCACTAGTTTCAGTGAGCATATTGCCATTGTCGTCGTAGGTGTAGTTTATTGAGCCTATACTTGTCACTGCATGAGGATTGTAATTTCCGCTACCGGAATATGTGTATGAACCGCTGGCGTCTGTCCTAGTGAGAATGTTGCCTATGCTGTCGTACGTATATGTATGAGTGTATGTGGAAGTTCCACTTGCAACATCAGTGGCTGTGGCAGAAAGAAGTCTGTTGAGGTCGTCATAACTATAGGTGACAGTTCGAGCTGAGTCTGTGTCCGAAGAATCTACAATCTTAGTGATGTTGCCATTGGCATCATAAGTGTAATGATTGTCTTGATAGACTTTGGAATTGTAAGTGCCGAAGGTAGCAACATCACTCCAGTCGCCCTCAAGGTTGCTGTGATCCCAATATTTGATTCTCCAGTAATATGTAGTAGTTGCGTAAGTAAGAGGATCACCAGCGTAAACAATATCCCAGCTTCGGTTACCCTCATCTACGTCAGGCATAGAGGTACCACTAGAACCACTATCCCAGAGCGTTGTCCCTGCAAAATCAGCTTGGGTATTAACCTGAATCCTGAATTTCCTAGATATAGCGTTTTCATCTGAATCGTTGTAAGTAGCTGAAAATACAGGAGTACCGCATTTTAGACCTGTCGGGTTTGTTGAACCAGATTGGGCAGTAGTACAGCCAGAATATAACCCCGTAGGGCCTGTAGGTGTACCGGCTACCGTAAAGTTAGCTGTCCCATCAGTCCAAGCTCCGGCTAAGTCAGCTGTATCCCAAAACTTAATTCTCCAGTAATATTTAACCGCATTCATGGATAGGGCTGATCCTCCGTAGGAGATGTCTGCGCTTCTGGCATCCTTAGCAACAGGAGTTCCGAAAGCTGTCTTTGTACTGTCCCAAAGTGGAGAAGTAAATGAACCGCCTGAAGCTATGACTTGCACTTGATAGTATGGTGCAGTGTCTCCAGCATTATCGTCGGTATAAATTGCGCTAAACTCTGGAGTTCCATCAGTGATGTCTATGGGATTTGTTGCTCCTTCTGTCTGCAATGAGGTCGGTGCGGTAGGGGCAGTGTTTACGGTGTAAGTAATATCGAGGTACGGATCATAATAATCTCCGCTTCTCTCGGAATAATAAACGCCCAGCACATTCATTTTATAATTAGCCATCTGATCATTAGCGAAATCATGGCCTTCTCTTACCGCCAGTTTTGTCCAGCTAGTTTTGGATATATTTGAGAGGCCTGAAGAATTAAGGTTCAAATCTATGCGTGATCCTTCACCGATGCTCCCGAAATCTAATGTACTGGACCAGGCAGTACTTCCAACCTGGTCATAATCCGCAAGTGATAACGAAGATGTAGAGGCTTGGGTTCCTGACACCACTACAGCATAATCGTTACCATCATCATCCTGATCACGCTTAAAGACAACATAGAGCGACAGCTTGGCTCCAGTAATTTCAGCCCCGTCGTTGAGACTTGAGGTGTCAAATGGGAAGAATGATCTGCCGATACCAAATTTATTTGCATCGCTGGTTGAAAACACTGCATTATTTTCATCTGTAGAAGTATAATTTACATCATCTCCGTCAGTTTCATTACGAGCATCAGCCCAAGTTCCGTGATAAAAGCTATCAGTGGAAACAAGTCCATCACCTGAGCCTGCATAATAACTTACTGTGGCATCAGTACGGACAGGATATGCGGCCTTCTCCAACCAAGCCATAGGTATTTTCTTGGTGAGCAAAAATCCTGCATCTGTCTTGGTGTATTCAAGTGTGATGGGAGTAGATAGACCTTCCGCATCTTCGGCAATACCGGGCCAGATGTATAGAGTGTCTTCGGATTCTGTTTTGATTGTTGTTACTTTTTCCGTACTTAGAACTTCACCTGTATCTTTTATAGTCCCATCTTCAGATTCAATTGTTATGGCACTGTTAGCTATGACATCAAATGAGACTTCGTAATTTTCTTTTTCGGATGCAGGAATTGAACTGAAACTATCTATCACAATATCTTTCGTGAGCGCTTCATTTTTCGCATCTACTTCAATGTGTATGCCTGGGGCAACAGCGTTATTGTAACGAATCAGTCTATCTTTTTTGTCCCCGGAATCAGCTTTAAATCCTTGACTTAGTGAGAAGTTAGAAGCTTCATCTTTGTGCAAAGAAAAATCTAATTTAAGACCATTACGCATAACTGAAAGAAAATCATTCTCAAACACATTTTTTAAAACCACAGAGTATGGAGCTTTGTCCATCTTCCAACCATCAGCTTTCGGTATTAATCGGGTATCTATTTCTTCCAACTTTTTAGTTTTCTTGTTTTTGTAGTGTATTGGTGTTTGGAAAAGTACCATTCTTTCGATGTCTTTTTCCTTCTCGTCTTTTCCTAGAGAATAAATCTTTCCATTAGCAGTTCTTTTTTCTTTATTTTCCTGTAATCCTATATCAGGAAACTTATTTTCTAGTTGATAGTAATCAGGTTCTTCGATTACTACTTCAACAGGGGCTTCTTCAGCTTTGTTACTCTTTTCTTCAATTACGGTTTCTGTTTGCGTTTCTTCTGCTGATAATAGAGGAATAGTATATGTTTCTTCTTGTGAAGATGGAGTAATTGTCTCGGGCATAACTTCTTCTTCGAGTTCTACAACTTGCTCAGTGGAAGTATCTAAAACTTCCTGCACAGGGTTTTCAATTTCGGTTGGAATTTCTTCAATTGATGTCTCAATAACTTCCACCTTTGCTGGTGTTTCTGCTATTGGAGTTTCAACAACTTCGTCTTCCGGTGGATCAATACTAAAGAGATTAACTAAGCGGTACATCTTGTTCGGATCATAGGTCAGATATGTATCGATAGCATTGGAGAAATCTTTGTAGGTAACTTTCTCGGTCGGAGCATAGTCATAATCAGTAATGATGTAAGTGTAAGAACCGCCACTTTCTTTACGTGATACTGCTTCCAGTAATCCGGCAGTATTATACTCATAAGCAACTTCAGCATTGTCTGGGTAAACAATCTTGGTTAGATTACCTTGTCGGTCGTATTCATTTGAAGTTGCATAGTTGGTACTACTTATATTCTTCGTCTCTGAAGCTACTCCACCTCGAGAGTTATAGGTGTAAGTAGTAACTGGCCCAGAGTAAACGGTGGCCGTGTAGAGATGGCCAATACCATTCGTGCCAGTGTCGTAGACATAGGTTACTTCCGTATTAGCTACACCAGTATAGTCTTCCGTAAGTGTTCTATTGGTGTCGTCGTAAGTGTAATTTACAGTCTGACTTTTTGGATCAATAGTCTGAGTAATGTTACCAGCGTCATCATAAACATACGTCCAAGTACCATAACTTCCATCTCCTGAAGCGTGCAAATCTTGAGCAGTCAGTCTTCTTCCTAAACCATCATAAGTGAAGTTACGAAGATTTGAAGCATTATCAGTAATTTTAGTTAGTTTACCAAGACCATTGTATTCGTAAGCTGTAGTATAAGTACTTCCGCCATTGTGTTCTTCAACTGTAATGAGTTGATTGTAAGCATCATGGTGAGTATCCTTGTTTATGATCTTTGGATCTGTGGTAACTGTCTCCCATTGGTCGTAAGTATTGGTAGTAGTACCGAGAGCATTAATAATTGTCTTGATTCTTTCTAGTGGATCATAAGTATAATTGATGTAGAGATAATTGTTAGTGGTAGCATTCGTGCGAGTAGTACCGGAGCTAAAGTATGGTAGAGATTCTTTCTTGAGTTTGCCGACTTCATTATAGACAAAATCTTTGACTGAATACACTGAATCTTCTGCTTCTTTTCGTTCTTGAATCTTTTTACCTAAGCCATCAATGTAAGTGTAGACATCAAAAGATACTGAACCATCTAAATGATTGGTGACTTGAACTTTAGAAGGGACAACATTATCGGTATATGTATAGGTAGTCTTGTTAACTAAAGTTCCAGGCGAAGCAATGTCGGGTATCTTTTCTGTTAATGGCCTATCTAGTGCATCATATACAGTTTCAAATACTCGAGTATTTGGATCAGTTGTAGTTTTTACTTTTCCGTTGGAATAATCATAGGTATAGGTAGTGTTTTGACTAAGTGGGTTAGCTACAGTTGCGGGATATAGGTTGTTGGCATCGTAAGTATAGGTAGTTGTTTTATCTCTCCCGTCTTTTTCGGTGGCTACTAAGCCATAACTGTTGTATGTTTTTCCCGTATCAATGTACGTTGTAGAAGTTTTCCAAAACTCTCTTTTGGTTTCGTTACCATCGGTAACATTGCCAAGAGTTTGAGCGTCGTAATAGAATCTAGTTTCTTTTACCTTGTTGCTGTTTTGATCAATTACATCTTCTTCAGAAGGAAGACCGACGACATAGTCAGTGGTATTGGCGGCGTAAGTGTAATCGTAGGTAAACTTATCTGTTCCTGTATCGGTATATGTTCCATCACCAGAGCCGGTAACTTCACCCCAGGTAATTTTTTGGGTTAAGTTTCCATAGGTATTTTCGTAGGTGTAAGATTCAGCGGTGTCTTTGTGGTCTGCATCGCCATCATAGGTAAAATCTATTTTCTGGATTAGCTTCACGAAATCTCGTCCGTTCCCTAAATCATATTTGTCCCATTTATATGTTGACTGAGCATACTTATTACTACTATCATCATAAACTTCACTACGATACATTTGTCCAATTTTTGAATCATCATCACTGTATTCTCCGTTTGAAGAATCGGTAGTGTTACCTTGATGGTAAAAGTTCTTAGTAACATAACTCGAGCCATCGGTAGTAATTACTTTATTAAAGCCAGCAAACTTTCTATCTCTTTCATCTCCGTAGTAATATTTTCCACCTTCGTAAGAAAGCGTTTCAGTGCTAGTATTGCCAACTCCATCGCTAGTAGCGATAGAATAAACGGTATCAAAAGTAAAAGGAAGAACATTTAGAAGATTACTGCTTCCATCTTTGTAGGCAGTGCTGGCCTTATACAGTGGAGTGATTACGGCACCTTTACTAGTAGTAATCTGGGATAGCAAATCTACTTCGTCTCCGTCGTTCTCGTACACATTATCGTAAAAATTTCCGCCAGAAGTATCAGCTTTATTGAAATCAATCAAACCGTCGCCGTTGATGTCGAAATATCGAACATCTTCACTCTTTACTGATACAGGGACAGAGTAGCTAGTATCTTGGGTCCAGCCAGTTCCATCACCTTTATTTAGATATATTTTTCGATATTGAGCATCACTATCGGCATCTACAAGGTCAAGTAAACCATCGTTGTTCACATCCATTATTGCAATCTGTCTTTGTCCTGCTCCGTTATTTTCAAAGTTCACTGGTACTGTCCAGTTCGTGTCTTCAACCCAAGTATCTGTTCCGTTGTTAAGATATACATCATCATAATGACCACCTACCGTATTTTCAGAGCTAACAATATCGCTAAGTCCATCACCGTTCACATCAAATACTCGGATATTGTAACGAGCACCACCCATTTGACCACTGAAATATTCTGGCAAGGTCCAGTTTGTGTCTTCAGTCCAGCCGGTACCATCTCCATCATTTATATAAACATAGTCCTCGATAGATCCTCCGCCTGCATCTTTAGCATATACCACATCAATAAGTCCGTCGCCATTCACATCAAAAAGACGATAAGCGTGTTCTGTGGCGCTACCAGCTGTTTCAAAACTAAAAGGAATAACGTAATTCTCATCCTCGGTCCAGCCGGTACCGTCTCCGTTATTAATATATACTGCCCGACTGCCTGAACTATAAACAGATTTCAAAATGTCTGTATATCCATCGCCATCAACATCAACTAGAAATGTGTGAGCAAAAGGTCCATTGGTTCCAGAAAGAGCCACGGGAAGATCCCAGTTCTGGGTATCATCATACCAACCATCTATTCCATCATTAATATAAATATCATAGTAATGAGTACCTGATACATCTTGTGATTGTATAATGTCTGGCAACGAATCAGCGTTGATATCAGAAACAAATACAGAGAGACTATCTAAATCTTCCGGTAATACCCAGTTAGTATCTTCGGTCCAACTGTCACCATGTTCTTGGTAAGTAAAAGAGGTAGCTGGAAAAGTGAGAGTGTTAGCTGATTCATCCTTTCCTGTTTCAGTAACAGAGGTTAAAAGAGAACGTTTGGTATTATCTCCAGTTGAATAATCCAATTCATATTTACGTATCCACGTACCGCTTATCTTCGCTTGAATTTCATAAATTCTGTAAAGTGTCTTTATAGCAAATCCTGATTCGTAAGATGTAGTATCATCATCTCGAGCTTCCTTAAGAAATTCGATCTCAAATATACCGTCAGTAACATCATTCCCAGTGTATTTTATTTTATATGGATATACCTGTGCATTATCCTGAGCGTATTCAAAAGAGACATAGTTGTTGTTAAGGTCTCGGATTTCTTTCAAGTACCATTTATATGTTTTAGCAGAATCATTTGGATCTCTCTGTTCTGTGTTGCTAGTTGTTCCGAAGGTATATATGGTTCCTTTCTTGTCGGTTACCGTCCAGCCGTCAGTTCCCGAAGAATAGTTGTATTTAAGGAAATCTCCTGTATCTACTTTAGCTCCGTAAGTGCCGTGTTCTCCATCTGTTAAAGAAATATCTTCAAGGTCGCCTGACAATGAAGATGTGAAATAGTGAGAAGTATATAATTTTTCGGTTCCATATTTGTTTAATCTTTGGATATATGGAATCTGAATGTCCCAGCCGTAACCGTACAAGTTTCCTTTGGTGGTATTCTGGCTGTTGTATTGAAGTGTTAGATTCGGCTCAATTCCGTTTCGTCCGGGAGGAGTCTTGATTGGAATATCGTGAGTAAAAGCCCCTGAAGGCGTATTACCGGAATTGGTAAGTTTATTAGGAGTGGAAACTAATCGTTGCGGACCGTAGTAGTTATCGTCGCTTATAGTTGCATTAGCTGATGAAGGAAAAACAAGCACAGATGCCAACATCCAAATAAGGATGAGTGGAACATTTACAAAACGAGACGAATATTTTTTCATAGATTTTATGAGGTTAATAATAATACTTAAACTAATAATACTATATAAAGATTCTGTGTCAAAAGGGCGGGTTTTCACAAAGTTTAGTTACTTTTAATAAAATCAGTTCTGAATTCAGCTTTTCTAATACCGTATAAATTACCTCTTTCGACTTTTATTTCATATGGATACCAAGTGCCAGGTTCTAATTTGTGGATTTCAAACATTTCGGACGGGCCTTCATCTTTTTTTACTATGCGAGTAAATGTTTCACCTTTGAATAGGAGTTTGATCACATCATCTTTTTTAAATGCATATACAGATAGCTGAACATAATCTTCACCAAGATTAGGCATATAGAACTTTGCCAGTTCTTCAAACTTAACTTCTTTCGGAGTGTTATCAATAATCACTGGCGGTGGCACTGCTGGTGCTGTGTTTTTGACGATTTGATTCAAGGATTCTTGAATTTGAGCGATCTGCTGATCTGTATTAATAGTAGAAGGCAAGCAAGTTCCTTGATTTGCAATCATCCCATCAGGAGCACCACTTTGGATGCCTTCAATATTTTTACATATATCCAAAACTGGCGGAACTGGACTAGAAACTATAGAAGAAGTTGCGACCGTTTCTTTGGTAGATTTTTCTTTAACTATATTTGATTTTGAATTAGATACCTTTTTTTCTGTAGCTTTAGTTGCCGTAGTATCTTCACTGACTTTTATTGTCGATGGTTTAGGTTTAATTTTCTCAGTCGTCTCTATGGTCGGTTTCGGGTTTTTCTTGAACCAAGAAAATGGATTCCACCAGGAAGCGAGAGCTATCGAGGGAATAAAAAGAAAGCTAAAAAGGAATGCGAGTAAATATTTATTTTTCATTGTAGCGAGTTTTAACCCAGTAGATAGACAAAAAGCCCTCCGCCGGGCGATGGTCCGAAGACCACCCATAACCGTTTCCGATTATGACTCGCTACAAGTACCCTGACGAAGGGTTCTTTACCTTGTAGCGAGTTTTTAGACCATATCCTTAGAGATTCCAAGGGGTTAGGTCGGCTATTAATTTGTAAAGAAATTTTAGCACATTTGTGTGCTTTTGACATCCTAGCTTAGATCATAAAGTTTGTGTAATCGAGTTACCAACAGTACCAACAGAGACGCTCTAGACTCCTATAAAAGGGTGCGTCATTGATTAGGTATGAGCAATACAGTACAAATGCCAGCTGGGGTGACGGTAAAACAAGCAATCCCTGTAAAGGTAAAATACTGCCTTTATGCTAGGAAAAGCACTGAGAGTGAGGAGCGGCAGGTTTTAAGTATAGATAGCCAAATCAAAGAAATGCTTCAATTAGCAGATCGGGAAGGGCTTGAAGTGATTACGATGAAGCGCGAGTCGCACTCTGCTAAAGAAACGGGACAGAGACCAGTTTTTAATGAGATAGTCGAAGAACTAAAGCAAGGAAAGTTTAATGGCATCCTTACTTGGGCACCAGACAGAATTTCAAGAAATGCTGGCGATCTCGGAAAGATTGTAGATTTGATGGATGGAAACTTTCTTCAAGATATCAGAACATTCGGTCAACGATTTATGAATTCACCGAATGATAAGTTTATGCTGATGATACTCTGTGGGCAAGCTAAACTTGAGAATGATAATAGAGGAATTAATGTTAAACGAGGACTGCGAACTAGAGTAGAAATGGGACTATGGCCGGGAATGGCACCCACGGGATACCTCAATCAAAAAATGATGGACAAAAAGTGCCAAGTAATCATCGATACAGAACGAGCACATGTGATAAAGAAAATGTTTGAGAAAGTAGCTTATGATAAATGGTCTGGCAGAAAAGTGCATCAATGGCTCAAATTTGAATTAAACTTTAAGACTATAGGAAACAAAAATTTGGCTCTAGGAAATATTTATAGAACTTTAATGAATCCTTTTTACTATGGAACATTTGAGTATCCAAAAAAATCTGGAAACTGGTATACCGGTAAGCATGAAGCGATAGTTAGTAAAGAATTGTTTGATCAAGTACAAGCACAACTCAAGAGAGACAATATAGTTCGCCAAAGCCATGAATTCGCCTTTACTAAATTGATGACGTGCGGGTTATGTGGATCAGGTATCAGTGCAGAAGAAAAATATAAACAGCTTAAGGACGGAACTGTAGCAAAATACATTTATTATGGATGTGGGCGATCAAAAGACCGCCATTGTAAAAATGCTTATCTCCGGGAAGAAGAATTGGTGGAACAACTTGTGAAATTAGTAGACAAACTGGAAATTAGCCAGATTGGCATACAACACAAATTCGAAGAGGAATTGAAGCGATACAATAAATTCCATCGAAGTGTCCTCGGATCAACTCCGGCCTCATCAAAGCATAAAGAAATCGATCTACGAACTTACGCTAAGTATATTTTACGAGAAGGAACTAATGAGGAGAAGCGGGAGTTGATGGGATGCTTTAAATCACTGATTGTTGCAACCAAAGGAGTTATTACTATAAGTTAAATTATACTTTTGGAATTATAGAGGGGTATTGGATTCAGCACGCGGAGCGTGAGGTGCCATTTCTCCTATGAAACGACTGGCTTGTAAGTGAGCAATCCCACGTATAACTTGCACTGGGCTGATTTGGCTGGAGTAAGCATCGGCGGCAATCATCGTTTGAGCATAGGTTATTCCTAAATAACCATTTCTATTTGGTAAATCTGATTTTACTCTAGTAATACCGACATAAAAGAGTCGTCGATCTTCTTCGAGCTTAGCTAATTGTTCTTCAGGGGTCATTGTTTGATCAGATCTAGCAGGCAATAATCCTTCTATAGATCCAACTATAAATACAAAAGGAGAACTAAGGCCTTTGCTTTTGTGCAAACTCATGACTCTAACCTGCGTAACTTCTAACGGTATTTCGGGTTGAGTAATTGCTTCATAGAGAGCTTCATACAATTCTTGTGGGTTTTCTGCTTCTCCTTTACTACTTGCAACAGTTCCGGCAAGTAGTGCTGTCTCTTCAGTTTCTGGTAACCACAATTTTATAAATTCATCCAGATCTGGTGCTGTCTGTAAAGTAGATAATTCTGCTTTTATTTCTTTAAAGCGTGTGACTAGTGTATTCGTATAAGGAAGTGTAATAATACCCGTCTCTAAACCACTCAATGTTTCCCAAGGAGAAAGGTTGCTTGTTCTAACATAGCTCATTAACTTTCTATACGGTTTTGTACGCCAATTATTATGACCACGACCAAGTAACCAACGAAGAGCAACACGATCCTCGTTATTTAAAAGAAGCTTTAGAATAGCAAAACGTTCCTGTGCTTCTGTGGTATCTAACTCTGATTCAGCGTAATAAGATTTTATTGGAACACCTTGTTCTTTTAGTAGATTAAAGATTGGCGCAGCAAATATCTCACGTTGTGTAAGAACTATAATCTCCTGAGGAGCTACGCCGGTAGCGATTAAAGCAGTTATTTTATCAGCAACAGCTTTGGCTTCTTCTCCTACTGTTCTATACTGCCTTATCGCGACTTCACCTACACCATTTGCTAAACGTTCCGTCATTACTTTGCCAGCTATTCTGTCGGTATTTTTTGCTATAAGTGCATTTGCCATTCTAACAACTGTTGTAGGACAACGTCGACATTCACTAATTGCATGTTCATCTGTTGCATGAAGTGTTGCCCATTGACGAATTCCATCCGGGTGAGCGTGTCTGAAACTATAAATAGATTGGTCGTCGTCACCAATTATACAAATTGATCCATGTTCACTCAACAGTCGTAAAACTTCTTGTTCAGCTCTGTTTAAATCTTGGTATTCATCTACCAATAAATGTTCATACTCTGTTCTCTCGTTAGCTCCCGGATTCGCATGTAGATATTGGTAGAGATGAGGTATAAGTTCATCCATTAACATTGCCTCGTGTGTGCGAAGCCACCTAACAAGTTCGTCCACAAATGCTTGGTCTGCAGGAGACTGAGCGTACCCAGGCTGTTGTGTTTGCAGACGTGCCCAAGCTGCTCCATAAGCAGACATTAAACGTCTTCGAGCATGCTTATTTCCATGAATATTACTTAGGTCTTCGAGTAATGGTTCCAATTCAAACTTATTGAGTGGTCGAGGATTTCTTCCTAACGCCGTTAATACATGATTACGCATTAGAATAGTCATGGCTAAACTATGGATGGTCTTTCCATTTAGATGATCAGCACCTGGTACGCCAAGTGAAATTAACTCTCTGTGCAAATCTTCAGCGGCAACGCGCGTAAAAGTAACCGCTAATACTCTTGCGGGGTCAATTTGATCAACCTCTAAAACACGTGCCACTCGTCGCTTCATTGCAAATGATTTTCCAGCCCCTGGTCCTGCTAGAACGCGAATACGATTGTGTGTTGATGACGCAATTTCGTGAGCGGGGGTACCAATTTCGAGGTTATCATTCCATGCCATATATAGGTTCTAACAAAAAATAGAGCAAAAAGAAACACAAATTAAAGTGACGGGGTATCTGGAAGCCTCCGTAATATTATTTAGTCTTTCGTGCTACCTATTAAAGGTAATTTTCTCATACTCTCCAGACGAGCCTCCAGATCTATGATCTTATACTTTTTGATAAGTTTTTCAGCTCTATAAAAAGCAATTTTGCTCCTGATTGGACTATTAAAAGAATGGTGTTCAAGGCCCAAAGATAAATAGCAGTCAGCCAAGAATCGCCATGCCCTGATTTCTGTGTAGTATTTTTTAGCCTCCTTGAAACATTTAAGAGAAATTTTCCTTACACTTGTTATTTTCTTCCGAGATTTTCGATCAAGTAATAAGAAATTATCAACACCTAAGAAACTTATTATCCTATAGTTAGATAATTTAGAATTCCATGGTCTTCCAGAACCAAAATGGTAGAGCTTAAGCTGAAGGTAATAACTTGCGTAAATTTCTCCTGCCATTGTTTGACAGTATCCAGCCGCACCAATAAGTGGATTCTTGTTTAAGTAAGCAAACCCAACATCTATATACTTTTGTGTATTAGTCCAGATTTCTTGGACTCTTTTCTCACATTCTGCTTGCCTTGCTTTTGTGACTTTTAAAGCAGGGGCAAACCAACCAGGAGGAAGTGTTAAATCTTTTATATCTTTTATGTAGAAGCTAGTTTGAGAAATTTCTGCCTTTACTTTTATTAAACAGAATTGTGCTACCATGTGTGGTTTACCTGCATCGTTTGCACAAATAATAGCGGCATCACAAACAAAAAGCATTTCTTTTGTATGATCTAAGGGCTTAAGAGTCGAAAGCAGATTATTAAGTCTATCAAGCTTTAATTCGACGGTGTCAGACGAAGATACTATTAATTTAACTTCTTCTTTAATTTTTTCCATATTTTCTATCATGTTTTTTCCAAACTCTTTTCATTTTCCAATCGTGAATAAGAATCCTAATTTTATATTTAATCAATCGAAAAATAAAAGCAGGGTCTAGAGGGATTTTAAAGAACCACACTAACCTTCGCCTTGGAGTAGAAGAAATAAATTCTTTTTCTGCATAACTTCTTGCCATGCGGTTTAAATCTTCAACCCTAGAAACTGGTAACATACTATACCCATGGTAATTTGCCCAAGAAAAAATAACAGTGATTTCTGGAGACAAAGGCATTGTTAGTTGGACATTCTGCTGTGCAAAACCCGGTCCATAAAATCTTTGCCATTGTAGATCTGGATTAAATAGAACACATGGTTCATCAGAAGTAATAAAAGGGTGTCGTTTTACATCCGGAGTACAAAGAAAACCAATACTCATTTGCTGTATTATATTTGATAAAAACGGAAGGCTGTCCATAAGCGATATTTTATGGATATCTTTTTTATATTCTTCCCATTCCTTAACTTGCTTGGAGTCTGAAACACCGTGAGCTAAAGCCACTTGTGTCCCGTGGTCAATTAATTGTTGCACAAAATTTTCTTGATTCTTTTTCATCCGTAGCGTACGTTGTAATTGTGCAGTGAAAATTCTCTTTTGAAATGCAACTTCTAGTAAAATAGAAGTATGAAAAAGCATAAGCGAAAATCATTTAAACAACTCAGTCA
>MFWK01000023.1 GCA_001786365.1 Candidatus Nomurabacteria bacterium RIFOXYD2_FULL_35_12 | reverse complement strand
GCAGTTTCAAGCCACCACGCACGCGGAGCGTGCGAAGTCATTACCTCACTTTGTTTTGGAAATAGGTGCGAGTTTGGTACAATAAACACACCAAAAATTTAAGAAAAAAATAAAATTATTTAAAATTTTCTAAAAAATCTACCTCTTTTTACTCTATTTTTGAAAGGTCTCTCACTTTCGGTATTTATAAAAAATTTTTCCTGTGTTTTAATATAAAAAATCACACTTATGCACTTGCATGAGCAGTCTCACAAGTAGATAATACTTCTGATGAAAGTGGATAAAAAAAATTACAAAAAAGATTATCTAAAATTTATTTTTGCTCTCTTTTTGTGCCTATTTGTGCGATTAATTCCACTGCGCGCACCAAATGTAGAACCGATTCTCGCGACCTTGATGCCGATCAGTCGAGTCTATGGAGCACTACTAGGTTTTATTTTTGCTATTTCAAGTATTTTACTTTATGATGTAGCGACCGGAACACTCGGAGTGCAAACATTTTTCACAGTTTTAGCTTATGGCACGCTAGGTTTATGGGCAAATAGTTATTTCAAAAATAATAAGGTAAATAAATGGTCTTATGTGCGTTTTGCAATTATTGGAACTTTGTTTTTTGATGCTTTGACTGGGCTAACTGTCGGTCCACTTTTCTTTCATCAATCATTTATGACATCTCTGGTCGGACAAATTCCATTTACTGCATTACATCTATTTAGCAACGTCGCATTTGCCTTTATCCTCTCCCCCGCCATTTACAACTTTTTAATAAAAGAACAAGAAAGAAAAATAGAAAAGAAAACTTCACTCATTATCAACGAACTTCAACCTAAAATAATTTAAATCAAATGGAAAAAATAAAAAAAATTCTAAAAAACGAACTTCAAAAAATAAAATCAATCCGAAAGAGAAGTGGGGAGGTTGTTTCATTTGATTTAGAAAGAATTACTCGAGCTATTTTTAAGGCTTTCGAAATAACCGGTGAAGGAAAAGAAAAGGAAGCAGAAGGTGTAGCAAATCATGTCTTCAGAACTCTTCTTGATCAAAGAGCTGAATTAATAAAAACAAATAAAGATGCAAAATTTCTTCCAACTGTTGAATTGATTCAGGATTCCGTAGAAAAAGAATTAATGATTCAAGGTTTCCCTGAAACAGCAAAAAAATATATTCTTTATCGTAGTCGACGTTCGGAACTTCGTAAAGCTTTTGGTCCTGTGCCTGAAGCCGTCCGTACTGCTGTCGAAGAATCGAGCAAATATTTTTCTAGCCCTTATTCAGAATATATTTTCTATCAATTCTATTCTAGGTGGGTTCCAGAATTAGGCCGTAGAGAGACTTGGATAGAGACAATTGACCGTTATATGGCCTATATGAAAGAGAATTTAGGAGATAAGCTCTCAACTAAAGAATACGAGGAAGTTCGCCAGGCTATTTTAAATCAAGATATTTGTCCTTCAATGCGCCTTCTCTGGTCTGCAGGTAAAGCTTGCCGAAATTCCAACGTCTGGGCATACAATTGTTCTTATGTCGCTCCGACTTGCCCTCAAGACTTGGGAGAAATAATGTATATCTCAATGTGTGGTGCTGGACTTGGTTTTGCTGTTGAATGGGAAAATGTTCAAAAATTTCCCCAAATAAAAAAACAAACTGGAGAAAAAGTTTCTGTTCATGTTGTAAAAGACAGCAAAGAAGGTTGGGCTGATGCTTTTGTTCTCGGCCTCACAAATTGGTTTGATGGTAAAGATATTAAATTTGATTATTCCACTGTCAGACCAGCCGGTGCGCGACTCGAAACTGCCGGTGGACGAGCTTCTGGACCACAACCACTGATGGACTTAATGGAATTTGCTAGAAGAAAAATTTTATCAAAACAAGGCAGACGTCTTTCAAATTTAGACATGCATGACATCATCTGTCAGATAGGTTTGATAGTCGTCGCTGGTGGAGTCAGACGTAGCGCACTCATTTCCCTTTCCGAATTAGAAGACACAGAAATGCGTGATGCAAAAAAGGGACAATTTTATTTAACGGAAGGCCAGCGTTCTATGGCAAACAATTCCGCAGTCTATAATGCAAAGCCATCGGCTGAAGAATTCTTGGATGAGTGGACCGCTTTGGTAAAATCAAAATCCGGCGAACGAGGAATTTTCAATCGAGGAGGATTGGAAAAACAATTACCGGCTCGCAGGTGGGCAGCGATAAAAAATGAAAGACAAATCGGATTAAACCCTTGTGGAGAAATTTATCTTCGCTCAAAACAATTTTGTAATTTAACCTCTATCGTAATCCGCCCGAAAGACACAATCGAGACTTTAAAAAAGAAAATGGAATTAGCGACACTACTCGGAACTTATCAATCCACTCTGACAAACTTCGGCTATCTTTCAAAAAAGTGGAAAGAAAATTGTGAAGCAGAAAGATTGCTCGGTGTATCACTCACTGGATATTATGACAATACAACAATAAGAAATGACAAAGTGCTCGAAACGCTCAGACTGGACTCCATTAAAACAAATGAAAAGTACGCTAAACGCTTTGGTATAAACCCTTCTACCGCTATAACTTGCGTAAAACCTCATGGAAATTCAGGTCAGCTCCTAGGCGTCGGCTCCGGTATGCATCCTTGGTATGCCCCATATTTCGTCCGTCGAGTTCGTATTTCTCATACAGATACTCTGCTCCAAATGGCTCGAGATCAAGGAGTGCCTTGTTTACCAGAAGTCGGCCAATCTGAAGCTACAGCTACTACCTTCGTATTGGAATTCCCTGTTAAAGCGCCACATGGAGCTATCTTTAAAGACGAAGTTTCTGCTCTAGACTTAATGAAAGAATGGAAAAGACTAAAAGAACATTTCGTAGAACACAATCCTTCCGCTACTATCTATGTCGGTCCGGAAGAATGGCTCGCTGTCGGAAACTTTGTTTATGAAAACTGGGATTTCGTCGGAGGAATGTCTTTCCTTCCCCGCTCAGAACACGTCTACCAACTCGCACCATATGAAGCCATCACTAAAGAAGAATACGAAAGGCGCGCAAAGTCCATCGGTAAAATTGATTTCTCAAAACTTTCTCAATACGAAGCCGCAGACAATACCACTGGCGCAAAAGAATTCGCTTGTGTCTCTGGAGTTTGCGAAATATAAAAACTTATAAAATATAATTCTGGAGGGGTTTTATGTTATACACAAGAAAAGGAGACAATGGAACAACGAAAACTTTCGGCTGTGATCAGAGAATTTCTAAAAGCTCTGCAATCGCCGAGGCACTCGGTTCGCTCGATGAAATAAATTCTTTTCTTGGATTAATTAAAATTAAATCTGAAAACATAAAATTCAAACTACCTAATAATGAATTAAAAGTTTCCGAAACTATTGATAATATCCAGCAAGATCTTTTTATAATCCAAGCCGAATTAGCAGGAGCAGAAAAAACTATTTCAGTAGAAAAAGTAAAACAGCTTGAAGAAATTATTGATGGCATAGAAAAAATACTTCCACCGATTAAAACATTCTTTGTTTCCGGCGGAGTAGAGCTCGCTACCCTCTCTGACGTAGCTCGCACTATAGCCCGCCGAGCAGAAAGACGAGTCATTGCTGTGATAGAAGAAAGTAAAACTAAAATCAGCAAGGACCCCGAAGGAAAGAGTACTTCCTACGGGGCAGGAACTATGGCTTATTTAAATCGCCTCTCCAGTGTTCTCTACGCTTTTGCTAGAGCCTTTAACCATTTCGCTAATATAAAAGAAGAAAAGCCTAAATACAAATAAAATGTAATACTTGACAATACCCCCTAGGGGGTATATGCTTTTAGTATGCCTCCCGTACGAAGTACATGTTATATGTTCTTACGGGAAGTAAAATTTTGATTATTATTTAATTTAAAGTAAAAGAAAAAATATCTTTTACTTCGTACGGGATGCACACAAATAAACAAAAACTTATCAGAAGGTTAAAGATTTTAGAGGGTCAAGTTCGCGGACTACAAAAAATGATAGACAATGACATTTATTGCATTGATGTCATTACTCAGACATCTGCCGTTAAACAAGGCCTTTCCAATATAGAAGACGTTTTGATGGAAGGTCATCTAGGGCATTGTCTAGTAAATCAAATAAAAAAAGGCCACACCAATGAAGCTACTAAAGAAATGTTGAAAGTTTACAAACTTAAAAGAAAATAAAAACATGAAAAAAGAAACATACAAGGTTCACGGAATGCATTGCGCCAGCTGTGTGGCGACGATTGAACGCGTGCTTGGCAAAACAGTCGGCGTGCATTCGGCTTCCGTTAGTTTTGCTTCTGAATCGGCCCTGATTGAATTTGATGAAAACACTATTACTGAATCAGGTATTGAAAAAACGGTGGAATTAGTCGGGTATCATCTTGTTATTAATAAGACTAACTCCCATAAAAAAGAGGAAATAGTGAAAATGCCGGATATGGATATGAATTCTCCCCAACATAATCATATGGAGATGGAACGAGAGAGCCAGATGAAAGAGATGAGGCTCAAATTAATTATCGGTGGCATTCTTGCATTTTTTATATTTCTGGGCAGTTTCCCCGAATGGTTTTCTTTCGTGCCGAAGATTTTAAATAATAATTGGATTCTCTTAATTTTAACTGCCCCTGTGCAATTCTGGATTGGTTTCCAATTTTACAGCGGATTGAAGCTTCTCATAAAATATCGCACTGCCGATATGAACACCTTAATTGCCATCGGCACGCTCTCTGCTTATTTTTACAGCGTGGCAGTCACGGTTCTTCCTTCCTTTTTCACGAAAGGAGGCATAGCGCCGGCAATTTATTTTGACACTTCGGCGATAATCATCGTTCTAATCCTTTTAGGAAAATACTTCGAAGTTTTAATGAAAGGCAGAGCTTCGGAAGCCATTAAAAAGCTTATTGGTTTACAGCCCAAAACCGCAAAAATCATAAAAGACGGAAAGGAAGTTGAAATAGCGGTTGCTGATGTTGTGGTGGGAAATTTGATAGTTGTCCGACCCGGAGAAAGGATTCCAGTTGACGGAAAAATAGTTGAAGGCGATTCGGAAATTGATGAATCAATGATTACCGGAGAATCAATGCCAGTCCATAAAAAAGTTGATAGCGCGGTCATTGGTAGCACTATAAATAAATTCGGAACCTTCACTTTCCGCGCGACTAAAATCGGCAAGGATACTGTGCTTTCGCAAATTATTAAAATGGTGGAAGAAGCTCAGGGTTCAAAAGCTCCGATTCAGCGATTAGCTGATTTAGTTTCTTCCTATTTTGTTCCCGCAGTGTTCATTATTGCCGTTTTGACTTTTACTACTTGGTTTTTCTTTGGACCCGCTCCCGCTTTTACTTTTGCCCTTATAAACTTTGTGGCGGTTTTAATCATCGCCTGCCCTTGCGCCCTTGGCCTTGCTACTCCTATGGCCATTATGGTTTCTTCCGGTAGCGCGGCAAGTAAAGGAATCCTGATTAAAGACGCTGCTTCGCTTGAGATTGGAGGCAAGATAGACACGGTGATATTAGATAAAACAGGCACCCTGACGGAAGGAAAACCGCAATTGACTGATATTATAGCATTCAATGAAGGTCATCGGACAGAAATCCTGAATCTTGCCGCTTCGCTCGAACAGCGGTCGGAACATCCTCTGGCGCAGGCCATATTGCAATACGCCGCAAGCATTGACCAAAAATCTTCGCATCCGCTTGATAAAGCAATCTTGGATGAAGTGGTAAAAGAGAAAATTGAACTTTATAAATTGGAGGATTTTAAAGCTATTTCCGGAAAAGGCTTGCGCGGATTTTTACAGATTCAATCTAGAAAAATTGAAGCATATCTGGGAAACAGAGCATTAATTGCGGAAGTTGGTCTTGATATTTCTCCATATGAAAACAACATAAGGAAGCTTGAAAATGAAGGAAAGACGGTAGTTATCCTAGTAGTCGATAAAAAATTAAAAGGAGCGCTTGCTGTCGCCGATGTGTTGAAAAAAGAATCAATTGAAGCGGTGCGGGTTCTCAAAAAAAATAATATAGATGTCTGGATGCTCACCGGAGACAACGACCGAACTGCCCGCGCTATCGCCACGCAAGCAAACATAGATAATGTAATGAGCGAAGTATTGCCCGATAAAAAATCGGAAAAAGTGCGCGAGCTTCAGAAACAAGGGAAAATTGTTGCCATGATCGGCGACGGGATAAATGATGCTCCGGCGCTTACGCAAGCCAATGTTGGTATCGCTATGGGAGAAGGCACGGATATTGCTATGGAGTCAGCCAACATTACTTTAATGAGGGGAGATTTGATGCTTATTCCGGAAGTAATAAAAATCTCTAAACGAACGATAAAAATAATAAGACAAAATCTTTTTTGGGCATTTTTCTATAATATTGCTTTTATTCCGGTTGCGGCTGGAATCCTTTATCCGTTCTTTGGAATTTTGCTTAACCCAATCTTTGCCGCAGTGGCAATGGCGTTTTCCAGCATCAGCGTCGTTTTGAACTCGCTCCGATTAAAGAACACGGGTCGATAAATAATTTTGCTTTTTTTAAAAAATAAAGTATAATCATTATATGATGGGATATGGATACGGGTATAGCGGAATGATGGGCGGGGGTTTTGGTGCGATTGTCGCTATTGTGGTGACAATCGATCTGATTCTGTTCGGCGTCTGGCTTTACAAACAAATCAATAAATAATGGAAATGAAACCGCATAATGCAAAACTTTTTTTTGGTTTTCTAATTCTGTTTGCTTATATAAGCATCGGGGTTTTTGGTCTACTTAAATTCAACCATATGTCAGAAACACCGATGGTAAATTGTCCTTATGCAGAGAATGGATTTTCTGTATGCGATAATAGTCTCAACCATATCAATGACTGGCAGCAGTTTTCAAAAACGACCTTTTCTTCATTATTCATCTTTTCATTTTTGATTCTGGGAATAATCCTGTATTTTTTCGGCAAACAAAATTTTTTAAAACAAAAACAGTATTTATATAAATGGAAATATCATCTTTATAATAAAAATTTATATACCTATCAAAACAAGTTAACAAAATGGTTGTCTCTTTTAGAAAATAGCCCGTCTTTTTCAGATAAGACATAGCTTTTAATTTTGTCGTAAAATTTTTAGCTATGTCTTTTAAATCCCTTCAAGGGGGTTTTTACTATTTTAACTTAAACCAATCATTATGAAAATACTAAACAATAAAATATTCATCAGCGCGATAGTAATTATTATCGGCGGACTGATTCTGTTTACCGGCAACAAAAAACCTTCCGAAATAAAAGATGTGGCCGACTCGGGAATAAAAGAAAAAATCAACTTCAAAGAAGCGGTGGGGCAAAAAGCGCCTGATTTTGAGCTTGAATCAATTGACGGAAAAACAATTAAATTAAGCGATTATCTCGGTAAAAATGTCGTTCTTTTCTTCAACGAAGGATCAATGTGCTATCCATCCTGTTGGAACCAAATGGCGGAACTCGGCAATGATTCCAGATTTGACACCGAAAGCATAATGGCTTTCTCGATTGTGACAGACCCGAAAAGTCAGTGGCTCGATATTGTAAGCAAGTCAACCAACCTGACAAAGTCAAAAATAATTTTTGACACTGCGCGTTTTGTTTCTAAAGCGTATAATGTGTTAAATCTCAATTCGTCCATGCATCCAGGTTCTCTCCCCGGTCATACTTATTTCATTATCGATAAAGAAGGAATAATCAGATTCACAATGGATGACCCAAACATGGCTTTGGCTAACGACAAATTAATCAAGGAAATAGAAAAACTTAAATAATTATGGAAACATTAATTATCGCATCGCTTATTACCGCATTTATCGCCGGAATAGCCGCATTATTCGCGCCATGCTGTATTACCGTATTATTGCCGTCATACCTTGGATCGATTTTCAGGGAAAAACAAAAGGTTCTCAAGATGACTTTTGTATTTTTCTTGGGTCTTTTGGCGGTATTTCTGCCACTCGGATTGGGAGCAGCCGGATTAGGAAAGCTGTTAAGCAAATATCACGACCCGATATTCATTATCGGCGGGATACTCCTTGCGTTCCTCGGCGCGTCGATATTGCTGGGTTGGCATTTCTCAATGCCGTTTTCGGTTCATTCAAAACTAAAAATTATAAATGCCGGTTCTGTTTTCATGCTGGGTATTTTCTCGGGATTTGCGACTATGTGTTGCGCCCCAGTCTTGGCCGGGGTCATCGCCTTATCGGTGTTGCCCAATTCCATTTTCTGGGGAGGAATCTATTCTCTGGCATATGTTTTCGGCATGGTCGCTCCGCTTTTCCTGATTGCATATTTCTTGGATAAAAATGATTTTACCCAAAGACTTATGGAGTCAAATAAAAGTCTGTCTTACTCGATTGGCGGAAAAAAAATTACTCTTTCCATCGCCGACTTGCTATCCGGCGCCACTTTCCTCTTAATGGGCATATTCATCTTATACCTCGCGCAGACCAACCAACTGGCAATGGGCGGAGGAGAATTCCAAACAAAAATTAACATTTATCTCAACCAGCTTGTCCAAACAATAAGCGGTTGGCTTAAATAAAAAAATAAATTAAAAATATGGAAAATAAAATAAAAAAAATATTGTATTCTTCTGTAATTATTTTTATCATTATGCTCCTAGGTTTTGCGCCCACCGCGCAAAAAGCTGTATTTACCATTAATTGGGGAAATATGGGCATAAGAATGCTGGAAGCTGGAGTGATAGATAAAGAAAAATTTGAGAACCTATATAGTCAGAGGGGTGGGCTATCAGAAACGAACAAAAAACTGCTCTATGGCGATAATAATAAAAATCTCGTCATCAATTCTGAAAATTCGGGAATAATGCTCAATATGTTGTGGGCGTTCGGACTCTCAAATAAAAACCAAATTTTGGAAAATGGTCCGATGATGGATCCAAAATATGGCGGTGCGGGAAATTTTGCATCAACTGGTGGTTGGACATTGGCAAAAGGTAGTGCTATGGATCACTATGGTATGCATAAATTTGTAACTTTAACGCTGGAACAACAAGCTCTCGTTGAAAAAGTCGCAAAGAATATTTATCGCCCGTGCTGTGATAATTCAACTTATTTCCCCGATTGCAATCATGGTATGGCGATGCTTGGCTTATTGGAACTAATGGCTTCACAGGGAGTGGGTGAAGCAGATATGTACAAAGTTGCTCTACAAGTTAACACTCTCTGGTTTCCAAACCAATATCAGGTAATTAAAACTTTTGTGACATCTCAGGGCGTTGATTGGAGCACAGTTGATCCAAAGAAAATTCTAGAAGTTGAATATTCAAGCGCTTCGGGATATCAAAAGGTGTTATCGCAAATAAAACCACAGGAACAAAAGGGTGGAGCAAGCTGTGGAGCTTAAAAGATTAATTAAAAAAAATAATTATGAAAACAGAACATAAAGTATTTATAGGAATTGGATTATTGACATTAGTTATTATCGTAGGTGGCACACTATTGTCTACAAAAGAGGGAGCAAAAAAACAAGAGAAACTAAGCAAGACTATGATGGGAGAAAAAATGACTGATGAAGGTGCAGTGCATGTCGCTCGTGATAAAGCACATCCTGCCTATAAAACAAATCCTCCGACTTCTGGCCCACATTGGGTAGGTGTAGCAGGAGCCGGAATTAAAGACGAGCCTGTTCCTGATGAGCTTGTGCTTCACAGTATGGAGCATGGTGCAGCGGTTGTGTGGTATAGGGAGGGGTTGGATCGAGGTGAAATAGAAAAAATTACGGAGGCATTCAATAGCTCTTCTGGTAAGAAAATAATGTTAGCTCGCAAAGATTTAGATGTTCCCGTCGCGTTAACCTCGTGGGGCTATCTTCTTAAGCTTGAGACGATTGATGAAGCTAAAATCAAAGAATTTATAGAAACAAATAACGATAGAGCTCCTGAAAGCGCGATAATATAGAAGACTAGGAGAAAAATTAATAAATTAATCAAAAAAACATGAATGACAAAATTGCGTTTGGAGCCGGAGGAATATTGGTCGGAGCAGTCATTGTTTTGTTGTTAAGCTCCACAGGGCAATACAGATCAATGATGGGAGGAGTAAATAATTCGAATAATATAAATCCCAACAGAACAGTTGGGATGATGAATAACATAGACGAGCATTTTATTGAGCAGATGATTTCGCATCACGATGGAGCTATCGATATGGCAAAGCTTGCTTTACAAAAAGCAAAAAGACCAGAAATTAAAACTCTCGCAGAAAACATTATTAGCGCTCAGTCAAAAGAAATAGAACAAATGCAAAATTGGTATAAAAGTTGGTATAAGTAAATTATAGAATATCGAGATTATTAGATTACTTAAAAAATTTATTATGAAACTATCAAAATTGATGCATGTTACCAGTGTTATTGTGGGTTTAGTTGGAGTCATTACATTCATAAGTGCCGTTCTAGGTGGATCAGATAATTTTGTTTTTGGAATTACAAAAATAGATGCTTTGATTTGTTCTGCAATTCTTATTCTAATAGCTACTTGGCTTCAAATTGCAACAATTCATCACATGATGTTGGAGAAGCGAGGAGAAATTGTTTAACAACTTAACTTAAAAATATATGCAATTATCATTAAAAAAATATGGTTGGAAATGTGTCCTAGGAGCTGAAGTAGCATATGTTCTTTGCGTGTTGGGTGGGTTTTTACCATTTCGTAGTACGGCAGGTCTTGAGCTTCACCACACTCTCTTTGAAACGTTGCCTGGTTTTACCTGGATTAGTTTTGGTAGCTTTGTATTAGGTGCGGTTTATATGTTTGTCTTTGCTTGGATTTTTGCTTCCTATTTCGTATGGATGCATAATTCGAGTCTTATCAGTAAATAATTATTATAATATTTATGCACGATCACGACAGAAAAGGTAATAATAGCATGATGTGGATGATGGTAATTTGCTGTGCTGTGCCACTTCTACTACTCCTTTTTATTGGAACAGGCGGAAGAGCTCTAGGTGCTTCATCATGGGTCATATTTGGCGGAGTAGTAGTAATGGTTATAGCCCATTTCTTTATGATGGGTAAATCACATAAACATGATGGAGGTTCAGATGAAAAAAAAGAGATTACTGGAGAAGAAGATAAAAACAAAAATGATAAAACTCATTCGGGTCATGGGTGTTGTCATTAAAAAATTATTATGGAAAACTCTTACGGTCTTTGGTCACTTGTCATTATAAATTCACTAGTTTTCATTATCTTTGCGTTTAGTTTTACTAAACCAAAGACTTCTAGGGATTGGCGATCATTTGGTGGATTCTCAGCGTTTATTATTGCTCTGTTTACGGAGATGTATGGTTTTCCGCTTACGATATATTTTTTTTCTGGCTGGCTCTCTACAAAATTCCCTGGCATTGATTTCTTCGCACATAACTCGGGACATCTATTTGAGGATTTTTTTGGTTGGGGCGGTGATCCGCACTTTGGACCATTCCATATTGCGAGTTATATCTTGATCATTTATGGCTTCACGCTTCTCTCTAAGGCATGGAAAGTGCTTTATAAGGCTCAAAGTGAACATACTCTGGCTACTACTGGTCCTTATGCTCGTATTCGTCATCCGCAATATGTTGGCTTTGTAATCATTATGTTCGGTTTCTTCTTACAATGGCCAACAATTCTAACGCTTATTATGTTCCCGATTCTTGTGTGGATGTATACGCGACTTGCTAAAAGTGAAGAGAAGGATTCTCAAAAAGAATTTGGAGAATTGTGGAATGAGTATGCAGAAAAAATCCCGGCTTTCATTCCCAGACAAAAAAATTAACAGCTAATTCTTAAATTATATGGAAAACAGAATTAAATCATTAATTAAAAAATTAAGCAGGCTCGGGTTTAGTGTTAAACCAAAAAATAGTGACCACGTAGATCCTGTGTGTGGTATGAAAGTATCAAGTGATTTGTTAAAGGCTGACTATCAAGGTGAAAATTATTTTTTCTGTTCAGATCATTGTAAACAACAGTTTGAGAAAGATACCGAAACTTATATCTTAAAATAGTTATGAACAACAAAACAAAATCAATTTTATACGGAACACTAGCAAGCTCAATTCTGCTCGGAGTTTATTTTACAGTGCTTACTCTGGTTTCTGGTTGGAGTTTTACTCAAAAGCAGTTCGTAGATTATTGGTATTTTGTTGTTAGTTTGGCTGTAGGTTTCGGAGTTCAGATCGCTTTGTATCAATACATTAAAAGTTTGGTGCATAGTGGACAAGGTATGGGAAAAGTAGTTGGAGTATCTGGGACTACTTCTACCGTAGCCATGATTTCTTGTTGCGCTCACTATTTAGTAAATTTAATACCTATTCTCGGGGTGACGGGACTTGCAACATTTGCCGCACAATATCAAGTAAAGTTATTTTGGGTGGGAATATTTTTTAATATTCTTGGTATTGCATATATGACAACTAAAATTTATAAATTTAAAAAACATCTATGAATAAAACAATAACAGTATTAACTCTAGCTCTTGCTTTTCTCGGGGGATTTCTATTTTTTTATCGTGGTGGTCCTATAAAACAAGTAGCTCCTGTTGCTAATCAAGTAAATCAGCAAACAATCACTAAACAAACTTGGGAAACGAAGACTGAAGAGCAAGCTGATGTGACAGTGGTCGTTACCCCCATAGATCTATCACTAAATTCTAAAGAATGGATATTTGATGTCGGCATGAACACTCATTCGGTTGAATTGGATCAAGATATGACAAAGATTGCTATTCTTGTTGAAGATCAAGGCAAAGAGTATAAACCAATTAGTTGGGAAGGACCAGTTGGAGGACACCACAGAGAGGGCATGTTAATATTTAATCAGATAACACCAAATCCGAAATCCGTGGAATTAAAAATTTCTAATATTGGAGATGTTGTCAGAAGTTTTGTTTGGCAACTTTAAATAAAAAAATATGGATACATTAGCAGACAATAATTATCATGATCACTCTGGGGACAAACCAAATAAGTGGATAGTTGTTATTATTTTAATAATATCACTTGCGGGAATAATTTATTCCTTTTTCCAAAAACCTGCCGGAAAAGATGTGATAAGCGGAAAAGTTTTGGAGATACTTTCGGAAAAAGACGCGATTTTAGATATCGGCAATATGAATAAGATTGTCAAAGAGCAAGATCTCCTGGTAGAAATTACTATAAAATCCGAAAAAAAGAAATAAAAATTTTTAACGATTATAAACCGGTGAAGAAAGGCGACAAAATATTTCTTCGAGAATCACTGTTTGGGGACAGCGACTGGGGAATAGTTAATATATCAAGAACCAAGGAATTAATTCTATTGTCTCTTTTCTTTATAATTTTAGTTATTCTGACCAGTGGCTGGAAAGGATTTTATTCTCTAATCGGCCTACTCTCCACATTTGCAGTTATTTTTGTATTTATGGTGCCACAAATACTAAAGGGCTCTTCGCCTATCGGCATTGGTATTATTGGCGCTTCCTTGATTTTAATCCCTACGCTTTACTTATCTTACGGACTAAATAAAAAATCGATTGCAACCTTTTCCGGCATAGTCATTTCTTTATTTTTTGTAGGCATTATTTCCAACTATTTTGTTAATACTCTGGAATTCACCAACTTTGCGGAAGAAACATTTTATTTGAATATGGCATCAAGCAATGCAATAAATTTCATAGGTCTTTTAATTGCCGGCATAATCATTGCCGCCGTGGGGGTGTTGGATGATGTGGCGGCCATTCAATCGTCCATTGTCTTCAGCCTTGCTAAGACCAATCCGAATCTGCATGGATTAAAACTGTTTAGAGAGGCAATGCGCGTTGGAAAGGACCACATTTCCGCCGTAGTCAATACGCTGGTTCTGGCTTATACCGGCTCATCCTTTCCTCTCATCCTCCTTCTTACTATTCAAAATACGCCTTTAGATTATTTAATCAGCTTAGAGATGGTTGCCGAGGAAATCGCCAGAACCTTAATATCATCTTCCGGACTTTTGCTTGCTGTTCCCCTCACAACAGTGATTGCAACGATGATTGCAACTAGGGACCATCCAACGGAAGTTGTAAAGAATAATTTTTCGTGGTAAATTGTATGTTCAATGCTAAAAACATACACATTTCATGTCACCGGCACTCATTGCGCAGCTTGTAAAATTCTGATTGAAGATATTCTAAAAGAAGAGGACGCGGTAAAAAATGTTCAAGTTAATCTTAAAAAAGAAACCGTACTAATAGAAATAGATAGCGAAAAAA
Organism: Candidatus Nomurabacteria bacterium RIFOXYD2_FULL_35_12; assembly: GCA_001786365.1. GTDB lineage: Bacteria > Patescibacteriota > Minisyncoccia > Phycocordibacterales > UBA9973 > UBA9973. The sequence goes on along the minus strand of MFWK01000023.1, from coordinate 1,348 downwards.
GTCCGGAAGAATTAGCGCGAATACTCACAGAAAAAATAAAACAAAACGGCTATATTCTTTCGGTTGAGAAAAAAATAATAGAAAAAGAAAATAAAAATGTGATTTGGCAAGCAATACCTATCGGTCTCATTTTTCTTATTTTATTTTTTCTACTTCAAAAATCAGGAATTCTTAATCTTGGCATCGGGGGGAAGACAACACCAGTGACAGCATTCATTGTTGGACTTATCGCTTCAGTTTCTAGTTGTTTAGCGATAGTGGGTGGTTTAGTTTTATCACTTTCGGCAAAAATATCACAAGATAATATAAGTGATACTAAAACTTTTATACTTTTTCACGCAGGAAGACTGTTTAGTTTTGCATTACTAGGTGGAATTCTCGGATTAATTGGTGACAGTATTGGTATAAATTTTACCCTTACAGCCATTTTGGGACTTTTGGCTTCTACTGTCATGCTCCTACTTGGCTTAAATTTAGTCGGAGTATTTTCAAAAAATAAGATCACATTGCACTCCGGAATTTTCCAAAAAATAAATTCCGTCTTTAGAAAAATTGAACACAAAACTCTTACCCCACTCATTATCGGTTTTGCGACTTTTTTTCTACCCTGCGGTTTTACTCAATCAATGCAGATAACAGCGCTCTCGAGTGGATCATTTATATCTGGACTCCTTATAATGCTTTCTTTTGCTCTCGGAACTCTGCCAATGCTCGCCCTACTTTCTTTTGGTTCAGCCTCTTTTGCTCAATCAAAACATGCTCCCCTATTTTTCAAATCAGCTGGAGTAGTCGTAATCGGACTTGGAATGTTTGCTCTCCTCGCCGGACTTGCCGGACTAGGAATTATTAATCCATTATTTAATATATAAATTCATTTATGAATAAAACCGTATCAATCATTATCACTCTCGGACTCGTCATAGGTATTGGTATTATTTTTTTTGGTGATAATTTTAAAAAAAATACTAATATAAATGAAGTGCAAGAAAATCAAAACATTGAAATAAAAAATGGCATTCAATATATCACCATAAATGCAAAAGGTGGATACTCTCCACGAGTTACTTCTGCAAAAGCCGGCATACCGACAAAACTTATCGTAGCCACAAGTGGTTCATATGACTGTTCTGTATCACTTGTAATTCGTTCTATTGATTTTCAAAAAATCTTGCCCCAAACTGGAGAAACTGAAATTGATATAGGCACTAAAAAAGTAGGTGAAAAACTAGAAGGAATTTGTGGCATGGGAATGTATAATTTTCTAATCAATTTTAATTAAAATCAAAGCAAAAATAGGTCTAATCCTTTCCTAGACCTTGTAATCACTTAGCTGTCAAGAAATATATCA
>MFWK01000022.1:83435-84611 GCA_001786365.1 Candidatus Nomurabacteria bacterium RIFOXYD2_FULL_35_12 | reverse complement strand
CTATGCTCTCGGTGTTAAACCAGATTTTAATCCGAATAATTTTTCTCAAGTCAAAGATGTTTCTGTCTTTTCTAATCCATTAGTTGAAAATGTTTTGGAATTTGGATCGGTTGTGAAGCCTCTCGTGATGGCTGGCGCGCTCGATGCTGGAGTGGTAACACCAAAAACGACTTATAATGACAAGGGTTCTGTAATTGTGGAGAAAAAAGAAATATTCAACTTTGATAAGGTGGGTAGAGGTCCAAATACGACAATGCAAGACGTTCTCAATCAGTCTCTCAATACCGGTATGGTCTTTGTTGAGCAGAAATTAGGCAAAGAACGTTTGCGTGATTATTTACTTTCTTATGGTATTAAAGAAAAAACAGGAGTTGATTTACCAAATGAAACTTCTGGACTCGTTTCTAATATATTAAACAGTCCGAGAGAGATAGAGTACGCAAATGCCGCTTTTGGTCAGGGAATAGCTTTGACTCCGATGGAAATGATTCGCGCATTGGCATCGCTTTCAAATGGTGGGAATTTGGTTGTGCCACATATTGTAAAAGAAATAAAATATAGCAGTGGTATGTCTAAAAAAATAAATTATCCAACGACGCGCGCCAAAATAACAAAACAAACTAGTGAAGAAATTACTAGGATGTTGGTAACTGTGATGGACAAAGCAATAAAGGGCGGTTTAGCAAAATTACCACATTTTAATGTGGCAGTAAAAACAGGTACTGCGCAAGTTGCGGACAATACGACTGGAGGCTATTATACCGACAGACATACTCATTCTTTTGTAGGGTATTTCCCAGCTTATGATCCGGAGTTTATTGTTTTTCTTTATGCGGTGAATCCAAAAGGAGTAGAGTTTGCGGCAACGACTTGGACTGATCCATTTTTAGAGATAACTAAATTTTTATTAAATTATTATGAAGTTTCGCCAGACAGATGAAAACAACTTTTAAAAAAATAATAGTTTATATTTTGCAAATAGAATCACGTTTAGTAATTTGGAAATATAAACCAAAGATTATCGCTATCACTGGGTCAGTGGGTAAAACTTCTACCAAAGACGCTGTGTATGCAGCTATTTCAACTATTGCTCATGTTCGTAAAAGTGAAAAAAGTTATAATAGTGAAATAGGACTACCTCTTACTATTTTAGGTGTTCCAAATGGCTGGAATAAT
>MFWK01000022.1:6734-83281 GCA_001786365.1 Candidatus Nomurabacteria bacterium RIFOXYD2_FULL_35_12 | reverse complement strand
AAGTAAATTGATAAAAACTTTGAAATCAGATGGGCTTTTAGTATTAAATGCCGATGATGAAGACATAGTAAAAATGAAAGGAAAAACAAAAAGCCATATTATTACTTTTGGTTTTAAAGAAGGGGCAGATGTTTTGGGTTCTGGCGACAGTATTTTTTATGATGAGAAAGGAATTCCAAAAGGGATAATTTTTAGAGCAGACGAAAGTGGAAATAGTTTGCCGGTTGTTATAGAAGGAGTATTTGGTAGGAATCATGTTTATGCTTCTTTGGCGACACTTGCACTTTCTTCTGGTCTAAAATTTAATATGTTAAATGCTGTAAATGCATTAAAAAATTATGATGTTTCTCCAGGAAGAATGCGACTTTTTGTTGGCAAAAATAATTCTTTTGTTATTGATGATACTTACAATTCTTCTCCATTCGCTTGTGAATTCGCACTTAAAACATTAAAAGAAGTAAAAAATCAAACTAGAAAAATTGCCGTATTGGGTGATATGTTGGAATTAGGCAAACACACTATCGAGGCTCATAAAAATATAGGCAGGATTGCAAAAGAAAATTGTGATGTGCTCGTTGTAGTGGGTCCGAGGGCGCAAATGATAAAAGAAGGAGCCCTCGAAGCCGGTATGAATAATGAAAATATCTATGAATTTTTGAATTCACTCCAAGCCAGAGATTTTATGGAAACTTTTGTGAAAAAAGGGGATTTGGTACTTGTAAAAGGTTCTCAAGGTATGCGTATGGAGAAAGTAGTTGAAGCTATTATTTTAGATAAAGAAAATAAAGAAAAATTTCTAGTTCGTCAGGATAGAGAGTGGTTGAAGAAAGAATAATAATTTAAAGTTTATTAAATTCTATTCTAAACAATCTTTCAAAAGAGTTTTTGAGAGGTTCAAAAATATACAGTTGAAAGATAATAAAAATAATTTCTTTTATCATTTTTACTCTACGCCAAAGGCCGGAAGAAATACCGTGTTTCTTTTCTTTTGTTGTGTGGATGAGTCCGGGAATGATCTCATAGCCCAATCCTTTGCCCCATTTGCGAGCCATATGGTTTAAAGCTAACTCTATTTTAAAGCCGTCTTTATGGACGCGTGGCACTTTATACCATAGCTCTTTGGTCAGAGCTCTCATTCCAGACAGAATAAGAATAAAGTAAAAAACTTTTTTTGAAAGAATGGAAAGGGAAGGTCTGGGTAAAATCCCAATATGCATTTCGAGTTTTCCGTCTAGAACAGGATCGATTATATTTGAGATTTTTTCATGAGTAAAACCAATAACATCTGCATCGAGAAATAAAATAATTTCACTTTGCGCGGCTCGTACTCCTATATCCATAGCATCCGCCTTCCCGACATTCTGGGCAAGATTTAAAACTCGAGCGCCAGCTTTTTCTGCTATTTTCCCAGTATTGTCAGTGGAACCATCGTTTACAACGATTACTTCTCTTATTTGTGGATGTTTTATTACGCTTTTTATGAGTTCATCTATAGTGTCGCTCTCATTGAAAGCTGGGATGATTATTGTGACCATATTTTTTTGAAATAAGTGCTAATAGCGATATGGGTTGAAATTAAAATAATTATGAAAATAAGGAATGAAACTTGCAAATCTCTCACGATGCCATGAATATTTTCTACTGTTAGGTTTACAGAATAAGCAAGAGTGATGATGAACATTAGTAAAGAAAAAACACCTAGAAAATTAATTGTTATATATTTACGAAATGGCATGGGTTGTAATCCGGAAAGTATTTGTACAGCAGTGCGTGTGCCATAGACAAACTTTGAGAAATAAAGAATAGCATTACTCTGGCGGGCAAATATAAGAGATAATTTTTCTACAGTTTTTTGTAAACGGCTAGTAACTATTTTTTTTGCAAATCTTTCTTTCATATGTGCGCCGACATAATACCAAAATATATCGGAAGCTATTGTTACAAACATGGCTATAGCTATGATGTATGGTAAATGCAGTCTGCCGTCGAGAGTGAAATAAATTGCCGGCAAGAGAACCGTTTCACCAAAAAAGAATAGCCCTATGAATATGGTTATGTATGGGTGAGCGACGAATGTTCCTAGAATGCTATCTAAATATTGTAAGGCCATTAGATTAAGGTAAATTTAAGAAAATTATATTTCTCCGATAAATTTTGTGAGCCATGCTTCGACTTTGTTTACGATAGGAGATAAATGTGGTTGTTTTTCAGTATGTTTTTTTATTAATGCACGGACTTTTGGTATGCAGAGTGATAAAAGCATCAAGCCAATAATCAAGAAAAGAATTCCTTGTAGGAAAGGAAGCACTAGTCCTAATAGTCCTAATATTATAAAAATAATTCCGACAATTAAAACAATAATTCTTTTTACTTCTTTTGGCATGAGTTTTTATTATAACACGAATTAGAATTTTCTATTTAATTATTTATTCAAATAATATAGGAATTTCTAGTGCGTCGTCGTGTTCGGAAAGTCCGGATGGATTGTCTTTTCTTAATATAAGTGATCCGTTGTTTAAGTTTTTTGGAAACTCTGGAGTTTTAAATATGAGCGTTCCTTTAAATGGCACGAAATTTTCTGTCATCCATTCACTTTGTGCTGTTACGAATCCTTCTGCGATGATTAATCCATCCCAGTTTACGAGTATGACAGGGAAGCTACCTTCAAAGAACCATACTCCTCTGGCTATTCCAGTTATTTCAAGTGGGCTTTTTATTATTTCATTTGGTCGTGGAGTAGTGATTTGGATAAGGTCTTTTTTCTCTAATTCATTTCCAAAGTATTTTATTTCTTTATTTGTTTTTAATTGCCAAGTTAAAACCGTTCCAGTGATGGCGAGGATTACAATAACGATGATTATTTGATATATTTTTTTCATAGTTTTATTCTAACATAAAAAATCACTAAAATTAGAAACCGGGCGTGCCATGTGGCGCCGCCCGGATCTCGTTTCTTCATGATTTACCTCCTTTTCTTTTTCTGTGGTTTCTTGGCCACCGGTTTCTCTGCCAAGGTTTTCTCAAATTCAGCAGCCGTCTCTTCATCCGGCATGACTTCCTTGAGCTTCTCCATCGAGAACCAGTCTCCTCCATCTGCAGCTTCTTTGGCGCGCTCTTCGGCAGCTTCGATTTCTTCTGTTTCGAATCGCCCGCTTTTTCTCAGGTGATCCAACACATCACTTATGTCTGGTGGCATGGCTTACTCCTTTCTTTCTTCTTTTTTTCCCGTTTGACCCAAATTATACAGACCACTACTAGTCCTCCCCTCCATTTAACTGTTTCGGGATGGATGTTGCAGTGGTGCAATCTCTCACACCTTTTGCATTTAGACTCTCTCGAGTTTTTTTTCAAATGTTTGTTCTCCTTTTCTCTTTAGTTATTGCATTTATAATGCTTTTTGTCAATTTGTGACTCTACGCGGAATCGAACCGCGATTTAATCCTTGAGAAGGATTCGTCCTAACCGTTAGACGATAGAGCCGATAAGAAAAATATAGCATTTTCAGCAAAAAATTGAAAATATTTTTTTATACTAATTTTTTGAGCTCCTGTTCGTATTTTTTCATTACCTCGAGGGAAGCAGTTTGTTGATCTGCGCCGGCGTCTATCTTTGCTTTTACTTCTGTCGCAATAGTTTTAAAAAGCTCTGGATTTTTTTCCATCATTTTTATAAACATATCTATTTGAGCTTCAGGCACGCCTTGCGTGCGGAGCATTTTTCTAAGTAAAAAATTTTGAAACATTTTAATCTTCTATTTTAGGCTTATCAATTTCTAATAATGAAAGCTCGGGGGAAGCACCAGCGATGCGGAGGACATCTTTATCTATCTTTTTTAATTCTTTATTTGAAGCGTTGTAATGGTTTACGACGGTGCCGAGGGCATTGCCGAGTTTGTTGTGATATTCGTCGTAGGATTTCAGATGCTTACCGAGGTCTTCAACTTTTTTGATTATTTCTTTTGCGGATTCTTCTATTTTTAAAGCTTTTAGGCCTTGCAAGACAGTTTGCAAATATGCGAGGAAAGAAGTAGGTGAGGTGATGATGACTTTATATTTTCCAGCAGCTCGTTGAATTAGATTTTCATTTTCTTCCGATGTTGATGCACCTACTTTATTAGTGAGGAGGTCGTAATAGATAGCTTCGTGGGGGATAAACATAAAGGCAAAATCCGTGGTGCCTTTTGTCGGCTGGATATATTTTGCAGTTTCGGTAATTCTATTTTTTAAATCGTTTATGAAAATAGTTTCTAATTTTTTCTTTTCTGCTCCATCACGCTCTTCCACCATCTTGTTGTAATTCTCCAGCGAGAATTTTGAGTCAATAGGAATAATTTTATCTTTCACAAAGACGACGGCGTCCACGATAGTTTTATCAGGGAATTCATATTGCATTTGGTAACTGCCGGGTGGAAGGACGTTTTTTAAAACTGTTTCCAGATAATATTCACCCAAGATTCCACGTTGTTTTGGATTTTTTAAGATATTTTCCAAGCTTTGCAATTGGTCGGCAAAAGAAATGACTTGTTTATTCGTCTCATCCAGTCTAGTCAGTCGCTCCGTCACGTCTCGAATAATTTTGTTTGATTCACTTGAATGAAATTTCAAGCTTTCGTTTACTTGTTTATGACTTTCGCCGATTTTGCTGTCTACTGTTCGTGAGAGTTCGTTTATTTGCGTGAGAATAAGGTTGAGCCCAATGTCGTCTTTTTTCTCTTCCTTTTTTTTATTTAAAATAGAGTAGGCTACTGCGCCTCCTACGACTATTCCTAATATTATCCAAATTACATTTTCCATATATTTATATTAACATTATTTTTCTTTAGGTTTTTTAAATTTTGGACTATTTTTATAATAATCCTCTAAACTAGAAGCTAAGTCTGTTATAATTAAGGTTATTTTTCCATTTCTTTTATCTAAGAAAGGTTTTATATTAATAGAATCAAAAGAAAGATTTATGTTGAGTATTTTTGATAAATAACTAAAAAATTCTTCAATCATACTACATAACACTTTTCCAAGTTCTTTACGTTCTAGAAAAGGTTCTTGTGCATCAGTAATTCCTTTAGGTAATGATTGAAATTCTCCTTCATAGTTCATTAAGAGATTAAGGTCATATCCATCAATAAATTCTTGTCCTAAAGATGTTTTATTTTCTATTTTTTCTTGGTGTTTTTTCTTTTTAGGAATTCCATGCATTATTTCCCACATTCTAGTTGATTGATTAGATACCATTGGAATGTTTAAAATAATTGTACCCTGAGAAGTTATCCTATATTCCAAAGAGTATATTTTATCTTCTATCTTAACCCTTTGATTTAGGGGGTTTGGTTGTTCATTAGTTATTTTTTTAGCTCTTTCTGTGTCGGCATAGTATTGTTCTATAATTTCTTTTACAACCTCTGGTTTAATTTTTATCTCACTATATTCTTTTGCGACGATATCAACATCTTCTTTAGGATTTACAACACGAAAAACTCTTGAATCAGCTCCAAGACTTATTTGGTTCACATTACCGAGTTTTTTAATAGGATTAAAATGGTTTGGACTTTCCTTCATAACTTATATTATATATTATTTCCCCAAATAATCGAGTAGAAATGAGAAGCCGCCTGTGAAAGCTCGGCTCTCACGGCGGCGATGCGCATAATTTGTCTATCTGGGAACGTCAATATGATTCCTCCTTCGTTTGATTAGAAAATCAAACCGATGTTCCCATATGTCCCAACAAGTAGGGCATTTGTTTCGAGGTTCTGTCCGTTGTGGATGAAACCTGGGAACCGGCGTGTAATTAGGGTGTTTTTTGCATTTGCTTTGCATTGTTCCTTTTTTTTTCGCTAACGCGCTAACATTTCTCCTAAGATGCTAACACACGTTTTATAATTATCCAAGTAGGTTTATTTATCTAAGTAATGCTTCAAGGTATAAATCCAATCCTCGTCCATTTGGTCTCCCGCGAGTTTTTGGGCTAGGAGCCACTCCAGATAACCTCTATCCATTTTTGCCACTTCTTCTATTCTTTTACCGTTATGTTTACCAAAACCAAAAGAACGCAAAAGGGAGGGGTGCGAGGAAATTTCTATCATTTTATTCACGACGTTTTCGGTCGTGACCCCGACTCCTTTAGACGTCGGGGCTATTTCTTCTTTCACTTTTTTATATAGCCTTTCAAAAAGTTGTTCCAATACGAGCACGTCACCGAGTGCGTCGTGAGCTGTGGCATCTACTTCTATTTCGAGCAAGTAACGCAAATATTGTAAATTATATCTTTCTATTTTTTCTTCTTTATCTAAATGTCTGGCGACTCGTAGGGTGCAGATGAATTTTTTAGGCTCAATGCCTTCTTTTTTTATCATTATCAAGTCAAAAGGTGCGTTGTGAGCTACAACTACTGAATCTTTATCTTCAAAAAGTTTTTTGATTTTTTGCTGATCACCGGAATCTTTAAAAGAGGGTTTATCAGTAAGCATTTTATTCGTTAGGTGATGCACAGCAGAAGCTTCCGGAGGGATTTTGATTTCTGGTTTATATAAGCCTGTAAAAGTTTCTTTATCTGTTTTGTAAGCAATCTGACAAAGAAAATCTTTGTCTGTATTACCGGTGGTTTCTGTATCAAAAAATATTAATTTAGACATAGTGCTATTTTAACACAATTCTGTTATAATTTATATAGGAATATTGTTTTTAGAAAGCCTTGCGCAGGAGCTTAGAAAATAAAAATAGTATTCTATTTATTATTTTCTTGAGCGACGAGCAGTTCGCTGGGCAAGCTTGCCCAGATAGATTGCTTTATAAAAATAGATATTCCTATATAAATTTATGTTACACGAACAAATAAAAAATGGAATAAAAGAAGCGATGATGGCACACGATGCATTAAAGCTGAAAGCATTTCGGGCTATGTCTGCAGCTTTTACAAATGAGCTTGTAGCAAAAAATAAAAAGCCTCAAGAAATGCTCAAAGATGAAGAAGCTTTAGCTGTGATAAATAGGCTCGCCAAGCAACGCAAGGATTCTATTGAACAGTTCAAAAAAGGAAATAGAGAAGACTTGGTAAAAGAAGAACAAGCAGAACTTTCCATTCTAGAAACTTATCTTCCGAAAATGATGAGCAAAGGAGATATTGAAAAGGTCGCCAAAGCAAAAAAGGCCGAGCTTGCAATTACTGATGCCACAAAAAAGGGTATGTTGATGTCTGCTGTTATGAAAGAATTAAAAGGTAAAGCGGATGGCACTTTGGTCAAAGAAGTCGTAGATTCATTATTTTAAATTTTTGCACTTGGATGAAAAAACTGACAAAATTAGTAACACATGATGGTTCGTTTCACCCCGATGATATTTTTGCGGCTGCGACGCTTTTAATCATGCTTGAGAATCGAGGTGAGAATTTTAAAATAATTCGCACGAGAGATATTGAGATTAAAAAAAGTGGAGATTATGTCTTTGATGTGGGAAGAATATATAGTGAAGATCTAAATAGATTTGATCATCATCAGAAGGGCGGAGCAGGTGAAAGGGAGGGTATACCTTATTCGTCTTTTGGTCTTATTTGGAAAAAATTTGGCAAAGAAATCTCCGGTAGTAAAGAAGTCGCAGATGTGATTGAACGTAAACTAGTGATGCCGGTGGATGCAAATGATAACGGAATCGATTTGTATAAGAGTAATTTTTCGAATATTTTCCCATATACTTTACAGGATGTTTTTTCTATTTTTTCTCCGACTGCATTAGAGGATGTAGAGAAAGACAAGCAGTTTTTGAAAGTGTTGGTGTGGGCGAAAGAAATTTTAAAGAGAGAAATTAAAAGAGCAAGTGATCAAATAGAAATCACAAAAATTATTAAAGGTTATTATAAAAAGTCGGAAGACAAGAGGCTTATCGTTATAGACAAGCCAAAGGTTTCTAGATTTGAGATTTGGGATGCGTTGCAAGACTTTGAAGAACCCCTTTTTGTAGTTTATGGTGATAAAGATGATTGGTCTGTTGTATCTATGAGGAAAAGCAAAAGTAGTTTTGGAAATAGGAAGGACTTTCCTGTTTCTTGGGGTGGATATTCATATGAAGATTTGCAAAAAATAACAGGAGTAAAGGATGCGGTATTCTGTCATCGGGCGCTTTTTCTTGCAGTCGCAAAATCAAAAGAAGGGGCAATTAAATTAGCAGAATTGGCATTATTAGGTTAATATGAAAAATGTAAAAATAAAAAATTCTCCCACCTTCGCCCTCGAGGTCATAAGGACAGGGAACCCACGGCTCCTTAATTTTTCATTTTTATACTTTTCATATGGCATTCATTGATGAAATTAAAATATATGCAGAAGCTGGAGCCGGTGGAAACGGTGTTGTCAGGTGGCACAGGCAGAAATTTGAGCCAAAAGGTGGCCCGGCCGGAGGAGATGCCGGACGAGGCGGGAATTTTTATGTGCAAGCTGTCCGCGACGTGCACATACTTTTAAAATATAAAGCCAAGAAAAGTTTTATTGCTGGCAGAGGGGAAGACGGCGGAAGCAAGAGCTTGCATGGAGCAAATGGGCAAGATTTTATTTTAGAATTACCTGTTGGCTCTATTATTACAAATCTTGCAACTGATGAAAAATGGCAATTAATGAAAGAAGGAGAAAAGATTCTTCTCTTGAGGGGTGGTTTCGGTGGTTTTGGAAATGAACATTTTAAAAGTTCCGTAAATACGACTCCACAAGAATCAAATGTCGGTGGGCCTGGTGAAAAAGGAGATTTTAAAATAGAGCTGGAGCTTTTTGCTGATATTGGTTTTATTGGACTTCCAAATGCGGGTAAATCTTCTTTATTAAATGCACTGACAAATGCAGATGCAAAAGTTGGAGATTATCCTTTTACTACGCTCGATCCAAACTTGGGGGATTTTCATGGTTACATCATTGCGGACATTCCTGGGCTCATTGAAGGGGCTTCAGAAGGCAAGGGCCTCGGTGTGAAATTCTTGCGTCATATTAAACGAACGAAAATGATTGCGCACCTCATTTCTTTTGAAAATCTTTCTAAAGGTTCTACTGGTATGATGAAAAGTTATAAAGAAATACGGAAAGAATTGGAAAAATACGACAAGACTTTGGGCTTGGGTAATGAAGGTTTGTCTGTAAAAGAAGAAATAATTATTTTAACTAAATCTGATTTTGTTAATGATGCTAAAATTATCGCTAAAAAAGTAGCAGATTTCAAAAAAATCAGCAAGAACGTTTTTATTCTTTCTCTGTTTGATGACAAAATGGTAAAAAAATTCAGTGACTCGTTAGTAAAGATTCTAAAGAAAGCGTAAATTTTCCCCATATTTTTATAGACAACCTCTTATATTTGTGATATAATCTTTTTTAGTTTAGGTGTTCACAAGTTAAATCAAAATACGGAAGGAGCAAACTTTATGTCGTATCCTATGTCATATCACGCAATGAGTCTGTTATACTTTTTGCGAGAGTGGGGATTAGCGCAGGAAAGTATCAAGGTAGCTTGGGATCGAATGATGAAGGAAGTGGACAGGGAAGGCTTCATACCTGAAGCGTCACTTTATTTCATCATAGACCGTGCACTTGTTGGGGTGTTCTTGAACGCTTGGCAAACATACCCAATCCTTTTCCTGGAGGAGTGCGAAGCTTGTTCGGAATGTGGAAATCTCAACACTATTCGAGCTGGCTCATCTTTCAGATGCTACTGCTGTAAAAAAGAGCTTCCTGGTCTCCTTGAGAAAGGAGCTCTGTATGTTCAGTCATGAATCATGTTGTATCTCGCCCTGCGCGAGGAGATTGTCGCCCCGACACTCCAGCCGGGGCGATTTTCTTTTTATGTAATTAAATTTTTTAAAAAATAAATTAAATATTTTCTACTATCTTTTACATATGTCTAAATTAGTAGAATATTAATTATGATGTATAATATATGGCATGAAAGGAGAAATTATTTATAAAATTTTTAATTTATTGGGTGATGAAGTGATTGATTATGTTGATTTTGCAAATTCTTTTTTACAAGCAGGATATGGCGCAACGAGTAATAAAATAAGATACGAGTTTTCAAAAATACAAAACAAAAGAATAAATTTACAATTAGACAAACAGAAAATGGATAAGTTAAAAAAATATTTGTCCAAATTAAAAAGTGAAGGGTTGATTTTTAAAAATGACTTAAATCAAATTTATTTGAGCGAAAAAGGAAAACATAAATTAAATAATTTTCAAAATTCTTTTTCCTTAAATAAGGATTTATATAAATCAAAATTAGGAAATAAGGTTGTGGTAATTAGTTATGATATCCCAGTTTCTTTCAATAGAGAGAGAAATATTTTAAGAGGTATGTTGCAAATGCTTGATTTTAATTTAGTTCACAAGAGTGTTTGGGTGGGCAAGGTAGAGCTACCTGAAAGATTTATTACTGATTTAAGCAAGCTAGGCATTTTAGATTATGTGGAAATCTTGGAAGTTACAAAAAATGGAACTTTGAAATCAAAAAGTTAAGTTATATTATTTCTACTAACTTTTACATATGTTCTAGATGGTAGATAAATTAACAATCTATATTTGTGGAATTCATTATATTTTATAAATATGCTATTATTTTAATAATGGAAAAAAAGTATTACCCGACAATTGGTTTAGAAATACATGCGGAACTTTCGACAAATACAAAAATGTTTTGTGGTTGCAAGAATGACCCAGATGAAGAAAAGCCAAACGTAAATGTCTGCCCAGTTTGCATGGCGCATCCGGGAGCTTTGCCAGTTATAAATAAAAAAGCGATAGAAAATGTTATAAAAGTCGGCTTGGCGGTAGATGGAAAAATTGCGGACTTTACGGAATTTGATCGTAAGAATTATTTTTATCCGGATATTCCAAAAGGTTATCAGATTTCTCAATATAAATTTCCAATAGTTTCTGGTGGACATTTGGCAGATTTTGACATAACTCGCGTGCATTTGGAAGAAGACACAGCAAACAACAAGCACCCCGAACCAGAGCAAGCTCGGTACGGGGCAGGTGACCGTGGCGGATATAGTTTAGTAGACTTTAACAGAGCAGGTATACCTTTGATGGAGCTTGTGACAGAAGCGACAACTTTTCAAAGTGATGAAGAAGCGGCAAAAGGCTCGACAAAATTTGCCAAAGAACTCCAGCTTATACTTTGGTATCTTGGAGTTTCCGAAGCGAATATGGAGAAAGGTGAAATGCGCGTGGAAGCAAACATTTCTGTTTCTACGGATCTAAAAAAATTAGGCACAAAAGTAGAAGTAAAGAATTTAAATTCTTTCCGAAGCGTTGAACGAGCTATAAAATACGAAGTCGATCGGATGATAAAATTAGTAGAAGAAGGCAAAGGCTCAGAAATAGTGCAGGAAACTCGAGGTTGGGATGATGGTAAACAAAAAACTTTTTCTCAGAGAAAAAAAGAGGGAAGCGCAGACTATAGATATTTTCCAGAACCCGATTTGCCAAAGATGAAATTACACGAAGCATTTGACTTAGAAAAAATTGAAAAAGAATTACCAGAACTTCCACAGGCAAAACGTGCAAGATACAAGAAAGATTTTGGAATAAAAGATGAAGACATAGAAAGCTATATAAATGAGCCTAGTTTGGGAGCTTGGTTTGAAGAAGTGGCTAAAATTTTGAAAAATAAGGATCAAATAAAGATAGCGTCTAATTATGTTACGACAGATTTTATAGGACTCAGAGCAAAAAGCGAGGTAAAACTGCCGTCTGTTGGAAATTTTGCAGAATTAATAAATCTTGTTTCAGAAAATAAAATTTCTTCTCGCGTGGCAAAAGATATTTTAGCGATGATTGCAAAAAAAACTAATAGCAAAGATGAATCACCGATGAAAATCGCGACAGAGAAAAACCTTCTTCAGAGTAGCGATACTGGAGCGTTGAAAGAAATTGCAAAAAAGATTATTGACGCTAGTCCGAAAGTTGTTGCTGACTACAAGGGTGGTAAAGAACAGGCACTCATGTCTCTCGTCGGTCAGATAATGAAAGAAACAAAAGGTTCTGCAAATCCGGCTGTGACAAAACAGGTCTTAATAGATTTACTTAAATAATTAATGAATCCCGTTAGAAATCATATGGTTAAAATTTTTATTAAAAGTAATATAACAATGGAAATGCAAAGCATTTCCTATTTCTAACGGGATGAATAAAAAAATTCTCACCAAAACAGTTGCTCGTTTGATGAAGATACCAAAAGGGATACTTGCCATTGATGAGAGTTTAAATACGAGTGCTGGACGTTTTCTAAAGCTTGGTGTCCCAAATACAGAGGAAAAACGCAGAGAGTATCGTGAACTTCTTATTACCGCGCCAAAGATAGAAAAGTATATTTCCGGTTATATCCTTTTTGATGAAACAATAAAACAAAAAACCGTTGATGGGAAAAGTTTTGTTTCAATTTTAAATTCAAAAGGAATAGAAATTGGAATAAAAGTTGATGCTGGCACTACAGATTTTTCGAATCATGATGGAGAAAAAATAACTAAAGGCTTAGAAGGTTTAAGTGAGAGGTTAAAAGAGTATAAGAAACTCGGCGCGACTTTTGCAAAATGGCGCGCAGTTTATACTATAGGTGTGCATATTCCTAGCTTTGATTGTATGAAAGTAAATGCGGAAATTTTCGCAAAATATGCGATATTGTGCCAAGAAAATGACATTGTACCAATCGTTGAACCAGAAATTTTAATAGATGGAAATCATACTTTAGAAAAATGCTATCAAGTGACTGCTCGCAATCTGGAAATGGTTTTTGCCAAGCTTAAAGATGCGAATGTTTTCTTACCGGGGATGATTTTGAAAACCAGCATGGTTATTTCTGGAAAAGAATCAAAAGAAAAATCTTCTCCGGAAAAAGTAGCCGAAATAACTTTGAGATGTTTAAAGGAACATGTGCCGGAGGATATCGGTGGAATTGTTTTTCTCTCCGGTGGGCAGTTCGATCTCGAGGCGACAATGAATTTGAATGCAATGCATAAGAATAATTTTCTTCCTTGGCCACTTTCATTTTCTTATGGCCGAGCGATTCAAAATCCTGCTTTTAAATCTTGGGCAAAGAATCCAAATGATGTATCAGGTGCGCAAGAGCTTCTCTTGCAATCTGCTCAAAATAATAGCCTGGCATCTATTGGGAAATATAAATAGTTGAATTTATATTTGCTTTTTTAGTATTTTTATATATACTATCTTTATTAGCGACGTAAGGCGAGGGAAATGGAAAATATCTTTCTTTTTCCATTTCCGAGTCGAGGAGATAATATTGTATTAAGTTATATGTTTGTAATTAAAGCTGATAAAAGAGATTTAGATACAAAATTGGGTGTTTTGAGAAAGTCTGGGAAAATCCCAGCTGTTTTTTACGGAGCAGGGGAAAAGACCACATCTGTAACACTTTCTATCGTTGAATTCAAGAAAATCTGGCGAGATGCCGGAGAGTCTTCTGCTATCAAGATTTCTACTCCTGCTGGCGATGTGAATGCTCTTATTCATGAAGTGCAAGTAGACCCAGTCACCGATGAGCCAATCCATGTGGATTTTTTGGTTATTGATATGAAAAAGAAAATTCGAGTCAAGGTTCCTCTTGTATTCGAAGGTATTTCAAATGCGGTAAAGAGTGGTATTGGAAATCTTGTGAAAGTTCTTCATGAAATAGAAATCGAAGCTTTGCCTGCAGATTTACCGCACAATTTAGTTGTAGATATTTCAAAACTTGAAACCTTGGATAATAACGTTTTCGTTTCTGATATAAAATTGCCATCCGGAGTCGTCGTCATCACAAATACAGGCGATGTCGTAGCTTCTGTCGTTGCTCAAGTTGAAGAAAAAGAAGAAGTCGTAGTTGCTCCTGATTTGTCCGCTATTGAAGTAGAGAAGAAAGGCAAGAAAGAAGAAGAAGGAGTGCCTGGAGCAGAACCAGCCACCACCACACCAGCTAAAGAACCTGCCCGCAATGCTGCGCATAGCGTTGCAGGCGGGGAAAAGAAGGCAGAAAAGAAGTAAAAATTTTATAAAATTATGGTATAATAAAAGCTATGACGAGAAACGCAGTCATAGCTTTTATTTTTATAATATCTTTATTTTTTAGTCTTTCAGGGCATAAAACATATGCTGTTTTTGATTGTTTGACGCTTACAGTATCTTCCGCTCAGTCCGATAAAGATTATTGCCAAAATGAACTTTCTCAGATAGAAGCTCAGCTTTCAGCTTTATTGGAACAACAAAAAGAGCAACAAAAAACTTCTGGAACTTTGAAAGGGGATGTGGATTATCTAACTAGCAAGATAAATACATTAAAAGCAAAAATAAAAGCCAGAGCTCTCACAATAGCTCAATTAAAAGTAAATATTACTGAAAAAGTTAATACCATCAAATCACTTTCCGACAAGATAGAGCGTGAACATGAATCTTTAGCTCAATTGCTCAGAAATACAAATGAATTTGATGATGGGAATTTAGTCAGTTTAATTCTTTCAAATAAAAGCGTTTCAGATTTTTATAGTGATTTAGAATCTTACACTTCGATAAAGCAAGCTGTAAAATCTTCGATTGATATAGTCAATGGAGCCAAAACACAAACTGAAGTTGCAAAAAAAGATTTAGAAAATAAACAAAGTGCCGAACTTGATGCAAAAGCTGAGTTAGAAAGTGCTCAGAAAACTGTGGCGAAATCCGAAGCAGAGAAAAAACAACTTTTATCTATTTCAAAAAATAAAGAGGCAGAATATCAAAAATTAGCAGATGCAAAAAAAGTTCAAGCAAATAAAATTCGCAGTGCTCTTTTTAGTCTTGCCGGTATTTCGCAAAAAATTGATTTCGGAACAGCGTTGCAATATGCAAATGAAGTAAAAAGTAAATTAGGAGTTGATCCGGCATTTTTGTTGGCGATTTTAACTCAAGAGTCCAGCCTTGGCGCAAATGTCGGGCAGTGTTATCTGACGAATCCTGATACAGGGGCTGGCGTCGGTAAAAATACTGGAAAAGTTTTTGCAAATGTGATGAATCCTACGCGTGATGTTCCGGTATTTTTGAGTATGACTGTGGAGCTGGGATTTAATGCTTATAAAACTGCTGTTTCTTGTCCGGTGGCAAATATAAAAGGCTATGGCGGGGCTATGGGGCCGGCACAATTTATTCCTTCTACTTGGAAGATTTTTGCTAGTCGTCTGAAAGATGTTTTGGGTTCTGTTGCCAATCCGTGGGCTCCGAGAGATGCATTTATGGCTTCAGGAATGTTTTTATCAGATCTTGGAGCAGTGGGCACGAGCACTAGTAAGCAAAACAAAGCAGCTTGCAGTTACTATGGAACAGGTCTTAACCAAATATATAATACAAAAACAAAAAAATATGAAACAGTAAAAAAAGGCACGGGAACTTCTTGTTCTTATAGCCGAAGCGTTCAAAAATTGAAATTAAAAATTCAAGCTGATATAGATTTGCTTTAAAATAGAATTCGTGATAATCTTTTTGAGCAATGAAAAAAGAGATACATCCAAAATACGATATAAAGACAAAAGCCACTTGCGCTTGCGGGGCGGTTTTTGAAGTTGGTTCCACAATGCCTGAAATTGCTATGGAAATCTGCAGTAATTGCCATCCTTTTTATACTGGTAATGAAAAAATTATGGACACTGCTGGACGCGTAGAGAGATTCAACAAGCGACGTGCTGCAACCGTAACTGCTAAAGCAAAGAAATAAAATCTTTCTCGTCATAACTCTTTTTCGGTACGGATTTTTTGAAGCTTAAAAAATCCTGAAATTCTCGGCTCGTCAGCCTCGAAACCCCTGCAAAGAGTTACGACTCAACGATTTATTTTTGTATAATATAATTATATGGATTTAGAAGAACTTAAAAGAAATCATAATACAAGCTATTTAGCTGACATGTTGGAAAAACTTGTCCGAGAAGAAGCGGAAGTGCGAGAAATGCTCGCGAGCGATGATAGTTTGCATGAAATGGCAGTAAAGGAATTAAAATTTATTCAAGAAGAAAGAGAAAGAATAGAAAAACAAGTACAAGAAATTTTTGACAAAGACAAAGAAGAGGAAGAGATGACGAATGAAATAGTTTTAGAAGTGCGAGCTGGTGCCGGTGGAGACGAAGCATCTCTTTTTGCTTGGGAACTCGCCCATATGTATGAGAAGTTTTCAGAAGCACAAGGCTGGAGCTGGAAAGTAAATTATGAATCAAAGAGTGATTTGAATGGTTATAAAGAAGCGAGTTTTGAAATAAAAGGTAAAGATGTTTACAGTAAAATGCGATATGAGACGGGTGTGCACAGGGTGCAGAGAATGCCTGCGACAGAAAAAAACGGCAGGATTCATACTTCCACTGCATCTGTGGCAGTATTGCCGATAAGGAAAAAAGTAACAGTAAAAATTGATCCTTCGGAGTTTGAGTTGGAATATTCTCGTTCTGGTGGAAAAGGAGGACAAAATGTGAACAAGGTTGAAACGGCTGTACGTATCATTCACAAGCCTACCGGACTTGATGTCCGTTCTACAAATGAACGCAGTCAGCTCGCAAACAGAGAAAAAGCGATGGCTATTTTGACTGCTAAACTTCAGCAATTAGAAGAAGAAAAAGAAGCAAAAAAATATGCCGGAGAACGCAAAGAGCAAATAGGTACAGCAGATAGATCAGAAAAAATCCGCACTTATAATTTCCCTCAAGACCGCGTGACGGATCATCGTATAAAGAAATCTTGGCACAATTTGCCGAAAATAATGGAAGGCGGAATAGGGGAAATAATTGCTGATATTGAAACAGGTGCAGTGGGAAATGAAACGGAGGAGTAAAGATTCTCTTTATTTACTTTTCATTTTAAATATGTTATGCTTTTCATCGTAGTTTCTCACTTAGCGAAAAGAGTTTCTACGTTTTATTAAGTAGTTTTTGCCCGATTTTTAAAAACGGGAGAAGTAAAGAAAATGGCTACAAAGCTATATGTAGGGGGACTCCCTTACAGCACAGTCGAAGGTGCCCTAAAAGAGCTCTTCGCACAGGCTGGAAACGTTGTTTCCGCTGTTATTATCATGGACAAGATGTCTGGTCGTTCAAAAGGTTTTGGATTCGTAGAAATGTCATCTCAAGATGAAGCTGCAAAAGCTATCTCGATGTTCAACGATCAAGAATTCGAAGGACGCAAACTTACTGTCAACGAAGCTCGCCCAATGGAAGCTCGCCCACCACGAAGTGGAGGCAATGACCGAGGAGGTTATGGGGGAGGAGGCGGACGCCGAGAATACTAATTTAAATTTAGATTTCAGATTAAACAAAAAACCACCTTGGGTGGTTTTTTGTTTAATCTCTTTCCTCTCCCCAACCCCTCTCCATTTATTTTTAAAATGGAGAGGGGAAAGCAAGGGGTGAGGGGAATTTTGCTTTACTCAATATTTTCTGTTATAGTTTTTTAAACAGTTTTTGAGTGTGTAGTTCAGTGGTAGAACGCTGTCCTGATAAGACAGAGGTCGAAGGTCCGATTCCTTCCACACTCACATTGATTTTATGAGCTATGTCTGGTATAAATAGATATTATGAAAATAAAAGTTTTTACCTGTGGCGGAACGATAGATAAAATTTATCTAGAAACTAAAGGAATCTATAACTTTTCTTTTGGAGAGCCTGCTATCAATGAAATATATCGTGATAAAGTCAAGCTAAATTTTGGCTATAAAATAGAACCTCTTTTTGCTAAAGACAGTCTTAAAATGAAAAGCAGTCTTTATATGAATGAAGGAGATAGACAAACAATTAAAAAAGCATGTTTGAAAACTAAAGAAAATAAAATTTTGATTACTCACGGAACGGATACAATGGTTGAAACAGCGAAAGTTTTGAGTGATATAAAAGATAAAGTAATAATTTTGACTGGTGCTTCTCAGCCGTGGAGGTTTCGAGAATCGGATGCTGAGTTTAATATCGGTGTAGCTATTGGCGCTCTTAATGTTTTAGATAAAGGTATTTTTATTGCTTTAAATGGAAGAATTTATGATTGGGATAAGTGCAAAAAAATTAATGGCGGACGTTTTGTAGATAAAAAATAGAAATTTTATGAACGAAGGTGCACCACAAAATATGGGAGAAAAAAAGCCTCAGGATGAAATTCCTAAGGAAGAAGATTTATTTGGAGATACAGAAGCAGCATTAAAAGAAGCATTGAAAAGATACCAAGAAGATTTTCCACCAGAAGAGGGTAAATAACTTTACATTTGCATCCAATATATTTTTATCTTATACTAGGGTAAAGCCGTAAGGGCTTTGTTTTTTGTGACTAATGAAAGTAATAAAAAAATAGATTGGAAGCCTGCTTTTGATGTATTCAGCAGGGTTTCGACTTGGGTTGTAGTGCCTATAGTTTTGGCGCTCATAATAGGTAAAGCATTAGACAGTCATTACGGCACAGACCCTTGGATATTTTTAGGATGCACTGGTTTAGGATTCATAATCTCTTCATATGGCATAGTGCGAGTAGTATTTAAATATATGAAAACTTTAGAAATAGAAGATAAAAAAGACAAGAAATAAAAATGATAGAAGCAAAAGAAATAAACGTAAATACAGAAACAGGAGGGGAAATTAGTTACGAGACTACTCTTTTTGCAGAACCTGTTTTTCATACAAATAATTTTACTTTTACAAATGCTCTCGTCACGAGCTGGTTAGCAGTTTTGATAATAATAATTCTTGCTGTAATTTTACGAAAAAAATTAAAAGAAGTTCCAAATGTTTTACAAAATGTTTTTGAAATTGTTGTAGAAGGCGCGCTTGATCTATGTGATCAAGTGACAAACAATAGGTCACTCTCAGTTATCGTTTTTCCAATAGCTATTTCCGTTTTCTTTTTTATTCTTATAAACAATTGGCTAGGGCTTTTACCGATCGGTGGTTTAGGACTTTTAGAAAAAGGTGAACACGGTTTAGCTTTTATCCCATTTCTTCGTGGTGGCACAGCCGATGTGAACACCACTATTGCTCTCGCCATCATGGCTGTTATTGGAGCAAATTTGTTCGGTATTTTTTCAATCGGTATATGGAAAATTTTTAACAAGTATGTTAATCTAAAAGCGCTGGGGCAGATATTTACGAAGATAAAAAAAGACAAAACGATAATTATTGTCGCCCCAATCACGTTCTTTGTCGGTCTACTCGAGCTTGTCGGTGAGTTTGCAAAAATAGCATCATTGTCGTTCCGACTTTTTGGTAACGTTTTTGCCGGAGAAGTCCTTTTGGCGTCAATGGCAGCCATTTTTGCTTATATTTTACCTATTCCATTCGTATTTTTAGAAATATTGGTTGGAGTCATTCAAGCTCTCATATTTTCAATGCTTTTGGTTGTTTATTTTACAATTTCAGCCACGGATCATGATGCACATGATGAGCATGAAAAGCATGAAGAAAATGTGGTAGTATCAGTGTGATTATTATAAATTATTAGTCGAAATTATTATTATTAACCCCGACGTAAAGTCGGAGTCCCGACCATAAAGCGTCGGGATTAAAAAAAGAAAAATATATGGAATTAGATTTGAGTACTCTTGCAAAAGCTATCGCTATAGGTGTAGGTGCTATTGGTCCTGGTATTGGTATCGGTTTGATTGGTGCAAAAGCCATGGAAGCTATCGGTCGCAATCCAGAAGCAACAAATAAAATTTTGGTGCCAATGCTTCTAGCCTGCGCATTCGCAGAAGCTATCGCTATTTACGCTTTGGTTATCGCATTTTCAATTAAGTAATTTGAAAATTTAAAATAGCTTCTTTTAAAAAGCAATCTATCTGGCAAAGCTTTGCCAGCGAACTGCTCGTCGCTCAAGAAAATAATAAATGGAATACCATTTTTATTTTCTAAGCTCCTGCGCAAGGCTTTTAAAAAGAACTATTTTAATTTTTTTAAATAAAAACAATGGATTCAATTATTTCTACATTTCACATAGACTGGAAAATTATCATCGCTCAAGCGATAAATTTTATTATTGTCTTTGTTGTTTTGTATATGTTTGCTTTAAAGCCACTAGGCAAGTTGATGGCCGAGCGTACAGAAAAGATAAAGAAAGGTTTAATTGATTCAAAAAAAGCCAACGGATTATTAGAGAAAGCTGGCGAAGAATATAAGGAAAATACAATTAAACTTAGAAAAATTTCTGCAGATGCTCAAAAAGAACTTCAAAAAGACTTGGAAAAATTAAAAATAGAAAATCTCGAGAGGATAAAGAAAGACAATGATGAATGGAATAAGAAAAGAATTATACAAATGGAGATTGATAAAAAAGCCATAGTCGAATCAGCAAGAAAAGAAATTGTTGATATTGCGATGAAAGCTACAGAAAAGATACTTGGGAGTAAAAAAGACTTGAATAATTTATAATGACAACAACATCAAACAATGACATAGCTCGCGCAATCTACCTTATGTTTAAAGATAAGAGTAGTTCTGAGCAAAAAAATATATCTGAAAAAGTTGTTAAATTTTTATTTCGTAGACGTTTACTTTCTAAAGCTCCTGATATACTTTCTAGATTAAAAAAAATAATAAACAATGCAGATGGGAGATTAGAAGTGAAGATATCAAGTGTGGAAGCACTCAGTCATCAGGTTAAAACACATCTAGAACAAACTTTAAAGAAACGTTATTTAGTAAAAGAAGTTGTTCTCAAGGAATATATAGATAAAAAATTATTAGGTGGATTAAAAATAGAAGTGAATGATGAAGTTATTGACCTATCGATTAAAAATAAAATTGAAAAATTACAAGAATATTTAATAAAAGTATGAACAGCAACACAATAGTAGAAAATTTAAAAAAGGAGATAGATAATTTTTCACTTCAATTAAAAGTTGAAAAGGTAGGTCAAGTAATAGAGGTTTTTGATGGTATTGCGAAGGTTTCTGGACTTTCCGATATCAAATCATCCGAAATGGTGACTTTTCCAAATGGTGAAGTCGGTGTGGCGCTCAATTTGGAAGAAGATGCAGTCGGAGTAATTATTCTAGGAGACTTTTCAAAAATTAAAGAAGGAGATGAAGTAAAAGCAACCGGAAAAATTTTGGAAATACCAGTAGGAGACAGTATTTTAGGCAGAGTGGTAAATGCTATTGGTGCGCCGATTGATGGAAAAGGAGCAATCAAAGCCTCAAAAACATATCCAATTGAAAAGGTGGCTCCAGGAGTTGTCACTAGACAAAGTGTGGACCAAGCGGTTGCTACCGGTATCAAAGTTATCGATGCCATTATTCCAATCGGCCGTGGTCAACGTGAGCTCATCATTGGTGATAGACAAACAGGAAAGACAGCTATCGCTATCGATGCAATTTTAAATCAAAAGGGTCAAAATATGATTTGCGTTTATGTTTCTATTGGTCAAAAGGATTCCAAGCTTCGAAAATTAGGAGCAAGGTTGGAAGCCGGTGGTGCTATGGATTATACAGTTATAGTTTCAGCTGGAGCATCAGAAGCTGCTTCAATGTCATATATTGCTCCTTATGCCGGAGTTTCTATTGCGGAATATTTTATGGATCAAGGAAAAGATGTTTTAATTATTTATGATGATCTTTCTAAACATGCTGTGGCATATCGTGAAATTTCTCTTCTTCTCCGCCGACCACCAGGACGTGAAGCGTATCCAGGAGATGTTTTCTATTTACACTCTCGTTTACTAGAACGCGCTTGCCGAAGAAATGCAAAATATGGCGGTGGTTCTATCACTGCGCTTCCGATAGTGGAGACGCAAGCTGGCGACGTGTCTGCTTATATTCCGACAAACGTTATTTCTATTACCGATGGACAAATCTTTTTGGAAACAGATCTTTTCTATAAAGGTATCCGTCCGGCTGTAAACGTCGGTCTTTCTGTTTCTCGTGTCGGTTCTAGCGCGCAAATAAAAGGAATGAAAAAAGTGGCTGGAACATTAAAGCTTGACCTTGCGCAATTCCGCGAACTTGAAGCATTTGCTCAATTCGGTTCCGACCTTGATGAATCTACAAAGAAACAACTTGAAAGGGGTAAAAGAGCTGTGGAAGTTTTGAAACAACTTCAATATTCTCCGATGAAAATTGAAAATCAAATTGTTACACTTTATGCTCTCACAAAAGGGCTTATGGATGATGTTTCTATTGATAAAATAAAAGAATTTGAGCAAGGACTTATAGAATACAGTGAGCGTCATGCAAAAACTTTCTACAAAGAAATCAAAGAGTCCAAAATGTGGACAGATAAAGGCGAAGTAGAATTAAAAAAAGTAATTGGTGATTTTAAGATGGGTTTTAGTAAATAATTATGGCCGGTATCCCGAACGAAAGCAAAGCTTCGTACGGGACAGGCAAAAGAAATATCAAATGGCGGGAACTAAAGAAATAAAACGACGCATAAAGTCTGTAAAGAACACAAAGAAAATCACGAAAGCGATGGAGCTCGTGGCTGCTAGTAAGATGAAGCGTGCGGTGGCTTCTACTTTGGCGTCACGTCTTTATGCTGGATATTCGTGGGAAGTTCTTACATCAATAGCTAAAAATATAGAGGAGAATTCCCATCCACTTTTTACTGAAAGAGAAAAGAAAGGTGGGGTAAAAGCAAATGTGTTGCTTGTGCTCATTACATCAAACAGGGGTTTGTGTGGATCTTATAATGCGCAAGTTATTAAAAAAACGATTTCATTTTTAAAAAGTCAAAACATAAATTTAGACCCCGTTAGAAGCCGCTCTCTCGAGCACGAGAGTGCTACGGTCACCTCGGGGCGACCTGCTTCTAACGGGGTAGATATTGTTTCTGTCGGTAAAAAAGGAGATGTGGCGATGCGCAGACTCGGAGTAAATGTCGTTGCCACTTTTGCAGATTTGAGCAATAATATTTCTTTGACAGAAGTTGTTCCAATTTCAAAATTTACCATAGATGAATATATCCTTCTTCATTACGATAAAGTTTTAGTAGCTTATACTGATTTTATTTCCGCTTTAAATCAGAAGCCAAATATAAAACAAATATTGCCTGTATCTAAAACAGAATTACAAGATTTAATAAACAATTTAGCTCCGACGCCTGGAGAGGTCGGAGTCCCGACCGAAAGCGTCGGGAGAGAAAAAAGTATAAGTTATTTAATAGAAGGAGACATGAACACATTGATAGGGTCACTCGCGGAGAAGATTACAAGGATGCAGATTTATCAAATGTTGCTCGAATCAAATGCTTCTGAACAGTCGAGTCGAATGGTCGCAATGAAAAATGCTTCTGATGCTTCAGGAGAAATGATAGATGATCTGACCCTGGTGTTCAATAAAGCAAGGCAGGGAAACATTACTAGGGAAATATCAGAAATCAGTGCGGGTATGGCAAGTGTAAGTTAAAAGTTATATATTTATAAAGTTAAAAGAAAAATTATTATGAAAAAAACAGGTATAATAAAAAAGATAATAGGGCCGGTCGTAGACGTAAACTTTGGTAATGAGAAAGAAGATTTGCCAGATGTTTATACAGCACTAGAGGTGATGAATGGTAAAAAGAAAATCATCCTTGAAGTAGAACAACATATCGGTGGTGGAATAGTGCGAGCAGTGGCTATGGATACCACAGATGGACTTTCTCGTGGAATGGAAGTGGTAAATACCGGAGCTCCTATCTCTGTGCCTGTAGGTAGTGCTACACTTGGAAGAATTTTTAATGTTTTAGGTGAAGCTATCGATGATGGAAAGGTATTAGGAAATGAAAAGAAATTACCGATTCATCGCAAAGCTCCGGAATATGTGGCTCAAGCAACAAAAGTGGAAATTCTTGAAACTGGTATTAAAGTTATTGACCTTATTTGTCCGGTATTGAAAGGAGGAAAAGTCGGACTTTTTGGTGGTGCCGGTGTCGGTAAAACTGTCGTTATCCAAGAGCTCATTCACAACATCGCATCAAATCATGGAGGCTATTCAGTCTTTGCTGGAGTTGGAGAGCGAACTCGTGAAGGTAATGACCTTTATCATGAAATGAAAGATTCAGGTGTTCTTCCAAAAGTCGCCATGGTCTTCGGGCAAATGAACGAACCGCCAGGCGCTCGTATGCGTGTGGCTCTTTCCGGTTTGACAATGGCAGAATATTTCCGAGATCAAGAAGGTAAGGATGTGCTTTTCTTTATAGATAACATTTTCCGTTTCACTCAAGCGGGTTCCGAGGTGTCTGCTTTGCTCGGCCGTATTCCTTCTGCTGTGGGTTATCAGCCTACGCTCAGTACAGAAATGGGAATCTTGCAGGAACGTATCACTTCTACTGATAAAGGTTCTGTCACTTCCGTACAGGCAGTCTATGTGCCAGCCGATGACTTGACTGACCCAGCTCCAGCTACTACTTTCGCTCACTTGGACTCTACTGTGGTTTTGAATCGTTCGCTTACTGAAATCGGTATTTATCCGGCTGTTGATCCTCTTGACTCTTCTTCTACGATTCTTGACCCAAATATCGTCGGAGCTGATCATTACAATGTTGCTCGCGAAGTTCAACGTGTCCTTCAGCGTTACAAGGATTTGCAAGACATCATTGCCATCCTAGGTATGGAAGAATTATCTGAAGCCGACAAAGAGCTCGTCGCCCGCGCTCGCAAAATACAGAAATTCCTTTCTCAACCAATGTTTGTGGCTGAACAGTTTACTGGCACAAAAGGTCAGTATGTTCCGCTTACTGAAACAATCCGTTCGTTCAAGGAAATTTTAGAAGGAAAGCACGACGAAAAAGCAGAAGGTGAGTTTTATATGAAGGGAGCTCTTTAAAATTTTTAAATAGGTACTTTTAAAAACCCGCATAAAATTTTACTAAATTTTTGCTAAGACTTCGGCCCGTCGGCCTCCGTACGATTTTTAAAAGCACTATTTAAAAATTTTAAAGTCAAAAATTTATGTCAAAACAATTAAAACTTAAAATAATCACCCCAGAAAGACTAGTTCTGGAAGAAATGGTAGATCAAGTCACTTTGCCTACTACGGAAGGTGAGATAACCATTTTGCCGGAACATATTCCACTCATTGCAGGTCTTGCATCTGGAGATATTGTGGCTGTCGTAAATGGTGAACATGTTCCGATGGCAGTTGCTGGAGGGTTTATGGAAATAAAACAAGGTGAAAATAAAATTACCGAAGTCGCTATTTTGGCGGACTTTGCCGAACATGTGTCTGAAATTTCAGATGAAAAAATAGAAAAAGCAAAAGCTCGTGCTATTGAATTGGAAAAACAAATGGAAAACAAAGACCATGTGGACTTTGAGCATTTTGAAGCTGAACTCGAACGTTCACTCACTCGTGTTAAGATTGCAGACAAGTGGAGAACTAGAAAGTATAGGAAATAAAATTTATGTCTAAATTTTATGTTGTGGCGACGCCGATAGGAAATATGGGAGACATCACACTCCGAGCTATCGAGACGCTTAAAAGCGTGGATTTGATATTGTGTGAAGATACGCGAGAGACAAAGAAAATTTTAAATAAATATGAAATAAATAAAGAAACGATGAGCTATCCGTCTGACGATGTAGCTGGAGCTGATTATAAACTCGGAAAGAATGAGAAATTAGATAAAATTTTTAAATTATTATACGACGGGAAAAATGTTGCATTGGTTTCTGATGCTGGCACTCCCACAATATCAGACCCGGGCTCAATGCTCGTTTCTAGAATAAAAGAAAAATTTACCAATGAAGAAGTTCAAGTGATTCCAATCCCTGGAGCTTCAGCCGTTATTGCCGCGCTTTCTGCATCAGGAATGCCTATTCATGAATTTACTTTTCTTGGTTTTCTTCCGCACAAGAAAGGCAGAGAAACTTTATTTAAAGAAATAGCAATTTCTGAACGCACGATGGTATTTTATGAATCTCCTCACAGAATTTTAAAAACATTAGCATCGCTTGTTGAATTTTGCCCTCATAAAAAAGTCTGCGTAGCTCGCGAATTGACAAAAATCTATGAAGAATTTAAAACTGGTTTACCACACGAAATTTTAGAATATTTCAATAAAAATCCTGACAAGCAAAGAGGGGAATTTACAGTAATTGTTTCTTAAACTATTTTAATTTGTGTTTCAAACAGGTGATTATAGACCAGTCGAATTTGCCTTTCTCGGCGAGGTATTTCATTTTGTCTAAAGCCCAAATAGCATCATCTAAAACTTCATTACAAGCTTGGTAGAGCATTTTTGCTTCTTTCGCGAGCTTATTATAAGCATATCTACCGGTATAAAAATCTTTTGGCATTTTTTCCCAGCCATTCATTTTATAATAGCAATTTACAATTTCATGAACAGGGTTTATGGCTTGTTTATGTTTCTTTAAATTTGCCAAATATCCTATAAATGGGTTTTTGAGATTGTTTTCTATATCATTTTTTTCTTCGTCATCCATTCTTTGATTTTAACATAAATATGATAACATAGGCTCATGGGTCCCGTTAGAAGCCACGGTCGCAGTTTTATATAAGAATCATGTTTATAAAAGATAAAAAATTTAATAACATAACTAAGCAAAGTCGAGGTTTGTTGACCGCGACCTGCTTCTAAACGGGATGGGTATTTTTACGAAAAAACTAGGCATAGATTTAGGAACAGCCAATACTTTGGTCTTTTTACCTGGAAAAGGAATTATTCTAAACGAGCCTTCTGTTGTAGCGGTTTCTGAACAAGACAATAAAATTCTAGCTATTGGTTTTGAAGCCAAAGATATGATTGGAAAGACCCCAGAATCTATCATTACTTATTGCCCGATGAAAGATGGAGTCATAGCAGATTATCGTGTGACTGAGGCAATGCTTCGTTATTTTATAAATAAAGCGATGGGGAAATTTAATTTTTTCAAACCGGATGTGATGGTTTCGGTTCCTGCAGGAGTCACGAGTACAGAGAGGCGAGCAGTCATAGAAGCTGCAATTCGCGCTGGTGCAAAGAATGCTTATGTAGTCAAAGAGCCTATCTTAGCAGCCATCGGCGCGGGAATTCCAATTTATGAATCGAAAGGGCATATGGTTGTGGACATAGGTGGGGGCACGACAGACGTAGCAGTCATTTCGCTTGGCGGAATTGTGGCCTCTAAATCAGTAAAGTGCGCTGGAAATAAAATAGATGGCGCTATAGCTGATTATATTAAAAAAACTTTTAACTTAGCTATCGGTGATAGGACAGCCGAAGAAGTAAAAATTAAAATCGGTGCAGCGGTGCTTTTAGAAGAAGAGCTCAGTGTGACGATAAAAGGTAGGGATTTTATTCAAGGCTTGCCTAGGTCAGCGCGAGTGGGAACAAATGAAATAGTCAAAGCGATAGATGGAGAACTAAAACAAATAATTCAAGCTATCAAAGATGTATTGCAAGAAACTCCGCCAGAATTAGCCTCAGATATTATTGATCAAGGAATAATCATGACTGGAGGTTCTTCTCAACTTCGAAATTTCACTGATTTGGTTTATAGAAAGACTGGAGTAAAGGCTGCTTTGGCTGAGGATCCTCTTTTCTGTGTAGTAAAAGGCACAGGTATAGCTCTCGATCATTTGGACGTGTATAAAAAAACAGTTTTAAGCAAAAAGTAGTTCTTTGAAAAACTAAATAGCTTCTCTCGAAAAGCAATCTATCTGGCGAAGCTTCGCCAGCGAACTGCTCGTCGCTCAAGAAAATAATATTCGGATTACCTCATTTATTTTCTAAGCTCCTGCGCAAGGCTTTTCTTAAGAACTATTTAATTTTTCAAACTTTACAACCTTAAGAACTTTATAACTTTATGAACTTAGCTAGGCATTTAAATAAAGATAATTTGCATCATGCATACCTCATAGAAGGAGATAGGGAAAAAGTTGTGCCTGAGATTTTAGAATTTTGTGAAAGTTTAGATATAAAAACTTCTGGCAATCCTGATTTTTGCCATATTTCGATAGATAATTTTAAAATTGATGAGGCTTTTGATTTACGCTCAATGTCTACCAACAAAGCTTTTTCTTCTTTTAAAAAAGTATTTGTGATTAGTGTAAATAGTTTTTCTTTAGATGCGCAAAATGTTTTATTGAAAATGTTTGAAGAGCCGATAGAAAATACGCATTTTTTTCTTGTGGTGCCAGATATTAATACTCTTTTAAAAACTTTAGTTTCTAGATTTTATTTAATAAAGGCAGCCCCGACGCTCGAAGAGGTCGGGGCCCCGACTGAAAACGTCGGGGAGAAATTTATAAATATGCCTTTGCAAAGAAGGATTGATTTTATAAAAGAATTATTACCAAAGAAAGAAGAGGAAAGTGAGGAAGAAATAAGTATAGAATCTAATCGTTCAAAAGCCCTAAAGCTCTTAAACACACTAGAATCCGTTTTACATAGCAAGATGTCAAGGATGCCCCTTGACACTAGAATTTTTGAGCATATTTTCAAAGTTCGCGAGTTTTTGCGTATGCCGGGAAGTTCAGCTAAAACTTTGATGGAATCAGTAGCTTTGATTATTCCAGAAAAATTATAAAATTATATATCAGCCATGGCGTATATAGTAGAAAATAAAATATGTCAGAACTGCAAAAAATACTTTACTATAGAGCCGAATGACTTTGGATTTTATGAAAAGATGGGAGTACTTCCACCAAAGCTTTGTCCAGAGTGCCGTTCACAGCTTCGGCTAATTTTTAGGAATGAAAGGTTTCTATATAAACGTGTCTGCGATAATTGTAAAAAAAACACCATCTCTATGTTTAGCGCCAACAAGACTTATCCCGTATGGTGTCACAAATGTTGGCGTAGTGATGATTTGCAGGGTAAAGATTATGCGTTGGAATATAATCCTAAAAAATCTTTTTTTGAGCAGTTCAATGAATTGTGGCAGAAAGTTCCAAAACCTGCTCTCGTCCATATGAACAGTGTTAATTCTGAATATCTTAACCATACTGCTGATACAAAAAATTGTTACATGATTATGGAATCTTCTAACAATGAAAATTGCACGAACTGCTATTGGATACAGCTTTCAAAAGATTTAACAGATTGTTCTTTTACGAATCAAGTTGAACTTTCTTATGAAGTCGACGATTGTTATGATTGTCATTCTTTGCGTTGGTCAAAAGGTTGTTACAACTGTCTAGATAGTTTTTTTCTGCTTGATTGTAGGGGATGTACAAGCTGTCTTGGATGTATAAATTTAAGGGAACAAAAATATCATATTTTTAATAAACCATACACAAAAGAAGAATACGAGAAAAAATTAAAATCTTTTAAGCTAGACACTTATTCTGGTGTTGAGAGTTTTAAAAAAGAATTCGCAGATTTTATTAAAGACAAGCCCAGAAAATTTGCGGAAATTACAAATGCTGTCAATTCTACGGGTAATTATATGAAGAATGTTAGAAATAATAAGCATTGTTTTCATTCTTATGATGCGGAAGATAATGCTTATTCTATTCATGTTTGGCGTGAAGCAAAAAATTGTATGGATTGTAATACTGCCGGACGTACAGCTGAACTAATTTACAACTCTTTAAACATTGGAATGCAATGCGCTAATGTGATTTGCAGTTATTATTGTTGGGAATCTAATTTTATGGAATATTGTTTAAATTGTCCTAATTCTAATAATTGTTTTGGGTGTGCAGGTTTGATTCAAGGCTCTTATTGCATTTTAAATAAGCAATACACAAAAGAAGAATATGAGAAATTGCGCGTTGAAATTATTGAGAAAATGAAAAAGGAAGGAATTTATGGGGAATTTTTCCCTAAAGAATTTGCTCCGCTTGGATACAATGAATCTTCGGTAATGGATGAGTTTCCATTAAATAAAGAAGAAGCTCTAAAACAAGGATTTAAATGGGAAGACACATCACGTGGCACTTTTGGTAAAGAAACCATAGATTGGAAAAATTTTCCAGATTCTATTTTGGAATTACCAAAAGATTTTGACGTGAATAAAGAAGTTTTTGTATGCATAGAATGTGAAAAAAATTATCGGATAATTACAGACGAACTTATTTTTTATAAAAGAATGAATATACCGATTCCGCGAAATTGCCCTGAGTGTAGACATACAAGACGATTTAAAAATAGGGGACCAAATAAACTTTGGCATAGGAAATGTATGAAGGGTGGATGTAAAAATAAATTTGAGACACCATATTCTCCAGACCGGTCAGAGATAATTTTTTGTGAGAAATGCTATCAGCAAGAGGTTTACTAAATGAAAAATAGTGCTACAATGGAAATATGCAATCCCGTTAGAGATCATATTGTTAAAAAATCAAACGGGTATGTAAATAATAATGATAGTATGTTTTGTCGAATTATTAAATAAAATTACGAGAATCTAAAGATTCTCTATCTCTAACGGGATGCAATACAACTTTTCACAATTTAAAACAGAGTTAAAAAAAGTAGGGAAATTTTTGACTAAAGAATACGGTCAGTTAAATATAGGCCGTGCGTCGCCTATGGTTCTAGACGGAGTATCAGTAGAGTCATATGGCTCACGAGTTCCGCTTAAAAATGTTGCAAATATTAACATAGAAGATTCAAAGACTCTGCGTATCACGCCTTGGGACAAAAGTCAGGTAAAAGATATTGAAAAGGCGATAGTGGCTGCAAACTTGGGTCTCTCTGTGGCTACTGATGACTTAGGTATCAGAGTTATTTTTCCTCAGTTAACTACAGAAACGAGGCAAAACCTCGTAAAAGTCTTAAAAGAAAAATTAGAGGAACAAAGAATTACAGTTCGTCGAGAACGAGAACGTATTTGGAGAGATGTGGAAGAGAAAGAAAAAGCAGGAAAATTGACCGAAGATGAAAAATTCCGAGCAAAAGACGAACTACAAAAAATCATTGATGAGGCAAATAGAAACCTAGAAGCAAGTTTTGAGAAAAAACAGAAAGAAGTAATGGGGTAAAGTTAATTACGAATTAAGAATTACGAATTGAATATATTAATTTTCATAATAATACTTCTCGTCCTCGTACTGGTCCATGAGTTTGGGCATTTTTTTACTGCAAAAAAGTTTGGTATTCGGGTTGATGAATTTGGTTTTGGTTTTCCACCAAAGATTTATGGTAAGAAATACGGAGAGACTGAATATAGTTTAAATCTTTTACCTATCGGTGGTTTTGTTAAAATTTTTGGTGAGAATCCTGATGATGAAAATACTTTTGGACCTGATGCGAGTAGGAGTTTTGTTAATAAACCAAAATGGCAACAAGCCATAGTTTTATTTGCCGGGGTTTTTGCGAATCTTTTATTAGCATGGTTTTTATTTTCAATTGGTTTTATGTCTGGATTGCCAACTTCTGTGAGTGGAGAGTCTGCCGGTTATAAATTGAGTAATATAAATTTAACAGTTGTTTCTGTGTTAGAGAAATCTCCAGCACAAATAGCAGGACTTAAGTCTGGTGATAAAATTATTTCACTCGCAAGTGGTAAAGATTCTGTTTCAGATATAAATCCTGACACTTTGAAATCTTTTATATTATCTCATAGTAAAAAACCTGCCCGCAATGCTACGCAAAGCGTTGCAGGCGGGGAAATAACCGTTGGATACATACGCGGACAAGACAAAAATATAAATTTAGCTGTCGTTACTCCAGTAATAAATAAAACAAATAATATCCCAGAAATTGGCATATCTATGGACATGATCGGAACTGTCAAATTACCCCTATTTTCAGCCTTAAAAGAGGGAATGTCATTAACTTGGTTTATCACTAAAGGTACTGTTTTAGGGCTTTATACGCTTATTGCAGAGGGTATACAGGGTAAAGGAAGCTTCTCATCAGTTACTGGACCTGTCGGTATGGTGGGCATCGTGGGTGATGCCTATCAATTCGGTTTTGTTTATCTTTTATCTTTTACTGCGCTTATTTCTGTGAACCTCGCAATCATAAATTTATTGCCATTTCCAGCATTAGACGGTGGACGACTTTTCTTTTTACTTATTGAAAAAATAAAAGGTTCACGCATAAATCCAAAATTTGCCAATACTGCGAATATGATTGGTTTTGGTATTTTAATTATTTTGATGCTCGCTGTCACATATCACGATATAGTTAAATTGTTTTAAGAATCCAAGGGCATCCCTTGGATGGTTCCAAGAGATGCCCTTTTGAAAAAAAAATTATGAAAGTTGAAACTAAAAATTGTCAAAACTGCAAAAAAGAATTTACAATTTTTCCGGATGATTTCAAATTTTACGAAAAAATCCAAGTTCCTCCGCCTACTTGGTGCCCAGAGTGTCGGATGGTGAGAAGAATGCTTTTTAGAAATGAACGTTCTCTCTATAAACAGGATTGCGGTCTTTGTAAGAAATCCGTGATTTCTATGTATGATCCGGAGCAAAAATATCTAGTTTACTGTATTGATTGTTACAATTCAGATAATTGGGATCCATTTAAATTTGGTAAAAAAATTGATTTTTTCCGATCCTTTTTTGAACAACTTGGAGAACTTTTAAAATCAATTCCTAGGCGTGCGTTATATCAGGATTTTGCGGAAAACAGTGAATACACGAATCAAATTGTTTATATAAAAAATTCTTATCTTTGTTTTGGCGGGCATCATTATGAGGATTCAAATTATTCTGCTCAAAATTTTTATCTAAAAAGTTCTTCGGATGTAGATTTTTCTCATAATAATGAGCTTTGTTATGAATCTTTGCGGGTAATAAATTGCTATAAAGTAAAATATGGATATTTTTCGGAAAATTGTATGGATTCATGGTTTATTTATGCTTGCAGAAATTGCTCTAGTTGTGTTGGGTGTACAAATTTAGTTGGTAAAACTCACTGTATTTTTAATATACAATATTCAAAAGACGAGTATGAAAGAAGAGTAAAAGAAATGAATTTATCAGACCGAGAAAGTCTGGAAAAAATGAAAAAAGAATTTTGGCAACATTCTTTAAATTTTCCAAGAAAATACGCAAACATAAAAAATATAATTAATTCTACTGGTGATAATTTGGAGAATGTCAAAGACTGTCATCATGCTTTTCTTGTTCCCGATGGTGAAAATATGAATTACGTTTTTTTCTGTGCAGGGACAAATTCAAAGGATTGTTTTGATATTGACCATGTGGGCCTCGGGTCAACAGAATGCTGTGAAGTACATAGCGGTTTTGGAGATAATAGAGTGAAATTTTCTACCAGAGTTTATTATTCTCACAATGTTGAATATTCTGATGATTGTTATAATTCTGAGTATCTTTTTGCTTGTGCTGGATTACGTAAAAAGCAATATTGTATTTTAAATACACAATATAGTAAAGAAGAATATGATGAATTTGTACTTAAAATTAAAAAAAGTATGGAAGAGATGCCTTTTATTGATAAAAAAGGGAGAATATACAAATATGGAGAATTTTTTCCATTTGAAATTATTCCTTTCGCTTATAATGATTCGGTGGTTTCAGAATATTTTCCATTAACTAAAGAAGAAATTTTAAGAAAAGGATATAAGTATAAAGAGCCTGAAGTAAAAAATTATAAGCCGACAATTACTTTTGATAAACTACCAGTAATAAAAAATGCTGACGATAATATTTTAAAAGAAATAATACAATGCGAACATAATGGTGATTGTAATCATAAATGCACCACTGCTTTTCGTATAATTCAAAATGAATTAAACATTTCTAAAATATTAGAAGTGCCATTACCAAAACTTTGTCCAAATTGTAGACATATGGAAAGAATAGAAATATTAAACCCACCAAAACTTTATCACAGGAAGTGTATGAACCAAGGATGCAAAAATGAATTTGAAACTTCCTATGCTCCCGACAGACCAGAAATTATTTACTGTGACAGTTGTTACAAAAAAGAAGTATATTAGAAAAGTGTATTTTTAAAATAATTATTGTATACTACACCCTATGGCAAAGAAGAAATTAAAAATTGGGGTGCTTTTTGGAGGCAAATCAGCAGAACATGATGTGTCTTTGTTGTCCGCTAAAAATGTAATAAATGCCCTAGATAAGACGAAATATGAAATAACTCCAATAAAAATAGGACGGGATGGAAATTTTGATTTCAATTTAGTTAAAAAATTTGATGTGATTTTTCCGGTAATGCACGGACCTTTTGGCGAAGATGGTAGCATGCAAGGTTTGCTCAAGTTGGCTGGTGTTCCATTTGTGGGTCCGAGTGTGCTCGGTTCGGCTGTGGGTATGGACAAAGATGTGATGAAAAGATTATTCCGAGATGCAGGTATTCCGATAGGGAAATTTATAACTATTAGGAATAATGAAAAAATAAATTTTAATGAAGTTAAAAATAAATTGGGTTTGCCATTATTCATCAAACCGGCAAATATGGGTTCTTCTGTTGGAATCAGTAAAGTACGAAATGAAAAAGATTTTAAAAAAGCTGTCACAGAAGCATTTAAGTTTGATAGTAAAATAGTTATTGAAGAATTTATTGATGGGCGAGAAATAGAATGTTCTGTCATGGGTAATGAGAATCCTATTGCTTCAACTCCGGGGGAAATTATTGCGAATCAAGATTTCTATTCATATGATGCAAAATATATAGACGATGGATATGTTATAAATATTCCTGCAAAAATCAGCAAGGAAACTTCTAAAAAAGTCCAAGAGTTGGCTGTGAAAGTATTTAAAGTGTTATCTTGCGAAGGAATGGGCCGAGTTGACTTTTTCTTGAAGGAAAATGGAGAAGTGATAGCGAATGAGATAAATACCATCCCTGGATTCACAAACATCAGCATGTATCCAAAGTTATGGGAGGCAGACGGAATATCACAGACGATTCTTTTAGACAAATTGATAAGTTTTGCAATAGCTCGTTTTGAAAGAGAACAGAAATTAAAAACTACAGTTAAATAAAGAATGAATAAAGAACAAAGAAAAGGCTTGAGGACTTGGATTGAAATTGACCGAAAAGCTGTTGCTCACAATTTTTCAGTCTTTCGATCTTTGATTTCTAAAAAAACTAAGCTCATGGCAGTAATAAAATCTAATGCTTATGGCCACAGTCTTATTGATTTTGCGCGAGAAATGGAGAATTTAGGGGCTAATTTTTTGGGTGTAGATTCGATAGTGGAAGGTTTAGCTTTAAGGAAAGAAGGAATTAAAACGCCTATTTTGGTGTTAGGTTATACGCTTCCAGAAATGGTTAATTTAGCTACCAGTAATAATATTTCTTTATCTGTATCAAATTTTGAATCATTAGAATACATAATTGCTAATCAAAAACATTTTATTAAACCTTTGAATATTCATATAAAGGTTGATACAGGCATGCATCGTCAAGGATTTCAAATGGAAGACCGTAAAAAATTGTTAAAAATTTTGAGCTCACAGAAAAATGACAATATTTATGTCGAAGGATTATTTACTCATTTTGCTTCTGCAAAAAATCCATCTTTTCCTGCAGATACTGAAGGGCAGATAAAAGATTTCAAATTATGGATTCATGATTTTAAGCAAGAGGGTTTGAAACCAATAGCTCATGCGGGAGCCACAGCTGGTGCATTACTTTTCCCAAATTCTCATTTTGATATGGTGCGCATAGGCATAGGACTTTATGGTTTATGGCCTTCAAAAGAAACTAAGGCTGCTTTGCAAGACAAGATTTTACTTAAGCCAATCCTTTCTTGGAAATCATTAATTACTGAAATCAAAAAACAACCAAAGGGTAATCGAATGGGCTATGATCTAACAGAATCATTAGCCAAAGATGGCTTGATAGCTATCGTGCCTGTGGGGTATTGGCATGGATATCCTCGCTCTCTTTCTTCAATCGGCAGGATGATTGTCAAAGGGGAAGAATGTAAAGTCATCGGTAGGGTTTCTATGGATATGGTTTGTATTGATGTAAGTGAAGTAAAAAATCTATATGCAGGAGATGAAGTTGTAGTTATTGGAAATGATAGCAATTCGTCTTGTTCTATGGAAGGGATTAGTAATATTTTAGATTTATCTTGGTATGAAACTATTACTCGAATTAACCCTCTTATTAAAAGATTTTACACATAAATGGGAGCCTGCCCCGTAGCGAGCCTAGGCTCTGCTTCGGGGTTGCAATTTAAGATTTTTTATACTAATATATAGATATGTCACAAGATAGACTTATAAAACTCGCCTGCGGAACCTGCAAACGCGTAAATTACTGGTCCAGTAAAAACAAGAAACTCGTCACTAAAAAGATCGAGCTCAAAAAGTATTGCAAATGGTGCCGAAAGCAGACAAAGCATAAAGAGATAAAGAAATAGATTTTCTCAGAAAACCCCTTAAATAGGGGTTTTCTTTTGCCCTTTTTCCAAAATTAAGGTATAAATAAGGTTACGGGCGATTGGTGAAGTGGCATCATAATTCTCTCCAAAAGAACAGTCGAAGGTTCGATTCCTTCATCGCCCGCAAAAATGCAAAAGAAAAATACAGCTGAAGTGTTGGTGGAATGTTTAGAAGCTAATGGAGTTTTTCATATTTTTGGTGTACCAGGGGAGGAGAATTTAGTTTTTTTAGAGGCCGTTCGAAAATCTAAAATAAGTTTTATCACTACTCGCATTGAGCAAGGCGCCGTATTTATGGCCTCTACATTTGGCAGAATGACGGGCAAAGTCGGTGTGGCATTGTCTACTCTCGGCCCTGGAGCCACAAATCTGCTTACAGGCGTGGCTTATGCACAGTTGGGTGGTTTTCCTCTTTTGGTTATTACTGGCCAAAAAGCGATAAAAAATAACAAACAAGGAAAATTCCAAATTGTTGATATCGTAGCGATGATGAAGCCAATTACAAAATTTTCTAAAACTATCACATCCGGCAAAAATGTGTCTAGTTTAGTGGCTGAAGCTATAAGCCTAGCTGAGATGGAACGCGCTGGCGCAGTGCATTTAGAATTACCCGAAGATGTAGCAAGTGAATCTTGTAATGCGGATATAAAAATTGTTAAAAAAATAAATTACCCTATTTCAGATGAAAAAATTATTAATCAAGCTATTTTGGAAATAGAAAAATCAAAACATCCCATTATTGTTTTAGGCAGGGGCGCAAATAATAAATCTATCAGCAAAGAGTTAAAATTGCTTATAGAAAAGTCTGGCATACCTTTCATTTCTACTCAGATGGGGAAAGGGTCGTTTGACGAGAATTCTAAATTATATATTGGCACTACTGCTCTGTCATCAGGAGACTATGTGCATCAGGCATTAAATCATGCAGACACCATCATCTTAATCGGTCATGATGTTGTAGAAAAGCCTCCATTTATTTTAGATAAAAATTCAGGGAAGAAAATTATCCATATAAATTATTTTTCTTCTGTTGTGCCGGAAGTTTATGTTCCAACACATGAAGTTATTGGAGATATTTCCAAAACTCTTTCGGCTTTTACTAAAAAAATATCCGCCCAAGGCGGATCCGCCTCTGGCGGAAATCCTGCTTGGGATTTTAATTATTTTTTCAAAGTGCGAGATGTTCTCAAAAAAGACATAGCTAAATTTTCTCAATCATCTGATTTTCCACTTCGTCCAGAACGTATTGTTTCTGATATAAATAAAATAATGCCTGAAGATAGTATCCTCGCATTAGATAACGGTATGTATAAGCTCTGGGTTGCTCGCAACTTTATTACAAAAAATACAAATAGTATTCTTTTAGATAATGCTCTTGCCACTATGGGTGCAGGTTTGCCTTCCGGTATTGCATTAAAAATTCTTCATCCAGACGAAAAAGTTTTAGTTGTAGCTGGCGATGGAGGAATGATGATGAGTATCGGAGAATTAGAAACAGCCGTGCGTTTAAAGCTGGATTTAGTCGTGCTTGTGATGGATGATGCTGGTTTCGGAATGATTCGATGGAAACAGAAAAATATGAACTTGTCCTCATTTGGTCTTTCCTTTAATAACCCTGATTTTATAAGGCTGGCAGAGAGTTTTGGCGCAGTAGGACACAAGGTTGAAAAAACAGAAGACCTTGCTCTACTTTTGAAAAAGGCGTTTAATTCTAAGGGTGTGCATATTATTGCTTGTCCGATAAATTATGATGAAGCAAATAAAGTTTTAGGAACTGTAAAAAACATATGATTCAATCAAAAAATCCAGCAACAGAAGAAGTTTTAAAAAGTTTTAAAGAAGTTTCTGAAAAAGAATTAGAAAAGAAACTTTCTCTAGCAAAGAAAGCTTTTGAGTCTTGGAAGAGAACTTCTTTTAAAGAGCGCGCTACCTTAATGCACAAGCTGGGAGAATATTTAAATAACCATGCGGAAGAGTTTTCAAAATTACAAATGCTTGAAATGGGCAAGACCATGAAGTCTGGTCCATTTGGCATAAAGAAATGCGGGCTTTTGTGTGATTATTATGCTGATAATGCGGAAATTATCTTAAAGAATGAAAAATTAGATACGGGCAAGAAAGAACAATATGTGGAATTTGATCCGCTCGGAATAGTTTTGGCAATAATGCCTTGGAATTTTCCTTTTTGGCAAGTTTATCGTTTTGCTGTACCAGCACTAATGGCAGGAAATGTCGGGCTTCTTAAACATGCTTCAAATGTGCCACAGTGCGCGGAAGCAATAGAAGAATCATTTAGAGCTTGTGGTTTCCCCGAGGGCGTATTCCAAAATTTATTTCTTTCGTCGTCTCGAGTTGCTGATTTAATTCGTGATAATAGAATTTCTGCAGTTACTTTGACGGGCAGTGAGAAAGCGGGAAGCGAGGTTGCGAGTGTCGCTGGGGCGGAAATAAAAAAAGTGGTGCTTGAACTCGGTGGTAGTGATCCATTTATTGTTTTTGCTGATGCGGACATCGATGAAGCAGCGAAAATCGCTGTCACAGCAAGGTTGCAAGGAAATGTTGGGCAAAGTTGTATTTCTGCTAAACGTTTTATTGTCGAGGAGAGTATAAAAGATATTTTTATAAAAAATGTAGTAAAAGAACTTTCAAAATTATCAATTGGTGATCCTAGTGACTCAAAGATAGACATAGGGCCTTTGGCAACAGAACAAATTTTACTGGATGTAGAAAAACAAGTAGAAAAATCAGTATCCCTCGGAGCAAAAATTGTTTATAAAGGCGTTCAAAAAAATAAAAAAGGGTATTTCTATTCGCCTGTTGTCATGACGAATGTGAAAAAGGGTATGCCTGTTTATGATGAGGAAGTTTTTGGTCCAGTTATGCCGATTATTTCTTTTAAAAATGAAAAAGAGGCGATACAAATAGCTAATGACACTAGATATGGCTTAGGTGCGTCTATTTTTACTTCCGATATGAAAAAAGCAAAACGAATTATTCCGCAAATTGAAGCGGGGAATGTGTGTGTGAATGATATGGTTAAGTCTGATCCGCGAGCGCCATTTGGAGGCATTAAAAAGTCTGGCTACGGCCGTGAACTCGGAACTTAT
Source organism: Candidatus Nomurabacteria bacterium RIFOXYD2_FULL_35_12 (assembly GCA_001786365.1). Taxonomy (GTDB): domain Bacteria; phylum Patescibacteriota; class Minisyncoccia; order Phycocordibacterales; family UBA9973; genus UBA9973. The sequence goes on along the minus strand of MFWK01000022.1, from coordinate 43,978 downwards.
GGAATCAAGGAATTCGTAAATATAAAAAACGTTTATTTTGGGTAAAAAACAAAGACCGCCCTCCAACGGTCTAAGTTGTTGAGCGGTTTTTTACTGATTAAACCAGAGAAAGAATCCTCCTGATGTTCGTTCTGTTTCGGCGCATGTTATTCGCTCGAGCTTCCTGGTCACTTATACGAGCGGTGTAGTGGGCTTCGATGCATTCCAGTAAACCCTGGAAAAAGAACTCGTGACTAACAAAAAGCTCGGTGAGCCTCTCATCAGTGAGCATTTTAGCCTCCATCAAGCATGGATATTCAATGAGGAATCCTTTTGATATCTTTGACACGAGCTTTACCTCAACGAGACAGCCCTTGTCTGAGATGAAGAACAGCGACTTAACCCACTCATCTCGATCTGGTGTCTTTTGAGCCATCTCCGGTGAATACAGGGATTGTCGTTTGGATCCAAACAGATAGCCAATTCTCGTCTCCCAGCACAAGTCTACTCCTGAGTTCCACACATTAGAACACATGCTTCTCTCGTTCCAATCCCCGCCAACTGCTTTGAGCAATGTGGGGTCGTCACGAAGTGTGTGAGCGAACATGTATTTGAGATAAGGCTTCGATTCTGCGAGAACACGTTTGATCACCTTAATTTTCGTTTCTGGTGACAGACGATCCGCATCGACTCCTTGTCCTCCGTCAAAAAGAAAGTCCTCTACAAGGACAGTCGTTATGATGGTTCTCTTGTTTCGTTGTTGTTCTCCCAATCCTTCTTTGCAACTATCTTGATGATTGATGGACGTGTCCATTTTCAATCTCCTCTATTGTGCCGTTTTTAAGGCGGCGTTGTTATGTGCATGCGTGTCGGACGTATCCGTTTTCACGCGTTTGGTTCTTTGGAAACCTTACAACTTCATCATAATTATGTCAAATATTTTCTTTGACGCATCAAACCATTTTATTTCTTTATCGCGTTTAAACCATTGCATCTGGTGCTTGGCATATTGTAGAGTCCCTCTGACTACTTTTTCATAAGTAGGATTGTTATATTCAAAACCTAGCTCAGAAAGCCTTTTTTGGGATATACTGGCTTTTTTAAGCTTTTTAATTTCATTCAGTAAACCATCGGTAAACATTTTTTTAACTCTTTTTTCTACTTTCTTCTTTAATTTATCTTGTGGCAGATATAAACCAATCTTTATAAATTTATACAGCGGTTTCACCGCTGTAATTTTCGGGACTTTACCGAGAGCTTTAGCTATTTCAATTGCCCTAATTAGTCTGACTTTATTTTTTGAATCTATATTTTTTGCTCTTGTGGGATCTAATTTTTTTAATATTTTTAATAATTGTTCTGTAGATTTTTTCTCTAAAATTTTTCTTAATTTAGAATTTGGTGGAACTTTCGGAAAAATGACACCTTTGGTGATAGCATCAATATAGAATCCTGTGCCTCCGCAGATAATTGGTGTTTTATCACGAGAAATTATTTCTTTTATTTTTTCTTCTGCTAATTTTTTATACTCTGCGACTGTAAATTTATTTTTTGGTTTTACGATATCAATTAAATGATGGGGAATTCCTTTCATTTCTTTTTGTGTAATTTTGCCGGTGCCTATATCAAGCCCTACATAGACTTGTCTTGAGTCTGCGGAGATAATTTCTCCGTTTATTTTTTTGGCGATTTTTACAGCCAAATTACTTTTACCAGTGGCAGTTTGGCCTAGAATGATGATAATTTTTTCTTTTTGCATTTAATTCCCCTTGATTATTTTTATGTCAGCACCAATAGAATTTAAACGTCCAGCTATCTCTTCATATCCGCGATTTATCATATAAACATTTCGTAGAATTGAGGTTCCACTAGCTCCAAGCATTGAGATGAGTATAACCATAGATGGGCGTAGGGCTGGAGGACAAACAATTTGTGCTGCCTTTAGTGATGTTCCACCATTGATATAGAGGCGATGCGGGTCAGCTAGAGTTATATCTGCTCCTAGACGGTTCAATTCAGTTAAATATATTGCTCTATTTTCATAAACCCAGTCGTGAATCATTGTTTGACCTTTGGCTTTTATGGCAATCGGTACAAAAAAGGGTAAATTGTCTATATTTATTCCAGGATAAGGATTTGAGTGAAGTTTGTCATTTAACGCTTTTAATTTACTTGGAAAGATTTCTATATCTATAAGTCTTGTTCTACCGTTGTATGAATAATAGACTTTTGAAAGTTTATATTTCAAATTCATTCTCTTTAATTTTTCTAATTCAAGAGATAGGAAATCAATCGGGGAGCGTGTTATTGTGATTTTTGAGTCAGTAATAATTCCGGCAGAAATAAACATCATTGATTCTATTGGGTCTTCACTATTCCAATATTCAATATTTTTATTTATTTCAGAAATTCCATGAATGGTTAGTGATGCAGTACCGATGCCATCAATCTTTACACCCAAAGCTTCAAGGAAAAAGCATACTTCCTGCACCATATAATTTGCACTAGCAAAATTTATTTTCGTGATACCAGGGATAAGGGCAGAAGCCGTCAAAACATTTTCGCAGGCTGTGTCTCCGGATTCGTACATTACTATCTCTGTTGGTTTTAATTTTTTGGCTTTAATTTCATAATTTACACTAGTTGTTTTTATCTTTACTCCGAAATTTTCTAAAGCATAAATATGAGCAGCGATAGTGCGTCTACCTAGATTACAGCCATGTGGATGGGGAATAGAGAAAGATGATAATTTGTGAATGAGCGGTCCTATTAGCATAACAACTGAACGTGTCTTTATTGCTGATTCTATATTTATATTTTCTAGAGTGAATTTTTTTGGAGGCGTTATAGTTAAAGTATTATGATCGAGCCATTTGATGGTAACTCCAATACTTTCTAAAATTTCAATTACTCGATAAACTTCTTCAATTCGTGCGATGCCATGTAGAGTCGTTATTCCACTATTTAATAAAGATGCACACAAAAGTCCCACTGAACCATTTTTTGAAAAGTTTGTTTTTATGGTTCCACTTAATTTCTTTCCTCCATTTACTTGGAAATCAATAGAATCATTTATAGAAACTATTTGATGGTTTAGGACGTTGCTTATTTTAAAAAGTAATTCAGTGGTGAAATTTTGTTCTCCTTTTTCCATTCGGGGGACAGAACTTTGAGAAGTATTGAGTGCTTTAGCAAATTCTTCTTGAGTCATTCCGCGATGCTCGCGGAGCTCTTTTATAAAGTAGCCTATCTTTTGTTGTTCAGTCTCTTTTTTCATATTCAATAGTATATCTCATATATGAGATAATGCAAATAGGCTGTGGATAAGTCCTTCTTATTTTTTTTGTTATAAATACCAACTTAGTGCCGGGGGGGAGACTCGAACTCCCAAGGGGTTGCCCCCGATTGATTTTGAGTCAATTGCGGTTACCAATTTCGCCACCCCGGCAATTTATTTAATATACTAGAAAATCAAGCTGAAATCAATTATTGCAAATAAAAAAAATATGCTAAAATAATTGTATGTCTAATTTATATTCAAATTCAATTTTTTGGGTTGACACCGATAAAATAAAACCAAACCCTTATCAGCCTAGACGGGATTTTGATGAAGTACGTTTACAAGATTTAGCGGATTCCATAAAACAATACGGAGTGCTCCAACCCCTCACAGTTTCTAGAGTAGAAGTGGAAAAAGAAGGAGGTGGTTTACTTACTGAATATGAACTCATTGCCGGAGAACGTAGACTTCGTGCAGCTATTTTGGCTCATGTCTCACAAGTGCCTGTGATAATCCGAACTGGAGATACAGCTATAATGAAGCTAGAATTAGCTATTATTGAAAATTTACAACGAGAAGATTTAAATGTAGTTGATCGTGCTCGAGCTTTTTTTCGCTTAGCTAGCGAGTTTAAGTTTACGCATAATGAAATTGCGAAGAAAATGGGTAGAAGTAGGGAATATGTTTCAAATTCCTTGCGTATTTTGACTTTACCGGAAGAAATTTTGACTGGTCTAAGAGATGGCAAGATTACCGAAGGTCACACTAGGCCTATTTTAATGCTCGCTGATCATCCCGAAGAGCAATTAGTGCTCTTTAAAGAAATTGTTTTTAAGAAAATTACAGTTAGAGAAGCAGAGAGGTTGGCTAGAAAAATAGCTTTTGATAGAGTTCGCAAGAAAGAATTTATGCCGGATCCAGAAATAGTAGAATTAGAAGAAGAATTTCAAGAAAAATTGGGCACCAGAGTGCATATAGATAGAAAAGAGCTTGGCGGGCAAATTAAAATCGATTATTTTTCTACTGAAGACCTTCGCGCTATTTTAGATTTAATACAAAAATCAAATAGTGAAAAAAAGCCAAATGACATGTTGGAAAACCATATTGCAAATTTATCTTCACAGGCAGTAAATGAAACTGATCAAAAAACAGAAAATGCACTTTTAGACGACAGATCTAATGAAGAAAAAAAAGAAGATGATGTAGATTTATACAACATCTCAAATTTCAGTTTATAGTTTAAGATTTACCAAAAGATTTAAGCTTGTTTGCTAGATTATTTTTTTCTAAATATGACTTTATATGTTTTTTTGCAATGGTTGTTTTCACATATTCGAGCCATTTTCCTGATGGGTGAGCATCTTTTTTCTTAATTATTTCCACAATATCTCTATTTTTTAATTTTGAATAAATTTGACTCATCTTTCCATTAATTTTTGCGCCAGAAATATGGTCTCCAATAGCTGAATGTATTGAATAAGCAAAATCTATAGGACTCGAATCTTCAGGTAGATCTATGACATCTCCTTCGGGAGTAAAGACAAAAATACGGTCATTAAAGAAATCTGTTTTTAAATGCTCTAGAAATTTTTGAGGTTCACTCGGTGTATAGTTTATTTCTTTTAGTTCTTCAAGCCACTTAAATTTTAATTTGTCGTTTTTAACTTTTTTTTCTTTATCTTCTTTGTAAGCAAAATGCGCGACAATGCCATGCGCCGCTTCGGCATGCATTTCTTTCGTTCTTATTTGGATTTCAGCCGCATCACCTGAACCGGTAAAGATTGTAGTGTGAATGGAACGATAGCCATTTGGCTTTGGAAGAGCTATATAATCTTTTATTCTTCCGGGTAATGGATTCCAAATAGAATGAATTATTCCGAGCACTTTATAACAGTCTTCCACAGTTTCGAGCACGATACGTAAGGCAATTATGTCATATACTTTCTCTAAATCCATTTCACGTTTTACAAGTTTTTTCCATAAACTATATTTGCGTTTCATTCTGTGGTCTACCTCAATTATTTTCACTTTATTTTTTAGTAGTTCTTTTTCAAGTTGTTTTTGTATTTCAGATAGATTTTTTTTATATAAATCTTTTTTTTCTTTTATTATTTCTTCAGTTTGCGCATATTCTTTTGGATAAGCATATGGAAAAGCGGCATCTTCTAATTGGCCTTTTAGTTTTCCCATTCCAAGACGGTTTGCAAGTGGAGCATAAACTTCAATAGATTCTATGGCAATTCTTTTCCTTTTGTCTTCTCTTTGATATTGTAATGTTCTTAAATTATGAAGTCTGTCTGCAAATTTTATTATAACTACACGTAGATCTTTTGCCATCGCAAAGAAAAATTTTCTCAAACTTTCTACATATCTTTCTCGTCCTCGATATTTTAATTTACCTAAATTTGTCGCGCCTTTAACCAAAAATAATACTTCAGAACCAAATTCTTCTTCTACATTTTTCTCTGTAATTTTTGTATCCTCTAAAATATCATGTAAAAATCCACCCACGATAGTTTGGGTATCCATTCCGAGTGAAGCTAAAATCTTTGCAGTTTCAAAGGGGTGAATAAAATATGGATCTCCGCTTAATCTTTTTTGACCTTCATGCGCATCTTCTGCATATTTATAGGCTTTTTCTATAAGTTCTTTCTCCTTTTTACTTATTCCTCCAGAAATAAGGTTTATTACTTCCTTAACATTTGCCATAAAGGCATTATAGCCCAAGGTGGGCTAAGCTTCAATTTTTTTTAATATTGAGTTTTACTCAATGCTTAAACCTTTCTTGAGTAATTTATGTGGATTGTGTTGAGGGCAAGATTTATTACTGCATCTTTCGGGAATGGTTTTTGTGCCTTCCATCATCAAGCTTCCGCATTCTTTACATATTTTACCTGTTGGTTTTGCTTTTATGGCAAATTTGCATTTTGGATAATTTGAACAGGAATAAAAAATTCCGAATCGTCCACGACGCTCGCTGATGTCTCCAGTTTTACAAATAGGGCAAAGTACACCCGTTTTCTTTTTTTCTTCGTCTGCTTTGTCACTTTTTATAAATTTACATTTTGGATAACGCGAGCAAGAAATAAAAGTACCGGTGCCATCTCGTCTCTGTCTAATAACTAACACACCTCCTTTTGATTTAGATTTTCCTTTTTCCCCTGCCCCGTTGGAAGTTTGTTTTCCTTCGGGGTCGCCACATTCAGGACATTTTTCTCCAGTTTCTTCTGGTCCTTTTAATTCTGTTCCATCGAGCATCAAGGCTCCATCACAATCCGGATATTTTGAACAAGAGTAAAATTTCCCTCCGCGTGAGAGTTTTATAATCATAGTTGATCTACATTTTGGACATTTTATATTTTCTGGAGCATCACCCAAATTTGTAGCTTTTTCTAGTTTTTCTTTTGATTTTACATCTTTTAAGAATGGTCCATAGAAATCTTTCAATGTTTTCTCATATTCACGTTCACCTCGAGAGATTTCATCGAGTTCATCTTCCATCTCTGCCGTAAAGCTATCGGAGATGTAATTCATAAAATGTTTTTCTAAGAAATCAGAAACAACTTCGCCAACATCAGTAGGGAATAATGTTTTTCCTTCTTTGTTTACATAGCCCCTGTCTTCTATTGTTCTCATAATAGACGCATAGGTGGATGGTCTTCCGATTCCTCTAGCTTCTAATTCTTTGACAAGGCCTGCTTCGCTATATCTATCTGGAGGTTCAGTAAATTTTTCTTCACTTGAAAGATTTATCAGTTTTAATTCTTCTCCGACATTACATTTAGGTAATTCTACATCATCGCCACGAGCATCAGCATCTACTTTGAGCCATCCAGGGAAAAGTAAACGGGAGCCGTTAGCAGAAAAGTTTGGTAAATCTTCGTGATCTTTAATAATTGCAGAAATTTTTGTTTTTAATAACTTTGCGTCAGTCATTTGGGAAGAAATAGCTCGTTCCCATATTAATCTATATAACCTATCTTGGTCTTCAGTCCCAGCGATAAGTTTGTCTATATGTGTAGGGCGAATTGCTTCATGGGCTTCCTGCGCATTTTTTGATTTAGTTTTATAAATTCTTCCTTCTGCATATTCTTTTCCATATTTATTTTTAATAAAAGAAACAATTTGTCCTTGCGCTATAGCGGAAAGGTTTGTGCTATCGGTTCGCATATATGTGATATGTCCGGCTTCATAAAGTTTCTGCGCTATCTGCATTGTGCGGGAAGGCGAGTAGCCGAGTCGAGAGCTAGCAGTTTGTTGCAAGGTAGAAGTAGTAAAAGGTGCGCGAGGGGAACGTTTCTGTTCGGATTCTTTTACGTTGTTAATTATCCAAGTTCCCTTTTTACCATTTTCAAGTATTTTGTCTACAAGTTTTCTGTCTCTTGGTTCTTCTGAACATTCTAAAGTTATTTTTTCTTTTTTAACAGTTTCAAATAATCCTAAAAGCTTCCAGAATTTTTCCGGCACGAATGCTCGTATCTCACGCTCACGTTCCATGATTATGCGAAGCGCAGGGGATTGAACACGCCCGGCAGAAAGTCCATAACGAACCTTTTTCCAAATTAAACCAGAAAGGTCATAGCCTACAAGACGATCCAAGACTCTACGCGCTTCTTGGGCTTTGCGTAAGGCTGTATCAATCTTGCGAGGATGTTCTATGGCTTCGAGAACTGCTTCTTTGGTGATTTCATGAAAAGTCACTCGCTTAATAGGAGCTTCCACTTTTTTATCAGCCTTTAAAAGAGTTTCTATATGCCAAGCGATAGCTTCTCCTTCACGGTCGGGGTCTGTCGCTAGTAATATTTCAGTCGCTTTTTCAGCCAAGCTTTGCAATTCGTGAACAATTTTTTCTTTTCCTTTTGAAATTTCATAATGGGGGACAAAGCCTGCTTCTATGTCTATTGCTATTTTATTTGATTTCGGTAAATCGCGAATGTGTCCCACCGATGCACGCACAGTAAAATGATCTCGATCCGCCCCTGAATCGGCGGACAAGTATTTCTCGATTGTTTTTGCTTTTGATGGTGACTCAACAATTAATAATTTCATCCCGCTTAGAAGCAGGTCGCGGTCTTTCTTTTGAAAAACCTATCCCCGCTAATTAATTTAATAAACAATTTATACAATTATCCCAAATAAAATTCGCGACCGCGACTTCTAACGGGATTCATTTCACACAGTATTACACGAAATAGTTTTACAATGCAAATTATATGAGTCTCACTTCACCCATTTCTTCCTTGATTAGTCCTTTGATTTCCATCACAGTCAGCATGGCATTTGCAGTAGGTATTGGTATCTTCATTTCTCGAATTAAATCATCTCGAGGTATTGGTTCACGAAGTAGGGCTACAATTTTTTTCTCCTCCGGTGATAAATCAGCAAAAAGCTTTTTTTGTTTTTCTTCATCTTTTGGTAATTCAAAACCAAGCGCTTCTAAAACGTCTTCGGAATTGGCGACAGGCGTTGCTCCTTGTTTTAATAATCTATTTGTTCCATTTGAATTTGAAGAAAAAATTGATCCAGGCACAACTAATAAATCTCTGTTGTATTCTGTAGTTAGTCGAGCGGTAATGAGGGTGCCAGACCTTTCTTCCGCTTCTATTATGAGTACAGCTTTTGAGATTCCTGCCATCAATCTATTTCTCATCGGGAAACCCCATTGTGTTGCCATAAAATCCGGTTCAAATTCTGATAGAAGGCATCCGCCATTTTCTACAACTTCACGCATTAGTTGTACATTTGTTTTTGGATAGATTGCTTTATCAGAAAGTCCGGAACCGGGGAAAACCATTGTTTTGAGTCCGGCTCGCATTGCTGCTTTGTGCGCAATAGTATCTATACCCATAGCAAAACCGGAAACAATCACTATAGGATAGCCTTTTAATCCGGTAATTATTTTTTCACAGGCTTCGCGTCCATAGGTGGTAAACTTGCGCGAACCCACGACACTCAAGTAAATTAGATTTTTATCAGTTGGTAATTCTCCAATAATCCAGAGATTCTCCGGAGGTTGAGGAATTTCCAAAAGTGCCTTTGGAAATTTACTTTTTGGTAATTTTCTGATTTGCATTTTGTAATTATAACAGTATTAATGTATAATACTAGAACCTAGCTACTAGAAGCTAGAACCTAATTTATGCTAGACATCAAATTTATTCGTGAAAATAAAGAGATAGTGCAAGAGGGCGCAAAGAAAAAGCGCGTGGATATAGACATAACTAAACTCATAGCTCTCGATGATGAACGCTTAAAAATATTAAAAGAAGTAGAAGAGCTCCGTTCAGAAGTAAACAAAGTTTCAAACGACATAGTTCGCAATCAAGATTCAGCGCTAAAAATTCAGCTCATTGAAGAAATGCGGGTGGTGAAGGAAGATATTAAATCAAAAGAAGAAAAACTGAAAACAATAATGGAAGAATGGCAGAAGATGATGCTGAGTGTGCCAAATGTGCCAGATATATCTGTGCCAGAAGGATCCAGTGATGCAGAAAATAAAGAAGTAAAAGTTGGCGGAGAAAAACCTATTTTTAATTTTGAAATAAAGAATCAATTAACTTTAATAAGTGACTTGGATCTTGCAGATTTTGAGCGTGGCACGAAAGTTGCAGGCTTTAGAGGTTATTTTTTGAAAAATGAAGGGGCACTCTTGGCTTTTGCATTATGGCAATTCTTTTTTGATAGTTTAGTTAGTAAGGGTTTTATTCCGATGATTGTGCCATCGCTCGTAAAAAAGGCTTCTTTGGTTGGTACAGGATACATTCCAGGTGGAGAAGATGACCTATATAAGACTCAAGACGGTGATTATTTGGCTGGTACTGGGGAAGTCGCAACTATGTCTTATTATTCAAATGAGGTTTTGGATAAAACAAAATTTCCTATAAAATTTGCCGCATTTTCTACTTGTTTTCGTAGAGAAGCAGGAAGTCATGGTAAAGATGTTAAAGGATTTTTTAGAGTGCATGAGTTTTATAAACTAGAACAAGTAGTATTGTGTGAAGCTAATCATGAAGAGAGTGTAAAATTTCACGAAGAAATTACAAAAAATGTAGAGGATTTACTTATAGCATTAAATTTGCCTTATCATATAGTTGCAAACTGTGGTGGAGACTTAGGCCTCGGACAAGTAAAGAAATACGATATCGAAGTTTGGATGCCTTCTCAAAACAAATACAGAGAGACTCATTCAGCTTCTTATTTTCATGATTTTCAAACTAGACGTTTGAATATTAGATATAAAGATGCAGATGGAAAATTAAAATATGCTCATTCTTTAAACAATACAGCTGTGGCTACTCCTAGAATAATTGAGGCAATAGTGGAAAATTTCCAGCAAGCTGATGGCTCTGTAAAAATTCCAGAAGTTTTGAGAAAGTATATGGGTAATAGAGAGTTTATAAAGTAGAAAGTTCTTAAAGTTATAAAGTAAATAGAATGCGAAAAAGATATATTTTAAATTCTCCCGGTCTTTTGGAGTTAAAAAAACGTCGAAGAAGAATTTTTTTATATAAAATTTTTATTTCTTTATTCTTAATTGCAGTTATTCTAGGTTCTATTGTTTTTATTTCTCGTGATTCTAATTTAAATATAAATAAAATAGAGATAAATGGAAATAAGGCCATTGAAACAAAACTAATCAAAGAGATTGTAGACAAAGAGCTTGCGGGAAATTATTTCTGGTTTTTCCCAAAGACTAATTTTTTGTTTTATCCACAGAATATAATAAAAACTAATCTAGAAAATTCTTTTAAAAGAATCAAAGACATCAGTGTTGGTGTAAAAAACATAAAAACTTTAGAAATATCTTTGACTGAGAGGGAAGCATTGTATACATGGTGTGGAAATGTAAAGGAAGATTTAATTTCTTCTGATAAAAAGTGTTATTTTGTGGATGAAAGTGGTTATATTTTTGACGAAGCGCCATATTTCTCTGGAGAAGTATATTTTAAGTTTTATGGTCCGGTAGATAATGAAAACTATTTCTCAAAGGAAAATTTTAAGCAACTAGTTGATTTTAAAGATGTGTTGGTAACAATGGGATTCAAGCCTATTTCTTTGTATATTTTAAATAATGGTGATGTAAAAATATTCCTTTCCGTTAAAAATAAAATATCAAAAGAACCATATTTAATTTTTAAAATTGATTCTGATTTCAAAAATGTGGCTGAAAATTTAGAGTCAGCCATCAGTACAGAACCTCTCTTGTCTAATTTAAAGAATAAATACACCTTATTACAATATATTGATTTAAGGTTCGGAAATAAGGTATATTACAAGTTCACTCGATAGGAAACTCGGGGGTAAAGAATTTTAAAAAACGTGTGGGTTCCCTGTCCTTATGACCTCGAGGGCGCAGTTTTAAGAAATTTTTTACCCCCGAGTTTTTCAAAGCAATGAATTTTTGGACAAAACTAGATAAACCTTTCTTCTGCCTTGCGCCGATGTCAGATGTCACTGATATCGCTTTTCGCTATATGTTGGCAAAATATGGCAAGAATAGGGAAAACAAAGACAAAGTTGTTTTCTGGACTGAGTTCGTGGCTGCAGATGGCCTTGCGGACAAGCTTGGCAGAAAAAAGCTAGCGCATATTTTAAAATATAAAGAACGTGAAAGGCCTATTGTGGCGCAAGTTTTTGGCGCTAATCTGGAAAATATGAAGAAGGCTTGTCAGTATATTGCGAGCCTTGGTTTTGATGGCATAGACATAAATATGGGCTGTCCGGATAAATCAGTAATCAGCCAAGGAGCTGGTTCGGCTTTGATAAAGAATCCGAAGCTTGCGCGAGAAATTATTCAGTCGGCTCATGCGGGAATAAAATCAGCTGGCCTAAATACTCCTGTGTCAGTGAAGACGAGAGTTGGTTTTAATAAAGAAGATATAGATAATTGGATACCTGAATTATTAAAAGAAGACATTTCAGCTTTGACGATTCATTTGAGAACCACAAAAGAACTTTCACTCGTTCCGGCAAATTGGGAACTTATTAAAAAAGTTAAAAAATGCATAGAGAAGAGTGGTAAAGATATTTTACTCATTGGTAATGGTGATGTTGCGAGTTTGAAAGATGCAGAAGATAAAGCTAGAGAGTATGGCTGTGATGGAGTGATGATAGGCAGGGGAGTTTTTGGAAATCCTTGGTTTTTTTCAGGAAGAACAGCATCCGAAGAGCACGGATATTTTTCTACTGAAAAATTCCTCGTGCTCGCGCCGTCGCGCTCCCAAGTCTCTTTTGATGCTGTTCTTCCTTCCATTAAAGAAAAGCTTGAAGTTCTAATAGAGCATACACAGATTTTTGATGAAGAACTCGCTAAACCAAAACATAAAGGTTTTGATGTGATGAAAAAACATTTTAAAGCTTACGTGAACGGTTTTGATGGTGCAAAAGAGCTTCGAATAAAATTAATGGAAACTGAAAATTCTAAACAAGTAGAAAAGACAATTAATACTTTTATTAAAAATAATAAATTAAGTTGAAAATAAGTTTTTAATATAATAAAATCATAATTATGAAATTGTTCAAAAATAATTCAGGTCTTATTCTCGTTATAATTTTGTCTATCATTCCTATAATCATTTGGCTTTTTATGAAGCCACTAGCTGATAGGTTTACTTCATTTGGAATGACATTTCGTAGTCTCGGGCAGATAACTGGACTCTTAGGTATGGCACTACTTTCCATTAATTTTATTTTAGCTGCTCGTTTTAAATTTTTAGATAAATTATTCAATGGACTGAATAGAGTTTATATTAAACACCACACTATCGGAGCATTAGCTTTTTGCCTCATACTTTTTCACCCAGTTTTTCTTATTATTCAATATTTATTTATCTCCCTGAAAGCTTCTTTTCTCTTTGTTTTCTCTTTTCAAGATCTAGCTTTAAACCTCGGTAAAATTGCTATCCTTGTATTTATTGTTTTGATGGTAATTACTTTTTATTTAAAATTTAAATATGAAAATTGGAAAAATACTCACAAATATCTAGGAATTGTTTTGTTTTTAAGTGGCCTGCATATGTTTTTGATACCTAGCGACATTTCTAACAATACGACATTAAAATACTACATGATAATTTTAGCAATGCTGGGTGCCTGTTCTTATATTTACAGAACTATTTTGCAAGTTTATAAAAAGGATGAGTATCAATATAAATTAGAAGAAATAATAAGAGTAAATGATGACATAGCGGAATTAAAACTTTCATCATTGAGTAAAAGAATGCGATTTCTACCAGGACAATTTGTTTTTCTGAGATTCCAAGAAAAAGGTATCCTTTCTGAATCTCACCCATTTTCTATAACATCTTCTCCTAGTGATGATCATTTATCTTTAGGTATAAAAACATTAGGAGACTACACTTCGATGATTTATCTTTTAAAGCCGGGAGTTACTTGCTCAATCGAAGGACCTTTTGGTTCTTTTTCTTATTTAAAAGGGGAGTCAAAAAGGCAAATATGGATAGCTGGAGGTATCGGCATCACTCCATTTTTGAGTATGGCGAGGCAGATTAATACAAAAAAAGCAGAGTTTAATTCTTATAATATAGACCTATATTATAGTGTAAAGAATACTTCTGAGTTGGCTTTCGCTATAGAATTTGAACAAATAGCTAGGCAAAATAATAATTTTAAATTTCACCCATATCTTTCAGAAAAAGATAGTTATATTTCTGTAAGTTTAGTTTCAAAAAATGAGGACATAAATATAGATATATTCTTATGCGGACCTAAAAAGTTTATGAAGAGTTTAAGAGAACAGTTTATAAATTTAGGTTTTATTAATAATAAAATTCATTCAGAAGAATTTAGTCTTTAAAATTTTATGAAAAAATACGTAACGATGTCTTTATTTATTTTCTGGGCAGTGACTGTGGCCATTATCGTGGCTGGGCTCATTTTATATAATCAAAATACTGGAACAATAACAAATGGAGAAAATGTTCTTGGAAATAATAATCTTAATAATACTTCTGGCACAAAATCTGGAAATTCTAGTTTACTCTTAAATAAAACTTAACTTACAAAACATAATTCAAGACAGAGTTGCTGGCTCCTTGTTTCCGGTAAAATCTATGATGTTACTTCTTATTTCAACCAACACCCTGGAGGTGTCAGCGCTATTTTGCCGACTTGTGGCACCGATGCGACGACAATTTATGCAAATAGAGGTGGCACTGGGGCGCATTCTTCTTCTGCCCATGCTCTGCTCTCTGCTTATTATATAGGAGATTTAAATCAGACAGTAGCAACTAGTTCTAGTAATCCAACTACTCCACCTGTAGCAAATCCAAACCCTACTTTACCTAAAAATAGAGATTACGAAGACGATTAGTTAGGGAACCCACGACGCTTAAAATTCTTTAGATTTTTTCTTTTTTAGAGTATAATCCTCATATGCACGATTTGGCATTATATAGAAAATACAGACCAAAGAGCTTCAAGGAAGTCTTAGGTCAGGATCATATTGTAAAAGTCTTAGAAAGTTCGGTGGAGACGAATAAAGTTTCGCATGCTTACCTTTTTGTCGGCTCTAGAGGCACAGGCAAGACTTCTGTGGCTAGAATTTTTGCCACCCGCATAGGCGTATCAGTAAATGATATGTATGAGATAGATGCTGCATCAAACAGGGGCATCGAGGACATAAAACTTCTGCGTGATGGCGCGCGAGTGCTTCCTTTTGATTCAAAATATAAAGTTTACATAATAGACGAGGTGCACATGCTTTCCAAAGACGCTTGGGGCGCATTATTGAAAACCTTAGAAGAACCGCCAAAGCATGTTATTTTTATTTTAGCGACGACAGAGCTTCATAAAGTGCCAGAAACTATCATTTCTCGCTGTCAGGTTTTCACATTTAAAAAAGCTTCAGACCTTGTTTGCAAGAAGATGCTGATAGATGTGGCAAAAGGTGAAGGCTTTGAATTAGATGGAGACTCGGCTGAACTTCTAGCTATCCTAGCTGATGGTTCGTTTCGTGATGGACTCGGTGAACTTCAAAAGGTTCTAAATTTCATTGGTAAAGACAAAAAAGGAAAGAAAGTTTCAAAGGTTACCCGCGAAGGTGTGGAATCTATCACTGGCGCACCGAAAACGACTCTTGTGAATGATTTTATTTCCGCAATCGCCGAAAGGAATTTAGAAAAGGGAATTAGCACCGTGCGTTCAGCTTCAACTCTTAATTTAGATATGAAATTGTATTTAAAATTAATTATTAATAAATTCCGTATGGCCATAATTTTAAAATCAGCCCCAGGATTAGAAGATAAGATGGTAGGGGATTTATCTAAGACCGATATTGATTTCCTAAAAATTCTTATTAAAAAAGATTTACCCGGTAAAGCAGGAATGTTTCATTCATTATCTCTTTCTACCTTATTGGAAGCTTATCAAAATATAGAAAATACTTTTATTGCCGAATTGCCTTTAGAGCTTGCTTTGGTGAAGATAATAGCCAAAGAAGTAGATATTTCAAATAAATAGTTGATTACTACATAGGTAGAGTGCTATAATACTAATATCCTACCTATGATAAAAAAGGTGAAAGAAAAAGAAAAAGCTATTGCTTTACGCAAAGAAGGTAAAACCTATTCAGACATTTTGAGAGCTATTCCCGTAGCTAAATCAACTCTCTCAATTTGGTTACGAAGTGTCGGTATGGCTAAAGCTCAAAAACAAATATTTACTAAGGCTAAAAGACTTGCATCGCTTCGTGGTGGACAAGCAAAAAAGAAACAAAGAATTGAAAAGCAAGAAAAGATATTTTTTGAAGCAAAATCTGAGATAAAAAATTTATCTATAAAAGAATTTTTTCTTATAGGGGTTGTTCTTTATTGGGCTGAAGGTACCAAAGAAAAACAATATCGCCCTGGGTCTCCAACTGCTTTTTCTAATATGGATCCTAAAATGATAATTTTATTCCTAAAATGGCTTGATGAAATATGCAAAATACCAAATAATATGATATTATTTGAAATAATGATTCATGCGAGTCATAAGGAAAGGATAGATGAAGTAAGGCAATTCTGGTCTAAAACTACTGGTTTTTCGGTCGATAACTTCTCTAAAGTTTATCTTAAAAATAATAAAATTAAGAAAACAAATAGAAAAAATACCGGAGAAAAATATCATGGAGTATTAAAAATAATGGTTAGAAGAAGTTCTAATTTAGTTAGAAAAATAGCAGGATGGTCAGACGGGATTTTTGAAAAAATTGCCAATAATAAATAACTTATTCGCAAAGCTGGGGGATCGTCTAACGGTAGGACTTGGGATTTTGGATCCCACTATCTAGGTCCGAATCCTAGTCCCCCAGCCTTGCGTGGAAGTAGAATATTATGAAAATACTCAAAATTATAAATCAAGACAATATTGCTGACAAAGTTGCTTTTACCGAGCACGAAATTAGACAAGGTTTTAAAAAGCCTGTATGGATTCCTTTTGAGAAGGCACTTAAATTCATATCAGAAAGTAAACCAAATAATTATGCGGGTCGTTTTATCAAGGAAAGAGATACCTTTATCTTAGACACAGCTAAATCTGCTATAATAAAATTATGCAAAAAATAGTAACACGAGTTTTTATTTATTCATCTATTGTTTTTGGAATTATCGGCATTTTGGTTGTCTTGACTGCTTCTGGGCCAAATACCCCAGATTCAAACATAAGTGAAATATTAATTAAGCTTTTATTTACTACTGTATTTATCATATTGCCTTCATTTGTATTGAGTGTTGCCAGTAAATACTTAAACGACAAATCTTAATTCTTAATAATATCTTTACATTTAGTATCTGATATAATAAAAATATGGAAGAAAAACCAACAACACCAATAAACCCAGAAGAAGCTCATAGATTAAAAATTTTAGCAAAAATTAATGCAGCTTTAAAATCTTTAGGAAGTAGTGCTACATACAGGCGCGCCTATGAAGCCTTGCCCGAATATAAACCATTAGAGAATATGAATATTGCTATGGTAGATGACTCCGCAAATATTGGTGAAGCTTTTATTCCTCATTTCATGATTGCTACAAATGGAAATATGTCTTTTATCTTACATAAAGATCAAAGCTTGGCTACTTTTGTAAAAAAAATTTTAGAAGTCAAACCAGATATTGTTCTAATTGATTACACATTAGAAAACGGCATCAAGGGTGACGATTTAGCAAGATTATTACTTTATGAAGGCTTTAGCGGAAAAATAGTTGGTTTTTCAAGTAGTGCTTTTTACAATAAAAAATTTACTGATATTGGCGCTTTAGCTGTAAAAAAAGATACTTCTGAACCAATAAATAGTGTCATAGCTTTAGCAAATTTAATAAAATAATTTTTTGTAAAATGGCAACAATAGAAGATTTTGAAAAATTAGATATAAGAGTTGGAAAAATAATTGAGGTAAATGACCACCCCGAAGCCAGAAAGCCTGGATACAAGCTTCGAATAGACTTTGGTCCTGAAGTTGGGATTAAAAATTCATTTTCTCAAATTGCTATTTTTTACCAAAAAGAAGAATTGATAGGGAAGCTCGTAGTAGGTGTCATAAATTTTCCTGTTAGGAAAATAGGCTCTTATGAATCAGAAGTTTTAACTCTCGGCGTGCCGGACAAAGAAGATAAAGTAATCTTACTGGTTCCAGATAAAGAAAATGCAGTTATAGGTGGAAAGTTGAATTGATTTATAGATATATGGAAAATATTAACCAAAAATTAAATTGGCTTCGAGCTGCAGTTTTAGGAGGTAATGACGGCATAGTTTCAATTTCCGCAGTTGTGGTGGGAATGGCAGGCGCCACAAATGACTTAAAAATCATTTTGACGGCCAGTGTGGCGAGCCTTATCGCTGGAGCTTTATCTATGGCTGTCGGAGAATATGTGTCTGTAAGTTCTCAACGTGATACTGAGAAAGCGCTTATTGAAAAAGAACGTCATGAAATAAATAACAACCCTGAAGAAGAACTAAAAGAGCTTGTCTCTATTTATGAAAAAGAAGGTTTATCAAAAGAAACAGCTCTTTTGGTCGCGAAAGAATTCACCGCCCATGATGTACACGCTGCGCATTTTCATGCTGAATTGGGAATTAACCCAAACAACCTGACTAATCCTTTACATGCTTCTTGTGCTTCTGCTATTGCTTTTTTATTTGGGGGAATAATACCACTTTTCACCATAACGATTTCCCCTCCTTCAATTCGTGTCCCGGTGACATTTTTTACAGTATTATGTGTGCTCATTGTAATAGGAATCTTAAGCACGCATGCAGGGGGAGCTAAAAAAATTAACGCGACCGTGAGGGTTGTGATAGGTGGCTTACTTGCAATGCTTGTAACTTATGGCATCGGAGAAATATTTGGCGTTATTGGAATATAAAAATATCTTTATTGATGTTATACTAAAAACATGTTTTTTATAGAACCTATTCGTAATTTTTATGGACGATTTGAACGTCCTATTTCATCTTTGTCACTTATTTTAGGATTCGTTTTTGATGCTTTTACGCTTCGGCGCGTAGACACTCTATTTGAAAATGTCTGGATTTTAGGGCATTTAATTATACTTGGGATTTTTATAATACTAATTCATATCAAAGAGAATGAGGCAGGAAGTGAAGGGAATCCAAAAAAAGCTCATTTTTGGTATGTAAATATATTACAATTTTTCTTTGGAGGAACTCTTTCAGCTTATCTAGTATTTTATTTTAGAAGTTCTGATATTTTTACCACTTGGCCGTTTATTGCCTTGCTTGTTATTGCTTTTATTGCAAATGAATCTTTGAAAAGACATTATATTAGGCTTAGTTTTCAAATAAGTTTATTCTTCCTTTCTATTTATTCATTTATGATTTTTTTAGTGCCGATTATTTTCCGCCAAATAAGCGTATGGATGTTTTTACTTGCTGGACTTTTTAGTTTAATCTTTATTTTTGTTTTTATTAAAATTTTAATTTATTTAATAAAAGATAAATACTTTCAGAGTAGAAGATTAATAATTTTATTAATTTCAGGTATTTTTACACTAATTAATGCTTTATATTTTACTAATTTAATTCCACCCATTCCTCTTTCTTTAAAAGATGCCGGCGCATATCATTCAATTCAAAAAAATGCAGAAGGAAATTATGATGTTACTTATGAAAATCAAGGTTGGAGAGGGTATTTCAAGCTATATCCGGACTTTAAAGAGACTCTAGGAAAGCCCATATATGCTTTTAGCGCTATTTTTTCTCCAAAAGACATAAATCTAAACATAGTACATGAGTGGCAACACTATAATGAAGCATCAAGGAAATGGACAACTGAAAGTCTTATAAATCTTTCTGTAAATGGTGGACGTGGTGGCGGTTTCCGAACATATTCAATGCGCACAAATTTAACGACTGGAAAATGGAGAGTAAACATAAAAACAGAACAAAATCAAACCATTGGTATTTTACGATTCAATGTGATATTGACTGATACAGATCTAGTGCTTACTCGGATGATAAAATAGCTTTTAATTTCCCTAAACCTTCATCATCAAAAAGAATAGTTTTTAGGTTGGAACATTTTTTGAAATCCAAATTTTCAAAATGTTTAGCTTTATCATCTATAAATACTACTTCCTCATCTTTATGCTTAGCACATATTTTCTCTACAGCTTCATTCTTAGTTCCTTGAACTACAACAATTTCAGAGAAAAACGGTTCAATACAAACTCTTTTAATTTTATCTCTTTGCCATTCTTCGTATCCATGAGTCACAATATAACAATTCTCTTTCCCTATCTTTTTTATTAATAATAATAATTCTTTATTTATAAAATCTTTACTTTTACCTAAAATTTTTTCATATAAATCATCTTTTAGAGAGAAATGAGCGAGTAATTTTTTCAACCAAATACCATTTAATTGATTTTCTCTTACAGTTTTATAATATTCTTCTGCTTTACTACGTGATACACCAGCTTTTTCTAAACACAAATACATATGTTCTTTGAATAGTCTCGTATTATTAAACAACACATCATCAAAATCAAAAATAAATTTCATATTAAGAAATTATTTTATTAATACACTCTGCTAATTTTTCTGAATCGTGACGAATAAAACTTCGTGTATCAGCTAATTTATCGGCTTTGTTGCTTACAATAGATGCATGTGATAAAAGAGATCCTCTAATTACTCTCGAATCTTTAAAATCATCCTCTACGAGCACATCGTCTCCTTCTTTTATCTTGTATTTTTTTATCTGCTCTTTGGAAGGCATCTCGGTATTAACGAGAATAAAATCAACAGGCTTTTCAAGATATTTTTCCATAAATTTTACATAGTCGCTCACTTTCCAGTGCGTCGTATGGCCTTTTTTATTTGTGAGATTTATCGGTAGAATTATCTTCGCTTTACTTTTTTTAAATGCTTCTTTAAAACCATTCACAATTAAATTCGGAATTATGGAAGTAAAATAATCACCAGGGCCAAGGATTATATAATCTGCTTTTAGGATTGCGCGTTTAGCATTTTCATTTAGTTTTACTTTGTCTTTATAAAAAATATTATCAACCCCAGACTTCTGTAGATTCATGTGGTCAATTCTATTTTCACCCTCGGCAGATTTTCCATTTAAAAATGAAACAGATAATTTTGCCCTGTCTTTTGTTATCGGTATCACTTTACCTTTTACTTTTAGAATTTCTGAGGCAATTTCTACACCCTTAGCAAAATCCCCAGTAACTTTTTCCAGCGCTGCTAGGAAAATATTGCCGAAATTATGCCCACCAAGTCCTCCATTTTCAAATCTATAATTCATTAATTTACGCACCACATCACTGTGCTCGGAAAGAGCTACAAGGCATTGCCTTACATCTCCAGGAGGCAAGACACCTAGTTCATCCATAAGTACGCCAGTAGATCCGCCATCATCAGCCATAGTGACAAGGGCTGTAAGGGAAATGTTTGGAATATTCTTAAGGCCAGATAAAACAGTATATCTTCCAGTTCCACCGCCGATATTAACAATATTTTTCATCATTAAATAATAGCCTAAATCAATGAATTTTGCTATCATTTTGTCATGTGTGGCATTGTCGGATACATTGGGAAAAAGGAAGCTTGGCCTATTTTAATCAAGGGATTAGAACGCCTCGAATATCGCGGATATGATTCTGCGGGAATTGCTTTAATGAATGACAGAGCTTTTTTTGTCTGTAAAAAGAAAGGCAAAGTAGTAGAGTTGTCTAAATTTATAAAAAATTTAAATAAAGAAGAAATTAAAAAAAATCTTTCTGGAAAAATAGGCATAGCACACACACGTTGGGCCACACATGGTATACCTTCAGATTCAAATGCTCATCCGCATTTATCAAATGATGGGACGATTGCGATAGTGCACAATGGCATTATTGAAAATTATCTTTCTATAAAAAAGATATTAATTAATAAAGGATATAAGTTTAAAAGCGATACCGATACCGAAGTTTTGGCAAATTTAATTGAAGATGTAAAAAAACATGCAAAAGTATCCATTGATGAGGCTGTACGGTTGGCATTAAATGAAGTAAATGGAGCTTATGCCATATTAGTTATCTCAAAAGAAGAACCGGACACTATGGTAATAGCCAAGCTCGGCAGTCCTGTCGTTATTGGAGTAGGAAAAAATGAGTTTTTTATTGCTTCTGACGCTACACCCATCATTGAGCACACAAAAAAAGTTATTTATTTAGAAGACGGAGAAATGGCTGTAATAAATAATAAAAACAAAAAATTTAATTTAAAAATAAAAACAATAACAGATAAAACCGTAAAGATTCCTTACATTCATCAATTAAAAATAAAAATAGAAGAACTAGAAAAAGGTGGTTTTCCACATTTTATGTTGAAAGAAATATTTGAACAGCCAGAATCTCTAAGAAACACTATGCGTGGAAGAATTGTGTTGGAAAAAGGGAATGTTAAATTTGGGGGCTTGGAAAAATTTAAAAAAGAATTAGAAAATTTAAATCATCTCACAATAGTGGGAATGGGAACAGCTCGTTTTGCTGGTTTAATAGGTGAATATGCCATCGAAGAGTTGTCTGGAATAAGAACAAAAGTAGAATATGGTTCAGAATTCACTTATCGTGATGTTGCGACACCTTATAGGGCTGGATTAATCGCAATTTCGCAATCTGGCGAAACCGCCGACACATTAAATGCCATCAAAAAAGCAAAAAGAGATAAGATGCTAACGCTCGGCGTCGTGAATGTTATAGGGTCAACCATAGCAAGGGAAGTCGATGCCGGTATTTACAATCATATTGGACCAGAAACTGCTGTAGCCTCAACAAAAGCATCCACCTCGCAAGTTCTCCTTTTAATTATGCTCGCAATTTATTTAGGAAGAATGCGCGGCAATCTTTCAAAAAATAAAAGTCAGGAAATCTTGAAAGAAATAGAGAAACTTCCAGCTCTAGTAGAAATTATTTTAAAAAATTCTAAACACATAAAACAGCTTGCAAAAAAATATAAAAAGAGTGAAAACTTTTTCTTTCTAGGACGTAAATATAATACTGGTGCAGCGATGGAAGGAGCATTAAAATTAAAAGAATGTTCATATATTCATGCCGAAGGATGCAATTCTGCAGAACTAAAGCATGGACCGATTTCTTTAATTGATAAGGATTTTCCTTCGCTCGTTATCGCGCCAATAGATAGTATGTATGAAAAAAATAAATCTCATATCCAAGAAATAAAAGCTCGTGGAGGTATAGTCATCGCACTCACAACTGAAGGCAATAAAGAATTAAATAATATAGCTGATGACGTGATATATATTCCAAAGACTCTTGAAATCCTGACTCCAATCTTGGCTTTTGTTCCAATGCAACTTTTGGCATACTATATATCAGTAGAAAGAGGTAACGATGTCGACAAACCCCGCAATCTGGCCAAAAGCGTGACTGTGGAGTAAAAAAATTATGATATAATCTTATAACTATGATAATAAATCAAAAAGAAAATATAGTATTGCCGAGTTTGCCTTTGCTTATGTATACGAATATAAATATCGCAGATGCGACAAGTAAAGAAGGAGATAATTTTTCTGTTTTTGTGGGCTTGGATAAAGAAAAAGTCATTCAATTAAAAGCATTGTCATTAGATGAGAGTGACATAGAAATCCAAAAGAATACTTCCGATAGAAAACGTTTCGGGCTTGGAAAATATGAAGATTGGTATAAGAAAAATAGAACTCCTTTTGTACTTGTGCAAAAAAATACAAATAAATTAGCGGCCATAATTTGGTTCGGACCTAAATCATTAGACGAAATAAAAGAGGATTTTCATGCATCCGCATGGCGCGCTTATCCAGAATTTCGAGGTAAAGGATTAATGAAAGAATTTGGAAAGTTTGCAATGAATATTTATGCTTCCAAGATACCTAATGTTAAATTTTCAGCAGTAATTAAAAAAGAAAACGCCGGAAGTATAGGATTTGCACAAGCAATAGGTTTTAATGATGCACAAAAAACTTTACCTGATGGTTCTGTAATTATGATAAGATAGCAAACATGACTGATAAAAAAACAACGAAAGAAAAGAGTATAACACCGCTCCAAGTGGGTATTCTTATGCTTATGCCGAGCGCTGTCGTAGAACGTACCGAAAAGCAGTTCAAATATTTTCTTGAGAACGCTCCATTTCCAGTAAAACCTATTTTCTTTTATTTTGATAAACATAAATCAAACTCCAATCAAGAATATTTTGACAAAAACTACGAGAAAATTGCAGACATTGAAAAACATGGGCTCGATGGGCTGATAATTACTGGGGCCAACCTCGAACAAGTTTCTTTTGAAGAAGTAAAATATTGGAAAGAGTTCACTTCATTCCTTGATTGGGTTAGAAAAAATGTTTCTTCTACTATTTACAGCTGTTGGGCTACACATGCTGCGCTTAAATATTTCTATAATATTGAGCCTGTAATGAATACTTGCAAGCAGTTTGGAATCTTTGACCACAA
Organism: Candidatus Nomurabacteria bacterium RIFOXYD2_FULL_35_12; assembly: GCA_001786365.1. GTDB lineage: Bacteria > Patescibacteriota > Minisyncoccia > Phycocordibacterales > UBA9973 > UBA9973. Next base: position 19,752 of record MFWK01000022.1, on the reverse strand, counting down.
GGTAGATATTGCATCAAATTCGCCATTTATTAAAGGCATGGATGAACAAATCTTTGCTCCACATTCACGTTGGCGTGGAGAAAATAAAAAACTTATTGAAAAATGTAAAGATTTAGAAATTCTCGTTGAAAGCCCTGAAGTAGGACCACACATTATTGTCGGCAGAAAAGGCCGAGAGATATATATCCAAGGTCATCCAGAATATGATCGCGATGATATTGGTGGAGAATATTTTCGAGATAAAAATAAAGGAATCAAGATAAATGTTCCATTGCACTATTTCCCAAATAATGATGACAAGAAGTTTCCAGCAAAAACATGGGGCGCCAACGGCCAAGTTTTCTATAATAACTGGGTTCGTTTCTTACACGATAATAAAAAATAATTTATTTGTCTTTAGCCTATAGATATATTAATATGTCTATATGATTTCTCGGATATATATTGCGCCTAAAAAAGTATCAACCAAGGCAGATTCATATCTAATTGACTCAAAATTATCTAAAAAAGAACTCATAAAGCTCGCAGAAATGCTCACTAATCCAACATTAGAAGATTACTTTATTAATGAATCTCCAAAAATAAACAATTATCAATGTGCTATTGAGATAGGTTTTTTACCGGGTGTTACAGACAATGTCGGCCATACAGTCAAAGAAATTGCCACTGATTTACTTCATCTAAAAAAAGATTTTAACTTTAATGTATACACCTCAAAAATTTTCTTTATAAAAGAGAAAGAAATTGAAAAAGTACGAGAATATTCATTAACCCTTTATAACCCGCTCATTGAAAGGGCTAACATTGTGCCTATAAAATCAAATAAAATAAACTTACCGAATGAAATTCCTAAAGTTATTCTCAAAAAGAAAAAGCCAGTTATAAGTGTATCTTTAGATGTGGAAGATGCTGAACTTATTGAAATAGGGGAAAAAGGGATAAAAAATGAAGATGGATCACGCAGAGGGCCACTAGCACTAGATTTGTCTTCAATGAAGGTTATCAAAGAGTATTTTTCTAAATTAAAAAGAAATCCCACAGATATAGAGCTAGAGTCTTTGGCACAGACATGGTCCGAACACTGCAAACACACGATTTTTGCTAATCCTATTGATGATATCAAGGACGGCTTGTATAAAACTTACATAAAAGGTGCAACAAACTTGATTCGAAAACAAAAAGGCAAGGATGATTTCTGTGTTTCAGTATTTTCTGACAACGCCGGCGGAATAATTTTTGATAAAAATTATTTAATCACCCATAAAGTGGAAACACACAACAGTCCTTCGGCTCTTGACCCATTTGGTGGGGCAGTCACAGGGATAGGTGGAGTAAATCGCGACATAATAGGATTTGGACTAGGGTCTAAACCAGTGGTAAATGCATATGGTTTTTGTTTTGGTGAGCCAAATGATAAAAGGCCTCTTTTCCGAGATAAGGGAAAAACACAAAAAATGCTTTCTCCAAAAAGGATTATGGATGGCGTAATAAAAGGAATAAATGTTGGTGGAAATTGCTCCGGAATACCCACTTTGTCTGGATTTGTAAAATATGATGACAGATATAGGGGTAAACCTTTAGTATTTGCTGGCACAATAGGGTTAATTCCCAGAAATTTACCTGCAGATGGAGGTAAAAAGCGACCTTCTCACGAGAAAAAAGCTCAAGCAGGAGATTATGTAGTCATGGTTGGTGGAAGAGTTGGGCTCGACGGTATTCATGGGGCGACGTTTTCTTCGGTAAGAATAGACTCCACTTCGCCTGCCACCGCTGTCCAAATCGGTGATCCAATAACTCAAAAGAAATTAAGCGACGCGATAATCAAAGAGGCTCGCAACATGAATTTATATAACAGCATTACCGACGATGGAGCAGGTGGACTCTCTTCATCTGTGGCAGAAATGGCAAGGGAATGCGGAGGAGTGAAAATATATTTAGATAAGGTACCACTAAAATATCCTGGCTTAAGTCCTTGGGAAATCTGGATTTCCGAATCACAAGAACGTATGACTCTCTCTGTTCCAAAAAATAAATGGAAAATATTTTATAATTTAATGAAAAGTCGTGGAGTAGAAGCCACAGTAATAGGTGAATTTACTAATTCCGGAAAAGTTGTAATAAGTTATCAAGGAAAAAAAATAATGAATTTAGATATGGAATTCCTGCACAATGGCCTACCAAAACATCATTTAATTACTGAGCCATATAAAATCACCACCCCTGCACCCCTCCTCCATAAGGATGGGAATAAAAATTCTACAAAAACTCTTGAAAATCTGCTCGCCCAAAATAATATCAGTGGATTTAATTTTATCTCACAGCAATATGACCACGAAGTGCAATCATCATCCGTATTAAAACCCACCACTGGTGCTGGACTAATAAATACCGACGCCCAAGTCTTTCGTCCAGTTTTAAATTCAAACAAAGGAGTCGTTTTATCAACAGGAGTTTATCCATCATATGGAGACATCAGCACCTACCACATGGCATCCTGCGCATTAGATACTGCTATTAGAAATTCTATTGCTTGTGGTGGAACCCTCAAAGAACTCGCTATTTTGGACAATTTCTGTTGGTGCTCATCAAATGACCCAAAACGCCTAGGACAACTCGTAGACGCCGTAAAAGCCTGTTATGACTACTCTATAGGCTATGGAACACCATTTATATCAGGAAAAGACAGCATGTTTAATGATTTTAAAGGCTATGATGAAAAGGGCAATGAAGTCGCTATTTCTATTCCACCGACACTTTTAATTTCAGCAATAAGTGTAATGCCGGATTTATACAAAACCGTTTCACCTGAATTTAAAAACAATGGAGATGTAATTTATTTGTTAGGTGAAACAAATGACGAACTCGGGGGAGGGGAATATTTTAAAATGTTAGGTGCAGTTGGTAATAGTGTACCGAAAGTTAATTTAGAAAAAAATATCAAAACATATTTAGCTACAGAAAAAGCTATTCAGAAAGAACTTTTAGCTTCTTCTATATCAGTAAATTCTGGCGGACTCGGAATTGCTTTAGCCAAAGCCTGTGTGGGAGGAAATATCGGATGCAATATATCTGTGTCAAACATCGGGTGTTTGACAGCTGATGCCAAGCTTTTTTCCGAAAGTCAAGGCAGGATACTCGTGTCAGTAGCTCCTAAAAACGTAAAAGTTTTTGAAAAAATAATGAAAGATATCTATTATGTTAAACTAGGGAAAGTGACAACAGCGGGAAGGTTTATTATTACTGATACTAAGAATAGTGGACACCGAGTGTCCACTATAAAAGTGGTAGAAACAACTGTAAAAAAACTAACTGCTATTTATCACAAATTCTCTAATTCGCAAAAATAATGAAAACTGAAGCTGAAATAAAAAATTGTAAAAATTGTAAAGAAAAATTCATTATAGAAGAAGATGATTTTGGATTTTATGAAAAAATACAAGTGCCAATGCCGGGAAAATGTCCTGAATGTCGTCAACAACTTCGTACACTTTTTAGAAATTTTAAGACACTTTATAAAAGACCATCAAGTATGTCGGGTAAAATGATTATTTCAGCTTATAATCCTAATGCGCCTTTTCCTGTTTATGATATTACAGAATGGTGGAGTGACAATTGGGATGCCATCTCTTACGGGATAAATCTTGATCTAAAAAAATCTTTTTTTACTCAAATTTCAGAACTTTTTAATAAGGTCCCACATCTTGCTATTTGGAGTGTGCGGTCAGAAAATTGCCAATATTCTAATCAAATTGATAATAGTAGAAATTGTTATCTTATTTTCGGCGGTTTAAATGATGAAGATTGTGATTATGGACACATTGTTTGGAATTCTAGAGATTCGTTAGATAACTTATATTTATTCAAAAGTGAATCATGCTATGAATGTATCGATTGTCTAGGAAGCACAAAACTTTTTTACTCGCAAGAATGCGAAGCTTGTGTCGATGGAATAGGTCTTTTTGATTGTAGAAATTGTTTAAATTGTATTGGTTGTGTAGGTCAAGTAAATAAATCTTATTATATTTTTAATAAGCCTGTTACAAAAGAAGAATATAAAGAATTCTTAATTAAACATCCACTTAATGAAAAATCAACCTTAGAATATATTTTAGAGGAACAAAATACTTTACGTAAAAAGCTTCCCCAGCGTTCTTTTTTTGGTTCGCATAATAACAATGTTTCAGGAAATCATATATATAATGGTCACAATATTCATAATTCTTTTGACATAAAAAGTGGCGAAAATTCGAGATTTTGCTTTACTGTTCGTGAAGCCATAGATTCTTATGATATATCTTTTACGGGAAATTTATCAGAATGCTATCAATGTTTAACAATATTAGGAAGTAATAAAGTTATTAGTTCACAAACTATTGTTGATTCTCACGATGTTTTTTATTCTGAGGCATGTTTTAATTGCAATAATATTTTTGGTTGTTATGGACTTCGTAAAAAATCATATTGTATTTTAAATAAACAATATTCAAAAGAAGAATATGAAAAACTTGCTCCACAAATTATTAAAAACATGAAGAAAAATGGAGATTGGGGCAACTTCTTTCCAATTTGGATGAGCCCATTTGCATATAATGAATCAATAGTAAACGAATATATGCCACTTTCAAAAGAAAAAGCATTGGCGCAAGGTTTCAAATGGAAAGATAACATTCCAAGCACCACTGGACAAGAAAATTATATTTATAAAGAATTACCAAATAATCCAGATGAATATTCAGATGAAAAACTTCTTCCAAAAATTCTAAAATGTGAATTATGCGCAAAGAATTATCGTTTTATTTCTAGAGAAATTGCTTTCTATAAGAGAATGAAGCTAGCTTTACCGGCGAAATGCTTTAACTGCAGACACGAAAAACGTATGGGTAAAAGAAATCCGCGAAATCTCTGGGAAATCAATTGCGCTAAATGTGGTACTGAAACACTTACATCATACAAGCCAGAAGATCAAAAAATTTACAAAATTTATTGTGAAAAATGTTATCAACAGGAAGTATATTAAAACTTAGCGGAGGACAGTCCTCCGCAGATAAAAATGAAAAATAAAAAGCCAAAAATCATAATAATGTCAGGATATGGACTCAATTGCGAAGAAGAGACAAAATTCGCTTTTGACTCTTTGGGAGGAAAAGCAGACATAATCCACATCAATGATCTTATAGCCAAGCCTAAAATGCTTTCAGAATATCAAGTGCTTGTTTTCCCTGGCGGATTTTCTTATGGCGACGACACAGGTAGTGGAAAAGCTTATGCAAATAAATTTAAAAATCACTTAGCAAAAGAATTGGAAGAATTCTTGTCCCGCGACACGCTAGCCATAGGTATTTGCAATGGTTTCCAAATTATGACGAATCTGGGTATTTTACCGGGTGCTTTGGCACACAACAAAAATGGACAATATATTGACCGATGGGTGGATCTAGAAATAAAAAATAAAAAAAGTCCTTGGCTCAAAGGAATCACTAAAATATCGCTTCCGATAGCACACGGAGAGGGTAAATATACAACAAGTAAAGAAGGTTACAAAAATTTACAGAAAAATAACCAGATAGCATTTAAATATACAAAAGGAGAAATTTGCAAGTTCCAAAATCTAGAATATAATCCAAACGGAGCAAAATATGACATCGCTGGAGTTTTAGCATATAATGGGAGGGTCCTCGGAATGATGCCCCATCCAGAGCGAGCAATGTTTTCACACCAAAGTCCATTGTGGTATATGAATAAAAAAGTTTCAAAAGAAGGTAAAGGACTACAAATTTTTAAAAACGCAGTTAAATATTTTTCCGCCCGAGGCGGATCCGCCTTTGGCGGAAATTAACAATATGATAGATGAATTAAAAGAAAAGTGCGGAATCGTAGGAATATACGGTAAGGGGTTACCCGTTTCTAAATTAGCCTTTTTTAGCTTGTTTGCCTTACAACATAGGGGCCAAGAAGCCTCAGGTATAACCACAAGCAACGGAAAAAGGCTCTTTACACACAAAGGCGCTGGACTCGTCGCTCAGGTTTATACAGAAAAAAATATAAAAGATTTAAAAGGACACATAGCAATCGGCCACAATAGATATTCTACATCTGGTGGTAGTGCATTAGACCACGCTCAACCCGTCATAAATAAAAAAGAAACTTTTGCTTTAGCACACAATGGTAATCTGCCAAGCGTTAGAGCGCTTGAAAATTTCTTGGCATCCAAGAAAGCTTTACAAAAAAATCGTTCGGACTCTGAACTCGTTGCTGATACGATTGAATTTTACACAAAAGAAGGGAATTCTATAGAAGAATCTGTTAAAAAAGCTTATCCTCTCATGACTGGAGCATTTTCAATGGTAATGATGGATAAAAATAATTTAGTTGCTGTTCGAGATACTTTTGGAATGCGCCCGCTTGCGCTCGGAAAGATAAATGATGGATATATTATAGCTTCTGAAACCTGCGCAATAAAAACAATTGGCGCGACGATTATCAGAGAGATAGAGCCGGGAGAAATGCTCATCATAAATGAAAAGGGAATAAAAAGCGTACAAATAGAAAAATCAAATCCAAAACATGATATTTTTGAATATGTTTATTTTGCTAGACCCGACAGCGTTTTAAATGGAAAACTAATATATGAAGTTAGAAAAAATTTCGGAAAAGAATTAGCGCGTGAATTTAAGATAAAAGTTGATGCGATAGTGCCTGTGCCAGATACAGCCACCCCTGTGTCACTCGGATACAGTGAAGTATCTGGTATACCAATAGAAATGGCTCTAGTAAAAAATCGCTATGTTCACAGGACTTTCATTGAACCAGATAAAAAATCACGCAAACACAGCGTAGCACTTAAACTCATTCCGCTTCCTGATGTCCTAAAAGGCAAGAAAATAGCAGTCATAGACGACTCAATAGTGCGAGGTAATACAATGAAAAGATTAGTAAAAACATTATTTGAAAACGGCGCAAAAGAAGTACACCTTATAATTTCTTCTCCACCTATCCGTTTTCCGGATTTTTATGGCATGGATACTCCAAACCAAAATGATCTTATTGCTTCCCATAAAACTGTTTCAGAAATTTGTAAATTCCTCGGAGCTACATCGGTAAACTATCTTTCATTAAAAGGACTTTTGAAATCTATCGGCCTGCCAGAAGACCATCTCTCTACTTCTTGCTTTACTGGTATTTACCCTATTGATTTAAAAGAGCGCAAAGATGAGGTAAGTTATGATGTCCCAAATAAATAAAATAAAATTAGCGTTTTTAGTTCATGAAGGAGGAGCCCAAACTAATCTAAAAGCGATTAGAAACGCAATAGCAGAAGGTAAAATAAATGCTGAAATTTCTGCAGTAGTTTCTGATAAGGAAAATGCTATGCCTATTTTAGAAAAAGTATCGCCGGATTATATATGTCTTGCGGGTTGGAAAAAAATCATCCCTGATCAGATGATTAAAAAATATGAAAATAAAATTTTAAATTTACATCCAGGCTTGATTCCAGATACGATGGAAGGAAAAACATTAAATCCTGATAATACAGAAGGTATATGGAATAAGGGAATGTATGGGAGTAAAGCCGTCCAAAACTTTTTAGATCAAAAATCTACTTATGCAGGCTCATCCATCCATTTTTTAACTTTAAATTTTGATTTCGGACCAGTTTTAGGCAAAACTTTTGAAAAAATAGAACCAAATGATACCGTTGAATCTTTGTATGACAGATTAAAGAAAAAAGAAAACGAATTATATGTTGAAGTTTTAGCAAAATTAAAATAATTACAAAAATGCATAAAGAAAAACAGAAAATTTTAATAATAGGAAGTGGAGGGAGAGAGCACGCAATTGGTTGGAAAATTGCTCAATCTAAAGAAAAACAAAATTTATATTTTGCTCCTGGAAATGCCGGAACTCTAGAGCTAGGCGCAAATGTTGCTATTTCTGCGACTGATATTCCTAAACTTGTCGAATTCGCAAAAAAAGAAAAAATAGATTTGACTCTAGCACTTCCAGACGATCCATTGGCATTAGGTATAGTAAATGCCTTCCAAGCTGAGAATTTACGCATATGGGGTCCGACCAAGGATGCAAGTGAACTAGAATGGTCTAAAGCATATGCAAAAGATTTTATGAAAAGACACAAAATTCCGACTGCCAAATATGAAGTTTTTACTGATTTTAAAAAAGCTAAATTTTTTATAGAAAAAGGGAAATTACCAATTGTTATAAAAGCGAGTGGACTCGCGCTCGGTAAAGGCGTGACCGTTGCCCAAACAAAAGAAGAAGCTTTTAAAGTCCTAGAAGATATTTTAGTAAATAAAATTTTTGGAAGTGCCGGAAATGAAGTCGTGATAGAAGAATATCTGTCAGGTATAGAAATTTCTATCCATGCTATTTCCGATGGAAAAAATTATAAAATGTTTCCGTCGTCCCAAGACCATAAACGCATATTTGACGGTAATGTTGGCCCAAATACGGGAGGAATGGGAGTAATAGCGCCACTACCTTTTGTAGATAAAGCCATGATGACAAGAATTGAAAAAGAAATCGTTGCACCTACGATAGCTAAAATGGCAGAAGAGGGCAGACCATTTGTCGGAATATTATATCCGGGAATTATGCTCACAGCCGAGGGGCCGAAAGTTTTTGAATTTAATTCTCGTTTCGGCGATCCGGAAACCCAAGCGTATATGCGTCTCCTTGAAACAGATTTTATTGATATCGTGGAAGCAAGCTTAGAAGAAAAATTGAAAGATTTGGAAATAAAATGGAAGAAAGACACTTTTGCCTGCAATATTGCTCTCGCTTCTGGCGGATATCCAGGATCTTATGAAAAAGAGAAAGTAATCTCAGGTGTTGAAGAAGCAAAAATGCAACCTGATATCGTCGTCTTTCACGCTGGCACAAAAATTGTGAGGCAAGACCTCACAACTAATGGTGGGCGAGTACTCGGAGTTTCAGCTATTGGAAATACCTTAGAAGAAGCGCTAAAAAAAGTGTATAAAGCTATCGAAAAAATTTCTTTTGACGGGATGCAATACAGAAAAGATATAGGCAAATCTGCTTTAGAAATTAAAAATTAAAAGGCCTGGAATATTCCAGGCCCGATGTTGTGACGATTCTACTAAAAGGAAGTCACCATTCCTTTGTTATGTCAACGAGAAACCTTCTCTCAACTACTCATCGTCTCTTTCTCTCCAAGGGTCACTCGTATTACCAAGACACCAGAATTTCAAAAACTTCAGAAATTCTGGTTTGAGAGCGACGAGTGTTCGTGAGCCGAAATGTTCTTCGACTTCCACAATGTTTCCTCTAACGAAACCACTGATGTTGAGAGTTGAGGCATCGTAGTATTGAGTTGCTGAAGCGTAATAAGGAACCGATTTGTTTTCGATTCTCAAACGACGCATCGCCACAATCTTCTTTTCTCGATTTGCTTTACTGGACTCCTTCACATTTTCTCCAACATTTCCGAGATTCTTAATCTCGAACAAAGTCCCTGCGGGCGGGAGTTCAGTGATCAGTCGTCCATTAGCAGTAGAAATTTCCAAAATGAGATATGAACCATAAATGGTTGCTATTCCTCCTACCACACAAAGAACAGCCACCTTCATCCAAAGGTGAGAAGATTTTGACAACTCCATTGTGATTTTGAAATCTTTCGTTGCTCGTCCTGAGACGAAAACACAGAAAAACCCAAACAAAAAAACCAACACACCAACCAAGAAGCTACTCGTTATCATGACTTTCCTCCTTTCAAGGAACACTACAATTACACAATTAAATGAGCTGAATTGCCCACTTGATTTAAATTTATATTATTCTTTCATCACATTTATGTCAACAAATGCTTATTTATCCCACTTAAAGAAATGGTCACGGTCTGGGCCGGTGCCGACGGAGATGATTTTTACTCCTAAATCAGCGAGTTTAGATTTTATATATTTTAAATATGAACCAAGTTCTTTTGAAACTTTTTTCTTGTCATTAACTCCAAAATTTTCACCACCCCAGCCCGAAATTTCTTCAGTTGCCACATCTGACACTTCACTTAAATAAAGTGGAAATTCTTTCATAATTTTCCCAGCCTTTTTGTATCCAGTCACAACTTTTACTTTTTCGGAAAGGCAGATGTCTGCTTTATTTATGAAAATTCTATTTACTCCTGAAAGTCCGATAGCATGACGAAGGGCAAACAAGTCTAGCCATCCGCACATTCGAGGCCTGCCTGTTGTTGCGCCAAATTCATTGCCAGCTTTTTGAAAAGCTTTCTCAAGAGCCTCATCTTTTATTCTAGCTGGAAAAGTTCCACCGCCGACTTTTGTGGTATAAGCTTTTATCACGCCGTAAATATCCCGCAAGTAAGTATGAGGCACACCTAGGCCGAGGCAAACATTTGCTGGAAGGGTATTACTGCTCGTAACATTTGGATAATCTCCAAAATCAATATCGAGCATCACAGCCTGTGCGCCTTCCGCTAAAATGTTCTTTCCAGCATTTAATCTTTGTTGAATTAAAAATGACAAATCACAAATTTGCAATTTCTTTAGCTCTTTCAAACCATCCTGCCATTTTTCTTTAGCTTCATTTATTTTTTCTATATTAATTTCAAAACCATATTTATCTTTATACATATTGAGAAGGTTCATATGAAATTCCGAGAGAGTTTTTTGCTTTTGCTCAAAATCCGGCAATAAAATATCGCCGATCAAAAGCGCTTTTCTGGCTCGCACGTCACTATAAACCGGACCGATGCCTCGGCTGGTGGTGCCTATCTTCGCTCCACCTTTGCTTCTTCTGTGTTCATCCGCTTGATCCAAAAATGGATGCAAATAGGAAACTAATTTTGCGCGATTAGAAATATAAAGACGATTTTTTACGTCAAAACCTAAATCTTTAAGCTGGTGAATTTCATTAATCAAAGACACGACATCTACAACTACACCGTTGCCGATATATAATTCTATATTTTTCCTAAGGCAACCAGAGGGAATAATATGTCCTATGAAAGTTAATTTCCCAGATTTTATGGTGTGGCCTGCATTTGCTCCTCCATGAAAACGTGCCACTGCAGAATACACTCCGCTCGAAAGAAGTTCATCAATATTTTTTCCTTTTCCCTCATCTCCCCATTGCAAACCCACAACCGCATCAATAAATCCCCGCCCGCTTACGCCTGAGCGTAGCGATGGCGGGCAGGCTTTTTTTATTTTTAAAATTTTATTTGCCATTTTTTAATTTCCTACACTATAATTAGGTGCTTCTTTTGTAATAATAACATCGTGTGGGTGACTCTCTTCTATGCCAGACTGTGTAATTTTAACAAATTTCGCTTTTTTCTGTAGAGTTTTAATATCTTTTGATCCGCAATATCCCATACCAGCGCGAAGTCCGCCTACGAGCTGATAAATAATTTCAGAAAGTCCGCCCTTAAAAGAAACTCTGCCGACGATTCCTTCTGGCACAAGTTTCTTTATATCATCTTCTGCATCTTGAAAATATCTATCTTTGGAACCTTGCTTCATGGCTTCGATTGAACCCATTCCGCGATAAGTTTTATATTTTCTACTTTCAAAAATTATAGTTTCACCGGGGGATTCTTCCACACCAGCAAAAAGGGAACCTGCCATTATAGAACTAGCTCCAGCTGCAAGCGCTTTTCCCACGTCTCCTGTATGCCTGATTCCTCCATCAGCAATAATCGGCACACCAGAGCCTTTTATCGCTGATGCGACTTCATAAACGGCTGAAAATTGTGGATAGCCCACACCAGCAATGACTCGAGTGGTACATATTGATCCCGGTCCTATACCTACTTTTACGGCGTCCGCTCCGGCTTTAATTAAATCTTTCGCTGCCTCGCCTGTGGCAATATTTCCCACAATCACTTCTAATTTTGGAAATTCCTTTTTTATTTTCTTTAACATATCTATCACTCCTTTGGAATGCCCATGGGCTGTGTCTATAGCTACCACATCTACACCATTCTGAAAAAGAGCACGAACTCTGTCTAATGTGTCAGACGTCACTCCCACCGCCGCACCTACTCGTAGCCGGCCAAAACCATCTCGGCAAGAATTTGGACGAGATTTTACTTTCATTATGTCTTTATAAGTAATGAGGCCGATTAATTTATTTTGTTTGTCCACCAATGGCAATTTTTCTACTTTGTGTTTTGTTAAAATTTTCTCTGCTTCTTTTAGGTCGGTGCCGAGACCGCCAGTTATCAAATTATTTTTTGTCATTATATCACTGACAGGAAGCTCTAAATTTTTCTGAAATCTCAAATCACGATTCGTTAGAATTCCGAGCAAGTGCATATTTTTATCTACTATCGGTATGCCACCGATTTTATTTTCTTTCATTAAAGTCACAGCTTCTTTAAGTAAAGCACTCCCTTCTAGAGTTATCGGGTCATGAATCATTCCGCTTTCAGAACGCTTTACTTTACGAACTTGTTTGGCCTGTTCTTCAATGCTCATATTTTTGTGAATAATTCCTATTCCGCCTTCTTGCGCCATCGCTATAGCCATCGATGCCTCTGTGACTGTGTCCATCGCCGCTGAGACAACTGGAACATTTAATTTAATGTTTCTCGTAAGAAGGGAAGTTATATCTACATCTCTAGGCAAAACCTCCGAATATTGAGGCACGAGTAAAATGTCATCATAAGTCAAACCTTCCTGAAAATTTTCTCCTCTTTTTGAAGCCATATTATATTTTTTATATTAGCATAAAAATAAGCTCAGTGTAAATAAGAAAGACCTTGCCGAGAAGTAAAGCTTCCACTTTTTTGTATTTTCGTATATCATAGCCATATGGATAAAATACAGATTCTTATAATAGATTACGGTTCACAATATACTCTCGTTATTGGCAGAACTTTACGCGAGCTTGGAGTGCGAAGCGTGATATTACCACCAAAAAAAGTTGATGCATGGCTAAAAAATAATACTCCAAAAGCAGTAATTCTTTCAGGCAGTAATTGGAGTGTGCATAATGAAGGCGCGCCAGAACTTCCAAAATC
>MFWK01000022.1:5851-6703 GCA_001786365.1 Candidatus Nomurabacteria bacterium RIFOXYD2_FULL_35_12 | reverse complement strand
GTAAATGTAAACACAAAACATCCACTTTTTAATGGAGTCAAAGCAAAAACAAAAGTCTGGGCGAGCCATGGCGACACAGTGACGAAACTTCCTAAAGGATTTACTTCAATTGCCACCTCTGGTGGTATTGCATCTATGAGTAATAAAGACAACCGTGTTCTCGGAATTCAATTCCACCCAGAAGTTACAGACACAAAAGAAGGCAAAAAAATACTTCAAAACTTTTTAGATATTTCCGGCTGTAAAAAAGACTGGAACCCGCTAGATTTAATTCGTGAAATACAAAAAGAAGTTTTAGGTATCGTTAAAAAAGCAAACAAGCAAAATGTAATCTTGGGCGTTTCTGGCGGAGTAGACTCTACCACACTCGTTGCCATCCTCGCCCCAGTCTTGAAAGACAAACTTATTTGCGTGGCGATAGACACAGGCGGACTGCGAGCAAATGAAATCACAGAATTAAGAGAAAATACAGCATATGCTCTTTCGCAAGGACAGTCCTTGCGAAAAAAAGATATTAAGAACTTTAAAATAATAGATGCTAGTAATGAATTTATTAAAAATATTGGCACTACAATAGATGGAGAAGAAAAACGCGCAAAATTCCGCTCTGTCTATAAAAAAATATTTGAAGAACAAATAAAAAAATACAATGCAGGATTTATCGTGCAAGGAACCCTAGCAACAGATATTATTGAAAGCGGAAAAGCTGGCGAATCTGCAATGATTAAAACTCATCACAACGTCGGACTTGATTGGGAAGTAGACGATTTGCATCCTCTACGTAATTTATTTAAATATGAAGTTCGCGAACTCGCCAGAGCACTCAAACTGCCATCCGCTGTATATGAACGC
>MFWK01000022.1:0-5795 GCA_001786365.1 Candidatus Nomurabacteria bacterium RIFOXYD2_FULL_35_12 | reverse complement strand
AGAAAATATTGAACTCGTGCGAGAAGCAGATAAAACTGTCCGAGATATTATTAAAAAAAATAAAATTGAAAAAGAAATTTCTCAAGTCATCATCGCGCTTCTCGGCATCAATTCCGTTGGGGTAAAAGGGGATGAACGAGTTTACGGTCACTCACTCGCTGTTCGTGCTGTGCAAACGGTGGATTTTATGACAGCTAAAGGATATTATTTTTCACAAAATATTATGGACGAAATAACTAGCGCGCTGACAAAACACAAAGACATAGTGCGTATTTTCTTTGATATGACTCCAAAACCCCCAGCAACAACCGAGTTTGAGTAATTTGTCTTTTTTAGAATTAAGAGTATTATACAAAACGAATCTTTGAACAATTACGAAAGGAAAAACATGAGCGTATTGCTCTTTTATGGTAATATTACAATACTGATAGTTGGACTTTCTCTTGTAATTACTGGTTACTGTATGAAGAAATGTAACGGAACATGGAAGGGAAGCTACTTGAGATTTGAGTCCCTTGCACACAATATTATTGGGGTCGGATTAGCACTTTTAATTCTTGGAGGAATAATCTTTTGCAAAACACCCCACTAGTAAAAAAACTATCGTCAGAGAATTCAACTCTGAAAAAAGTCCAGCACATCCGAAAGGAGGAAAAAGTAGCTGGACTTTTTCGTCTAAATATGGCAGTATGGTGATGGAGTAATTTGAACTAATAAGCTAGACCAGCTTACAACAAAAGCAGTGGAGACTGTAGGTCAAAAAACTGTCGAGTGACACAACACATCTTTGACCAAAAGAAACGCCACTCCACAGGGAGATCGCGTGGTCAAAAGCAGTAGAAAGACAAGGAGAGAAACATGAAGCCAAAATTCGAACACGGCCCCGGGCCGCTTTTCGCGTTAATCATCATCATCATCTGCATGGTTCGGTGGTGGTTTGTCTGCGATTCTTGGTGGGCCTTCATCGCAGGATTCATCGGATTATGGGCAATGAGTGGAGCCATCGCCTTCTGCTGTGGCATGTCCACGAAGGAAGGAGCAAAGAAGATGACAAAAGGCCCACCATCGTTGCCTTGGTCTTGTGTGCTGTTTATGGTGGGAGGTCTGCTGACGTTACTCCTTACAGCCTTTCATACGGTTGAGGAAGAACAGCCACCCATCATTGATCAGCAAAACAACTGGAGCTAAATGCTCCGAATCAACTTGGCTTGAGGGAGCCCTCGCAAGAGGGCTCCCTAGCCGGAAATTAAGAATCAAAAGCCGTTTGGGCTTTTCGAGAGAAAAGTCTTACGGCTTTTTAATTTTGTCTACTATCTCGAACATATGTAAAAGTTAGTAGACAATTTGAGTAAAAGAAACATTATGCTAGAATGCTTTTGTAATGAAAAAGATTAACTCGGCATTAGTTTCAGTTTTTAATAAAGACGGACTTGATGAAATTATCAAGTTGCTTCATAAACATAAAATAAAAATAATTTCTACCGGCGGAACGGCAGAATTTATCCGTAAAATGAAAATTCCTGTAACAGAAGTGGAAACAATCACAAATTTCCCCGCAGTTTTTGGAGGAAGAGTAAAAACTCTTCAACCGCAAATTTTTGGCGGTATTTTAAATCGCCGAGATAATGTGGAAGACCAAAAAGAAAAAGCTAAACACAAAATAGAAGACATTGATTTAGTGATTGTGGACCTTTATCCATTTGAGGAAACTTTAGCGAAAGGTGGCACAGAGGCCCCGACGCCTGAAGGGATCGGGGTCCCGACCGAAAGCGTCGGGAAAGAAATTATAGAAAAGATAGACATTGGTGGAGTTGCCCTCATTCGCGCAGCAGCGAAGAATTTTAATGATGTAGTAATTATTCCTTCTAAACATCAATATCAAGAATTAACTAATATATTAAAAAACGGCGACGAAACAACCCTAGAAGAACGCAAGAAATTTGCCGGCAATGCATTTGAAGTGACGAGCACATATGACAATGCTATTCGCGGATATTTTCAAGGCACAAAACTTCGTTATGGAGAAAATCCGCACCAGAAAGGTGAATTCATCGGCAATCTTGAGGAAAGCTTTACCCAACTTCATGGAAAAGAACTTTCTTATAATAATTTTATAGACACAGAAGCTGCAATATTGACGGTAAGTGATTTTAAAGACCCAGCTTTTGCAATTATTAAACACATGAATGCTTGCGGATTGGCAGTCAGAAGTGAAGGGCACCTATTTGAAGCATATCAAGCTGCCTATAATGCAGACCCGCTTTCAGCTTTTGGAGGAATCCTCGCATCAAATAGGAAAATAGAAAAAGATATTGCCGAGCTTATCAAAAAGCAAAAACTTTTCATAGAAGTAATCATTGCGCCAGACTTTTCAAAAGAAGCATTAGACATATTGAAAGAGAAAAAAGATTGCCGAATTTTAGTGTGGAAAAATCCGAAACTTCCATTAAAACAAAATCGAACTTGTTTCACTGGAATACTTTCACAAGACAGAGACACTCACATAGAAACTGAAGCAGATTTAAAAGTGACATCAAAAAGAAAGCCTACAGAAAAAGAAATCAAAGATTTATTAATAGCCTCAATAGCCACAAAACATTTAAAATCAAATTCTGTTGCCTTAGTAAAAGACGGCACACTCCTTGCTATGGGTTGCGGGCAGACTTCACGTATTGATGCCTTGAAACAAGCGATAGATAAAGCAGGGAAGTTTGGATTCTCACTCAAAGGCGCTGTGCTTTCCTCAGAAGCATTCTTCCCATTTCCTGATTGCATAGAAGAGGCTGCAAAAGTGGGCGTGAGCGCTGTGATTCATCCTGGAGGCTCAAAGAACGATCAAACATCTATAGATATGGCAGATAAATTTAATATGGCGATGGTGACTACTGGATTTAGACATTTTAAACACTAATTTTTGATGGGGTTGTAAAATTTAATATTTATGGTATTGTATGAAACGAAACGAGTCGTTTTGTTCGTTCTTTGAAATGACTCAAAAACCAATCGCAACGAAGGAGACGAATGAAGAAACTCATCAAACCCTGGGAATTAACCAGGGTTAGAAAATTGCATCTAAGTGCCGCTAACTTATGTGTAGCGAGATGCCCCAGACCCAAACCCTTAACCTGGGAAGAGCAAAGGATTCACAACTTGCTCGTCGGCGACCCGAAACCAGATGTTGTGAACAGACTTCGGAGAAAACCAAAGCGTAGTCGCACAAAGAGGCATCCGCCGGCTCCAGTGCCCTATGTCTGGAAAGGAGAACTCTGATGGCTAAACCTCGGAAACGTCACAAGAAGAAAAAGCCTTGGTCCTTCCAACCCTGGCACTTCAATAAAAAACCGGAGAAAACCCCAGCACAGAACATAAGCCGTAGCCCTGCCGATCGTAGTGAAGTTGGATGTTATGGTTAGCACAAGGCTAACCCCCGCGCGCTAGTAAAAGGCGCGGGTATTGGAAAAGAGTCATTTATATATAAATTTGCGAACCGCGAGGTTCGTCAGACCTCGTAGAAGTTCGCTTCTCACGAGGTCTTTTCTTTTGTTTATAAAATGATAAGATAAAATTACTACCTGTCCCGTTAGAAATTCACAAAACGAGACATAATAAATAGACATTATTAATTAAAATTTTTAATGGGATGAAAAATACAAAAGTGGGCATAGTGATGGGTTCGGATTCAGATTTAGAGGTGATGGCAGAAGCGGCAAAAATACTCGAAGAATTTGATATATCTTATGAAATTACAGTGGCTTCAGCACATCGTTCGCCAGAAATTGTCCATCAATATGTAGAAAATACCAAAAAGTGTGGAATAAAAATCATCATTGCCGGCGCTGGTGGAGCAGCGCATTTAGCTGGAGTTATTGCATCACTTACAACTTTACCAGTTATCGGCATACCTATAAAAACAAAATCTTTGTATGGGCTTGATTCTCTACTTTCTACTGTGGGAATGCCCCCCGGAGTGCCAGTAGCAACTGTCGGAATAAATGCAGGTAAAAATGCCGGACTTTTAGCTTTGCAGATGCTTGCGATAAATGATAAAAATTTAGAGAATAAAATGGATTCTTACAAAAAAAAGATGAGTGAAGAAATAAAAATAAAAGGCGAAAAACTTTCAAAAAATGGTTATAAAAAATATCTTGAAAATAAATAAATGCAAAAATTGTCTTATAAAAATTCTGGAGTAAATATAGACATTGCCAATAACACAAAAAGTGAAATGGCAAAAATTTTAGAGACACAAAATAAAAGAGTATTAAATAAAGTTGGAGCTTTCGCTACCTTATTTGACGGTAGTTTTCCAGAATATAAACATCCTGTATTGGTTTTTAAAACAGAAGAACCGGGTTCAAAACAAAAATTGGCATTGGAAAATGACAGCGTAGAGACTATCTGCTACGACCTTATAAATCACTTGATCAATGACGCTATTGTAATGGGCGCAAAACCTTTATCTGTCCAAGACTGCATCGTATGCGGAAAATTAGAAAAAAGTGTTATTTTGAGAATAGTAAAAGCTTTGAGCAGCGCTTGCGCAGAAAATGGCTGTATTTTGACCGGTGGCGAGACTTCCGAGCAACCAGGGGTCGTAGAAAATGGAACATATATACTGACAGCGAGCATCGTCGGTGTAGTAGAAAAAGAGCTCATTATAGATGGTTCAAAAATTAAAGAAGGGGATGTAGTGCTAGCTTTGGCCTCAAATGGAATCCACACAAATGGAACTTCTTTAGTAAGAAAAATAATGGAACAAAAACCAGAAATATTAAAGAAAAAAATAGATGGAAAAACTTTTATTGAAAGTATTTTGACGCCCCACAAATGCTATTACAATAGTTTAAAAGATTTATTTGCTGGCAAAAGTGGATTAATTGGCTTAGCGCACATAACAGGTGGCGGAATAGAAGAAAATCTAAACAGGATATTGCCTTCCAATTTAAATGCTATGATTGATATAAATAAGATAAAAATCTTGCCAATCTTTAAAATTTTGAAAAAATTCGGAAATCTAGCAGATGAAGACATGCTTCGAACATTCAATATGGGAGTAGGCATCACAGCTGTCGTCAAAAAAGATTCTGTCGAAAAAATAAAAAAACATTTAAACAAAATGAGTATAGATGCTTATGAAATAGGAGAAATTATCAAAGGTAAAAAGGAAGTTGATTTTAAAGGAAAATTGAATTGGTAATTATAAATAATTTTTTAAATAAAATGGAAATAGAAAAAATAAAAGAACATATAGACGATGTTTTGATCGAAACAGATTTTAAAAATCTTGGCGACAGAAAAATCGGAAAAGTTCGAGATGTCTATACTGCAAAAAATCATGTTGTTCTAATTTCTACCGACAGACATTCTTCTTTTGACAGAAATATTGCATTTATACCATTTAAAGGGGAAATTCTGAATCAAATTAGTTTATTCTGGTTTGATCAAACCAAAGACATAATACAAAATCACATCCTAAATACTCCTGATCCAAACGTCGTGGTGGTAAAAAAATGCAAACCGCTTCCGATTGAGTGCGTAATGCGCGGATATATTACCGGTGTGACGGGAACTTCACTTTGGACTCTGTATAAAGAAGGAAAACGGGATTTTGGTGATTTTAAATTACCGGACGAAATGAAAAAGAATCAAAAATTGTCTGAACCAATTTTTACGCCTACCACAAAATCCGACGAGCATGACAGGCCGGTGTCCTTAAAAGAAATAGTCGGTGAGGGTTTGCTTTCAAAAGAAATGACAGAAGAAGTGGCAAAGACCGCAAAGGCCTTGTTTAAAAG
>MFWK01000021.1:5462-6865 GCA_001786365.1 Candidatus Nomurabacteria bacterium RIFOXYD2_FULL_35_12 | reverse complement strand
TAGCAATTAGGATCAAGTTCATACCACGGAACATTATGATCTGTTGAACTCTTGCAATTTCCAACACTGCTATTATTATTCCCCTTACCATTGTTTTTTCCCGATTGAATTATTCCTTGATAACCTGTTGACATATACTCTGAACCAGCGGTCATTGCTGGAAGTGTAAACTCATTTGTAAACCATGCCGTAGCTAACGATGCAGAAATTCCCCACAATGCGTTTGCTGTTACTGATTTTAATGCAATAAATCCTATCAATTTCGATGCTCCTGCAGCAAAACCAATTGCACCAACAGGTCCTGTAGTAACAAGCACCACTCCTCCAACTATCATTGCTCCATAACCAATATTTTTCAAAGTACTTATACATATTTTACCACTTGGATCAATGTACAAGACTGGATTGTTAAAAACATAAACATATTGATTAATTTGACCACCAGCAAAACCAATCGGATCTTCGCTCAAAAACCGTCCTGTCTCAGGTGAGTAATGTCTGATCATAAAGTTTGAAGCGTAGGCAACACTCATCTTAAACTACCAATAATAAAATGTTTTCTATGTTTTACTTGCTTCATAACGGCCTACATATATTTTGTATATTATTGCATTTTTTAAAACTTTTGGCCAAATTCTGGCCATTTTTATACAGCATCTAAATATTCAGCTTCGATAGCTGTTTTTAACTTTACACCAAGGGCATCTAGCACTTTTTGAATTTTTTCAATCGAAGTACCGTGATACTCATTTCGTTCATCCCGTGACACTTGAGCTTCCAAAACTCCCAGCTTCTCTGCCAAATCTTTTTGTTTCATTCCCTTGAAAATTCGAAGCGCCACTAAAACGTGACCAATTCCATTTAAATTCTCAAGTATCTCGAATTGACCTCTTTTTAATTTTTCATATTCTTCAACTTCTTCACGCAATTGAAGTGCAAATGAAGCCAGAGGGTCAATTGCAAGTTTTATCTGCTCTTTTGTCATCTTAGCATTTTTCATTTTTTTCTTATGATCTTCAAGGGCATTAAACTCTTGTTCTAATCTTTTCTTTGCTTCAATATATTCTTTCTCAGTTTTAATCATATGCCCTCCTCAAGGTATAACCTTGATAATACCTTTTGGTTTAAACCCATTTCTAGATTGCCTAAATGCAGATGGAAACGTTTGATCATTTCCATATTGATCTTTTATTCCTGTTCCCTGATTAAGATGTGGAAAAAATTCAACCCTATAAAAAAGCCACATCGGTAATTGTTTCTTTGCATAACCTCTATAAGTTTTACGTGAGCGTGGGTCCCAAGTCCAAATTTTATGAGGATCAAGATTATTCAAAGCAGAAACAATTTGTTGAAATTTAATCATGTCTGCCTGCTTCAACATTGAGAGATGAGGATCAAAATAC
>MFWK01000021.1:4198-5439 GCA_001786365.1 Candidatus Nomurabacteria bacterium RIFOXYD2_FULL_35_12 | reverse complement strand
TTTATCTTCGACAAAAGAACCATCTAAAAAAATATCGCAAACTCCTACTTGCCAAAGTTGTTTTATAAGTATTTCGGCCCTATTAACAAGTTCAGCTCTCCATAAACTATCCCAAGTTGATGATGCCCCATCTCCTTGAACAAGAATACTCTCCCTTATATCAGCAAGGCTCGCATCATATGTTCCCGGCGCTAATAGCCCATCTGAATTAAACTTATTTGGAATTGCCATAATTTCCCCAATTCTCTTAATGTTATTTTAACATATTTGTTAAGTTTTCAAAAGTGTTAATTATTAAACAGCTTATCTGGTTGATTTTACATGACAAAATGAACAGGATTTTTGGCCAAATTCCGGCCATTTTTTTATATTTCTCTTTTTACAGATTCCAGTATATTTGAAAACTTCACTAAACCTGCATTTCGTAAAGTATTAATAAATTCGTCTTGAGTTTTTGATGGATTTTTTAACCTGGCCCTTTGCTTTCCAACTCCTTCAATTACCATCATATCAAATTGCTCATATAAACTTACTAAAAAATTATCAGGTGTTAGCGCCATAATATTATATCTACTCAGTTCTTTTTTGGGAAAATCTTTTAAATTATTCGTGATTATAAAATTCGCACCAACAGTAATGGCCAAAGCTAAAACATGACAGTCATTTGCATCCGGTAGTTTTATTTGTTCGATCACATGATGAAAATCATTAAAACATGATCCGTGAAAACATTTGTCCATTATTTCAGAAGTTTTATTTAAAATATCTTGAGTTAAGTCAGGTCTACTTTTCAAAAGATTGCGCTGCCATTCATTATGAATCATTTGAGACCAGTGAGGTATAAAACAACCTTCACTCGCAATCGAAAGTAAGGTATCGCGTATCGAAGCAGGAAAAATTACACAAGCATCTAAAACAGCTTTCTTCACAAAAATCACCAACCCATATTGTTTTTTTGTGATTGCTTGGTTAATTCATCAAGCCCGTTACGAGATGATTCCCGTTTTATTTTATATAATATTAAATCTTTAAAATAAACTCTGCGATGTTTTCCATCTTTATAACTAGGAATAATTCCTGAATCTAAAATTTTATTGAGATACGGCCTTGAAACGTTTAAAAAATCAGCGGCCTCTTGGGAACTCATCACACTCTCTGATGATGCAATTGCAATCTTATCTCCATCCGCCAGGGCCGTTAAAATTGCAAGCAAGGCTTCTTTTAAATTTGCCGACTTGGTT
>MFWK01000021.1:2332-4177 GCA_001786365.1 Candidatus Nomurabacteria bacterium RIFOXYD2_FULL_35_12 | reverse complement strand
TAATAAAGTGTTGATTACCTCTTCACTTCCTTCAGCTATGGCAAGACCAGCTTTTTTAGATATTTCTACATCCTGTTCATTGGGTTCAATTAAATGATATTTTAAAGCAGTACTCATCCCCACCTCCTAGCTTAATCTATTATACCATCCATTAGAAATATTCGCAACATAAGAATTATACGAAATTTAATTGATCGTATCTTATTGTATTTATTACAAATATTTACACACTAAACACGGCCCTCCCCAAAACGGCCATATTGCCCTTATCATGGCCGTATCTTCACGGAGGTTTTATGAAAGCAATTTTTGAAATTATTCTTGCCATTATATTTGTCATCAGCGCAGAAAATGTTAGCACAATTATTTACAAAAAAGTTAAAGTTGAATCACTCACCAAAATTCAAAACGGATTACCGTCTCTTTCTATTTTTACCCAAAAATTAACTCGATAATAGTAGCGCTACTATTTGCGCTACTATTAATTCTCAGACCAATGCCGCCTATAAAAATAGGTTTTAAAATTATTTTCTCAATAATTTCAACCTCATCGTTGATAAAATGTTCAACTGATGAGTTATATCTCCACTTGGCATAAAGGTTGCTCTAAGACTTGCAACGACCAAACATAATGCAGCCAAAGGAGGTATTGCAATGACCAATCACAAATCACATTCTTCTGATCAATGGGATCGAATTGCCGAAGGTGTTTTTAATGGCACTTATC
This sequence comes from Candidatus Nomurabacteria bacterium RIFOXYD2_FULL_35_12, assembly GCA_001786365.1. Classification (GTDB taxonomy): domain Bacteria; phylum Patescibacteriota; class Minisyncoccia; order Phycocordibacterales; family UBA9973; genus UBA9973. The sequence goes on along the minus strand of MFWK01000021.1, from coordinate 3,450 downwards.
ATTTAATCAAGATTTTCTATGCAGGTATTGGTGAGTTTTTTCGTTTTATTCAGACAAAATATTTTGAGTTTATTTTTGTCACAGTACCAACCTGTACACTATTAACATTTACCCAGTGGGATTTAAAACTCATCTTTAATTTTTTCCCAAACCGATTTGGACTAGGAATTATTCATCTCATCCGGGGAGAATCAAACCCAACCCATTTTTTACATCTGTTTGTAACGGAAGTTGCCATTTTATGTTTTATCCTCGGACTAAAAGTCATGAGAAATAAAAACAAATGGAATAACTTCTTTGAAACGATCTCTCTTAAAAACGGATTAGGTGGTTACCCAACTTTATTGAAAACCAGCTCACTCAATGAGTTTCAAAAATGTTTTATCTTTGAAAGTAACGGAATTGGATTGGAACGATTTCAAACTAAAAAATCTTCGCTTGAATCCATGATCAAACTGGAAATTGAAACCATTACGCATGGATCTGACCCCGGCATCATAAAAATTATTACTAACAGTAAAAAATTGCCATTTTTTTTGAATTTTGAAAATGCCAAGGAACAACTTGATTTATCCCAAGGGGAATTTATTTTAGGTGATAGCAAGCAGGGTTTAAAGAAAGCAAATCTTACTAAACTTCCCCATCTTTTGATAGCTGGAACTACCGGCGGAGGCAAAAGCGTTTTTTTTAAACAAACCCTCCTTGGACTTTTAACCTCTTCTAAAAACCTTGAAATGCATCTGATCGATTTAAAAGGCGGATTGGAGTTTACTGATTTTAAAAATTTCCCAAATGTTTCCATTGTCAAATCAATCACTCATGCGGCCAATTTACTGCAAAAGATTGAATCGGAAATGATGAAGCGTTTTGACTATTTGGAAAAAACTCATCGTAAAGAGATCGTTCCTGAACGTGATCAAATGTCCCGTATCATTATCGCTGTGGATGAAGCGAGTGTTCTTTATGCCAACATGGATAAGTACTCCGATGATTATGAAGACTCCATTGTAGCTCGAAATCTTACCGATAAAATCGCCAAGCTAGGCCGGGCAGCGGCCATTCATTTAATTTTGGCAACCCAAAAGGTCAGCAAAGAAACCATCAGCACCTCCATTCAG
>MFWK01000021.1:2208-2317 GCA_001786365.1 Candidatus Nomurabacteria bacterium RIFOXYD2_FULL_35_12 | reverse complement strand
AGGATGTGTTTTCAGATGAATACCCTGCCCGGTTCTTTGGCCTTACTTGGTGACAAACGGGCCATTGATCTTCCGGCCATTGCTGGACGAGGAATATGGAGTCATGGCC
>MFWK01000021.1:0-2125 GCA_001786365.1 Candidatus Nomurabacteria bacterium RIFOXYD2_FULL_35_12 | reverse complement strand
AAAGTACAAAATCAACCATCCAATAAGTCAAAGCTTCAAGATATCCTAAGCATTGGTGAACAACATGAATAAAAAAAGACCAGTGAGGATTGTCATGCGGGATATTGATTTAAAACTTTTTTACTATCTTTACGCCTATAAAGTGGCCACGGCTGAGCGAATTGTCAGGGATATTTATCAAAATATCTCCCATCAAGCACTTTATAAAAGATTAAACAAGTTTATTCATCATGGATATTTACAGGCCAGTTATGTCAAAGAGATTCGAGGCAAATTGATTTATAGTTTAACAGCTAAAGCATTTCAAGAATATGTTTCTGACAACGATAAAACACGCTGTCAGTTAAAAAGTGAAAACATCTGGCATGACCTGGCATTACTTGATTTAGGAGAAATTTTCAAAACGCTACCCAGTCTTCAATTATACGTTACCGAAAATATTCTCAGATCAAGTGCTGAACTTCCAGAATTTGAAAATCTCAAAACGATCCAGCGTCTTCACCCTGATGCACTTTTGAAGATAAAACTGCACGGCAAAGAATTCATTTTTGCCATAGAGTATGAGCGAAGTTTAAAGTTTCATAAAAGATATCGCCCATTTTTTGAAAAGTATCATACCACTGGTGATGTTGATGCGGTTCTTTTAATAACCAAGGATGAATATCTGGCCAATCGTTTGGTGGATAAAGAGCGCCTGCTTTTTGGCAATAGCGATTCAAAGATTTTCTATTCTACATTTGAAAATGTTCAAAGTGCCAAGTCAAAGTTGACGTTCACTAACAGGAAAATGGAAAAGTTGATTATCCCTAAGCTGGTTGCAAGTGAAGGCATGCCTGCAACTGCTACACTTTCACAAAGTGTCCATAATGATTGAGTTTTATACTTTTAGAAAGAGAGGACTGAATAGACATATCATCAAAATCAAAAATAAGGAGAAAATATCATGACTGTATATAAAAAAAGGAATGGGTGCTTATAACCAAAGCACATGGGAAGGAAAATTATAATAAGAATCATTGCTACCAATATGACATTAGAATTAACAACTTTGAACAAGACCTCAAGGAGGCAGGACTTACTCAAAGCGCAGTCGATACTCTGAAGGTATCAGACTTTGAATTTAAATATCTTGATAAATCAGATGTAAATACATGTTCAATCATCAAGGCATTTATCATTCGTCATGAATGGCTTGGTAAAATGCCTCATCGTCCAACTCATAGATTTATAGCAACCTACCAAGGAATAATTGCAGGGGTCATCATTATGGCCACGCCGAATGCTTTTTCAAATCTCCTTGGAAAAGAAAACCGGGATAAGGAAAAGCTGATTAGTCGGGGTGCCTGTATATCTTGGAGTCCCAAGAATTTGGGTTCGGCCTTGGTGATGTTTTCAATTCGCTGGATGGTAAAAAATACACCGTATCGATTTTTTACGGCCTATTCCGACACTAAGGCCAGAGAACTGGGAACTATTTATCAGGCCTGCAACTTTACCTATCTCGGACAAAGTTCAGGAGCACGCTTTGAATATTTTGATCCCCGCAATCCTGACAAAGGTTGGTTTTGTGATCGACTTTTTAGAAAAACCACCAGCTACAAACTTTATGCTCAAGAACTTGGGATTGATTGGGATAAAACTTGGAGCTATCGAGATAAAATCCTATGGACAAAAATCCCCGCTGAAATCAAAGCAGCTTTAATTCAAGCATCCAAAGCTCATCAGGCAAGATGTCATCGTCGAGGTCTTGCACCTAAACATAAGTATCTCTATGTCTTGGGAGCAAGTAAGAGAGAAACCAAAGAATTAAAACATAAGTTTAATGGGCTTAATCCAAACCTGGTTAATCTTGACTACCCCAAGAGTCGGGTATCAAAAATTGAGGAATTTTTAAAACGGCCATTGACGAAACGGCCGTCTCCATGTTGGCCATCATCTATGGATCAAATTCCATCAAAGAAACTGTATTCAATCAAGGAGGTCTCCATTATGTACGGAATTAGTCAGTGGTTAATTTATCACCACATTAAATCAGACCCGACATTTCCATGTGTTAATGTTGGAATCAAAAAACGTTTTTTAATTCAAGTCGAACGCTTTGATAAATGGCTAAGCATCAGAAGTC
>MFWK01000020.1:17838-26819 GCA_001786365.1 Candidatus Nomurabacteria bacterium RIFOXYD2_FULL_35_12 | reverse complement strand
ATTTTTTCTTTTTTACCTGAAGAAAGTCCAGTGAAAATTTACGACAGGGATTATTGGATTTCTGATGCTTGGAATCCGATGGAATATGGTAGAGAATATGATTTTTCTCGTCCATTTTTTGAACAATTTAAAGAATTACTTTATACAGTTCCACTCCCAGCTCATTCAATGTTTGATATAGTGAATTGTCAGTATTGTACTAATGCAAATAACATAAAAGGCTGTTATTTGGTTCGAGGAGCATCTTTCACAGAAGATTCTGCATATTTGATTTGGGATCAAGAATCCAAACAATGTCTCGATAGTCATATGACGAATAAATGTGAATTGAGTTATGGAAATGTAGATACATCTACTTGTTATAGAACTTTTTTCTCAGTTGATTGTGAAAGCTCTCAAGAATTAATTTTATGTAAAGATTGCGTTGGGTGCAATAGCTGTATTGCTTCGACTAGTTTACGAAATAAATCATATTGTATTTTTAATGTTCAATATACGAGAGAAGAATATTTGGAGAAGTTAAAGTCTTTTAATTTAGGTTCAAATGAGGCTTTTCAAGAATTAAAATCCAAAGCATACAAACATTGGATGAAATATCCACAGAAATTTATTCATAGTCGCCAAAATGTAAATGTTTCTGGAGATTATATTTATGAATCAAAAAATGCTCATGATTGTTATCGGGTAAGGGGATTGGAAGACTGTAAATTTATACAGAATATTTTAGTTGGTCCTGCTAAAGATTGTTATGATTATGCAAATTTCGGTGACAATGCAGAACTCATTTATGAATCATTAATAGCTGGGCAGGGAGTATATAATGTTAAATTTTCCACTCAGACAGTCTCTAATATAAAAAATCTGACATATTGTGTATTTTGTTTCCCATCAAATTCAGATTTATTTGGTTGTGTTTCTTTACGCAATAAACAATATTGTATTTTCAATAAACAATATACAAAAGAAGAATACGAAAAACTAGTACCGAAAATAATAAAACATATGAATGAGATGCCATATATAGATAAAAATGGGAGAGTTTATAAATATGGTGAATACTTTCCAAGTGAATTAACTTATTTTCCATATAAAGCAACTGCTTCCTATGAATGGTTTCCACTTGGTGAAAAAGAAGCTAAAGAAAAAGGATTTTTGTGGTATGAAATTGCAAGGCAAAATCATAAAATTACTTTAAATAATAAAGACATTCCGGATAATATTAAAGATGTAGATGAAAATATTTTTAATCAAGTTATAGAATGTGTTCACAGAGAATCTTGCGAGCATGAATGCACTGGTGCTTTTCGTGTAATCAAGATGGAATTGGATTTTTTGAAAAGAATGAATCTTCCTTTACCTCGTTTATGCACAAATTGTCGGCATTATGAACGTCTATTACTCCGAAATTCTCCAACTTTTTATAAAAGAGAATGCATGTGCGAAAAGAAAAATCATTTTCATGGGGCTGAAAAATGCAAGATAGAATTTGAAACGAGCTATGCTCCCGAAAGGTCAGAGATAGTTTATTGCGAAAAATGTTATCAGCAGGAGGTGTACTAAATAAATACTTTATTAAACTAAATTACTTTAGTTAAGTAAAGTAGAATAAAAAAATGGAATATAAAACAGAAAATAGAATATGCAGGAATTGCAAAAAAGAATTTTTGATAGATTCGGAAGATTTTAATTTTTACGAAAAAATGAAAGTGCCGGCGCCGAAAGTTTGTCCGGACTGTCGTTTCAAAATGCGCGCGATGTTTAGAAATGAAACCACCCTTTATTCCGGATGTAAATGCGGGCTTTGTGGAAAAGGGATTATCTCAATGTATAATCCAAAATCTCTTTATTCTACATATTGTTATGATTGTTATCACTCTGAAAAATGGGAGTCAAAAGATTACGCAAAAGATTACGACGAAAATCGTCCTTTTATTGAACAATTTAAAGAACTTTTAATAAAAGTTCCTAAAATTAATTTAGGTATTTCTCCCAGTGATGGTGAAAATATTAATAGTGAATATGCAAATTCTGCAAGCGGCTGCAAGAATTGTTATTTGATTTTTAATTCCAGTTTATCTGAAGATATTTTTTATTCCAAGGGGTTAAAGAATTCTAAAGATTCTTCTGATTTATATTTTTGTAAAAATATTGAGCGCTGTTATGAGTGTGTGAATGTCCACCAATCTTCCGGAATTCTTTGGGGTCAGAATGTAAATGGCTCTGTGGATTCTCAATTTATTTTAAATTGTCGTGGTCTTTTAAATTGTTTTGGTTGTGTAAATTTAAATAATAAATCTTATTATTTCTTAAATAAACCACTTTCACAAATTGAATACAAGAAAAAGGTGAGTGAAATCTTGGGCAGTTATGAAAAAACGCAAGAGTTTAAAAAACAATTTGAGAAATTTATTATAGATTTTCCAATGCGTGAAAATAATAATATAAAAACTGTGAATTCCACTGGGGATTATTTATTTGAATGTAAAAACGTGAAAGATTCTTTTGAAGCTTTTAATGCAGAAAATTGTCGATATCTATTATATTCCAAGGGAGCTAAAGATTCCATGGGGACTATTGGTTATGGCACTCAGTCAGAAAATCTGCTTGAAGTAGTATCTACTGGGCATTCAAGCAACATTATCGGTTCTTTTATGACACATTATTCACAAGATATTTTATATGGATTTTTTCTTACAAATTGTAAAGATTGTATCGGTTGTGATTCCTTGAAAAATGGTAAATACTGTATTTTAAATAAGCAATATTCAAAAGAAGATTATGAAAAGCTTCGTGAGAAAATTATTAATGAATTAAAAGAAAAAGATCTATACGGTCTTATGATGCAACAGGAACTTGCGTTATTTGCATATAATGAAACAGTCGCACAAGATAATATGCCATTAACTAAAAAAGAAGCCTTAGCCCAAGGTTTTCACTGGGAAGATGATATTCAAAAAACGGAAGGGAAGGAAACAATGAAACTTGAAGATATGCCGGATCATATAAAAGATATTAAAGATTCAATAATAAATGAAATTCTGAGATGTATGGATTGCAATAGAAATTATAAAATTATTCCTCAAGAACTTCTATTTTACAGAAAAATGAATATTCCTGTACCTAGAAGATGTTTTTTCTGTCGACATCACGATCGCATTACTCGACGAGGTCCATTTAAATTGTGGAAAAGAAATTGCGATAAGTGTAAGAAAGAAATTAGAACAAATTATGCACCTGAAAGACCAGAGATAGTGTATTGTGAAAAATGTTATCAGCAGGAGGTGTATTAGAAACTCGTTTTTAAGTTTCTATTTCCCAAAAGTTTCGAATAAAAACTTTTTTGTATCTTCGTCTACAAATTCTGTGACGATGATCATCATCTCTGTCGTCAGACCTAAATCTTTTTTTATGTTTGTGAATAAGTGTTCAAAAGGGAATGGGGAAATCCAAGTAGAATTTTTTAAACAAATGAAGCCAGCTTTTTTTAGGAGGTAGCGCAAGCTTTCACGTTCGCTTTTTCTTTCTTCCGGAAGATCTAATAAAATAATTCTCCAAAATCCATCCCAAGTGGTATTTACCAAAGTTGTGTTGCTGTCTAATTTTAGGCTATGCATTTTCTTTTTGCCTTCTTTAGTTAGGCGAGCGTATTCGTTTTGGGTAGAGGAAATTTGCTCTATTAGACCGGCTTCCTTAAGTCCTTTTAAAGAGCGTGTAATCGCGTAATTATCACGAGATAGCGCTTTAGGCGCTATCTGAGCGCCTAAAGCGCTATCTCGAAGCTCGGGTAGGGAAATGGCTGTTTTTTCGCCTAAAATGCTTAATATTTTGTCTGAATAATGTAATTTTTGTATTTTTCTTGACATGCTTATATCTTATAATATATACTAGTTTTTGACAAGTATTTCGTGGTCACGAAAAACTTGCTAAAAATTTAAGTTAAGTATATAATTGTTTTAGTTCATTAAAATTAATCTTTTTATAAAGCAATCTATCTGGGCAAGCTTGCCCAGCGAACTGCTCGTCGCTCAAGAAAATAATAAATGGAATACCATTTTTATTTTCTAAGCTCCTGCGCAAGGCTTTCTAAAAAGATCAATTTTAATTTACACATTATAAGTTTAATAAAAAAGTTATGTCAAAAATTATAGGTATAGATTTGGGTACAACAAATTCGGCAGTCGCTTTCATCGAAGGAGGAGCTCCGAAAATTATAGAAAATATTGAAGGTAATCGCACAACTCCTTCGGTAGTTGCCACTGCGAAAAATGGCGACCGTATCGTCGGACTTTTAGCAAAGAGACAAGCTATAACAAATCCAGAAAATACAATTGCAGAAATAAAGCGTTTGATGGGTCACAGATTTGATGATCCGGAAGTGCAGAAAGATCGCGCAACTGCTCCTTTTAAAATAGAAGCTGGTGATGGAGGTGGAGCAAAAGTAAAAATGATGGATAAGTTTTTCCGACCAGAAGAAATTTCTGCGATGATTTTACAAAAAATAAAAACAGATGTGGAAGCAAAGCTCGGTGAAAAGATTACAGAGGCTGTCATCACTGTGCCAGCATATTTTAATGATGCGCAAAGAAAAGCAACCAAGGATGCCGGAGCTATTGCCGGACTCGATGTAAAAAGAATTATCAATGAGCCTACGGCTGCTGCTCTCGCTTATGGTTTTGATAAAAAGAAAAATGAGAAAATTGTGGTTTATGATTTCGGTGGAGGAACTTTCGACGTGTCTGTGCTTGAAATCGGTGGTGATGTCATAGAAGTAAAGTCCATAGATGGAGACAGCCACATGGGTGGAGGTGATATTGATAGAAAAATAGTAAAATGGATTGCTGAAGAATATAAAAAAGAGTCCGGTATTGATGTTACAAAAGATCCGCTCGCGCATCAGAGACTCCGAGAAGCTGCTGAGAAAGCAAAACACGAACTTTCCACAACCATGGAAGCAGAAATAAATATTCCATTCATCACTTCTGATGCTGGTGGTCCAAAACATCTTTTGATGAAAATGTCTCGAGCTACTTTGGAATCTCTCACAAAAGATTTGATTGATCGTTCTATTGAAATCACTAAAAGAGCACTCGCGGCTTCACCATTTAAGATGAATGAAATAAATGAAATCATTATGGTGGGAGGACAGACTAGAATGCCAGCGATAGTGCAAGCGGTAAAAAATCTTTTTGGTAAAGAACCAAATATGTCTATCAATCCTGACGAAGTGGTGGCCCTCGGTGCAGCTGTGCAGGCTGGAGTGCTTGCTGGAGATGTGCGAGACGTTCTCTTGCTTGACGTTATTCCGCTTTCTCTCGGAATTGAAACTCTTGGCGGAGTGGCAACAAAATTAGTTGAAAGAAATACCACCATTCCATCGAGTAAGTCTCAAGTATTTTCTACGGCTGCCGACAATCAGACTTCTGTAGAAATACATATAGTGCAAGGTGAGCGTCCTATGGCTTCTGACAACAGATCTCTCGGCCGATTTATCTTGGACGGAGTTCCACCATCACCCAGGGGCATGCCTCAGATTGAAGTTTCTTTTGATGTGGATGCAAACGGAATCTTGAATGTTGCTGCGAAAGATAAAGCTTCTGGTAAAACTCAATCCATCAAGATTGAAGCAAGTTCCGGACTAAAAGATGAAGAAATCAAAAAGATGCAGAAAGATGCGGAACTAAATGCCACTGAAGATAAAAAGAAAAAAGAAGTGGTGGACATAAAAAATACTGCGGAGATGATTATTTACACTGCCGAAAAAGCATTGAAAGATAATGAAGCAAAAATCCCGGCGGAATTGAAAGACGGTGTGAATGCGAAAATCACTGCGCTTCGTGGAGTAAAAGACGGCACCGATGCTGAAGCTATTAAGAAAGCGACAGAAGAGCTTTCTGCTGAAATGTCTAAAATAGGTGAGGCGATACAAAAAGCTGGCGCTACTCCTCAATCTCCAAAAACTCCTGAAGAACAAAATCCAGAAGTAAAAGACGCAGGGCCGGAAGGTGAAACACCAAAGAAGTAATAAAATCTTTATGGAAAATAAGATAAAACCATTTGGCAAATGTACTAAATGCGGGCGACCCACAATGGAGGTTTCCTTAATAAATACGAGGTGTATTTTAAAGTTCAAAAAGCAAAATAAGAAAAATATAATTGAAAGATGTACTGGAACATATCGAAGCATGGTAGGAATTAGTGACTGTAAAGAATGTTCTACTTGTTATGGTAAACAAGAGAAATGTAGTACGTGTTATGATATAGGATGGGTTTCAAGTAGAAATTAATATGAAAATAAATATAGCAATAACGATATCGGTGCTTACATTAATACTGGGTTTTGTTACAAAACAAGTTTACTTATGGATTCCATTAACTGTTTTAATTGCAGGACTGATTGATATGTTTTCTCGTCAATGGGTTGCGTCAGACAGACTTGGTTCTTCAATAAATTTAAGCATGTTTTTGAAATCTCTTTGTTCTTTAGCTGTTTTATATGTTTTGATTGGCCAAATAATCTGTTTGGGTTTAGTTGTTTGGTGGTTTATCTAATGTTATAGGTAATATTTTACCGTCGAGAATGGTTCTTAGTAAAAAATGAGAACTAATAAAAATTGTAAAATTTTTTTTAGTTTTTGCAATAATTTGAGATAAAAGTGTTATAATAATAGTTATGGGATATTATAATGGTGGTCCTAGTTTTAATTCTAGATGGGAATTTTGGCTTGGAGTTATAATTCTTGGGTTTTTTTGGATTTGGCTTTTTTATCATATTAATTAATTTAGAAATCAATGCCTGAAAAAGATGAAAATGGAATAAGTTTGGACATATTGAAGCATGTTGAAGACTTGTCAAATGAAGTAAATAAATTAATGGCTTCGCGTGCTAAAGCTGTATTTCGAAGATACCCTGTCACTTTTGCACTATTAATACTTTTTGGTGTGACAGCTGTGCATGAAGCATTAAAAGGATTAATGAAAGATTTCGGATTACTAGATATAAATCCTTGGTATTTATTTGTGGCTGGGTTGGTAATTCTCACAATTACTGGAACTTTATATAAAAAACTAGATAAATAACTTTTTAGAAAGATAAGCCCCCAGATATGTCTAGGCATATCTGGGGGCTTTTTCTTGTTTATGGATTATAGTATATATAAATTTTTTAGTATAATAAAATTATGGAGAAAGATTTTAATAGATGGAATGAATTAAAGAAAAAAATAGATGTTCGTAATCCAATATATGTATCTGAAAGAGATGTATGGTTCTGTTCTGTTGGTTTAAATGTTGGAAGTGAACAGAGTGGCAAACATGAACTTTTTGAACGTCCAGTTTTAGTTATTAAAAAAATTACAGCAAATACCTTTATTGGCGTGCCTTTGACTTCAAATAAAAAGAAGGGTTCTTGGTATGTGGAAATAGAATCTACTAATTCATCAGCAATTATTTCTCAAATAAAATTATTTGATACAAGACGACTTGCTCGTAAAATAAAAGTTATTTCTATGGAAGAATTTGAAATAATAAAAGATAAATTAAAAAAGTTTATATAAACAACGAAACCCCCTTGCGGGGGTTTCTCGGAGGCCGAAGCCAAAGTTACCTTTATACTAGCAAATACAAAAAATATGTCAAGTATATTAGCAAAAAGAGCCTTTTTATTGTAAAATAGTAACTATATGGAATTGCCAGAAATACCTGCAAATAAAGAGATTACTTATCTTGGACTTGCTACCTATCGGGACAAGAATCAGCTTTTTGGAATAAAGCGCAAAGACAGGCGTCAGCATGTTTATATTCTCGGAAAATCCGGTACTGGTAAATCCGCTTTGATGTTTAATATGATTATTCAAAACATCAAAAATGGTGATGGGGTTTGTATGGTAGACCCGCACGGAGAAAACGTAGAAGCAGTCCTCTCCGCTATTCCGCCTCATCGTATAAAAGACGTAGTATATTTTAACCCCGCCGATGCAGACCATCATATTGGTTTTAATGTTCTTGAATTGATCGACCCTCAATACAAGCATTTGGTGGCGTCTGGACTGATGGGAATTTTCACAAAAATCTGGGCGAATGCTTGGAGCGCTCGAATGGAATATATTTTAAATAATGCGATTTTAGCATTGCTCGATACTCCAGGCACGACACTTCTAGGTATTCCTAGAATGCTTGTGGATAAAGATTATCGTCAAAAAATAATTTCCAATTTGAAAGATCCAGTCATTAAGGCTTTTTGGGTTCATGAATATGAAGCTTGGCAGGACAAATTTCGAAATGAAGCCATTGCGCCGATTCAAAACAAAGTTGGACAATTTCTTTCCACTTCTATAATCCGAAATGTCGTCGGTCAGAGTAAGAGCACGATAAACATTTTTGACATGATGAATGAGGGTAAGATTTTCTTGGTCAACGTTTCCAAAGGACGCATCGGTGAAGACAACTCTGGGCTCCTCGGAGGTATGATTATTACTAAGATTCAGCTTGCGGCTATGGAGCGTGTGCGTATTCCGGAAGAAAATCGTAGAGACTTTTATCTATATGTCGACGAATTCCAAAACTTCGTGACGGATGCTTTTGCTGGTATTCTTTCAGAAGCTAGAAAGTATCGATTAAATTTGACTGTGGCTCACCAATATACCGCTCAGCTCGTGGTGGATAAGAGCTCGGCAGTGCGTGATGCTGTTTTCGGCAACGTGGGAACGATGATAGTTTTTAGAGTTGGTTCGGATGACGCAGAATTTTTGGAAAGTGAATTTGATCCTGAATTTACTCCGCAAGACATAGTGAATTTACCAAACTATAAAGTCTATATGAAGTTGATGATAGATGGGGTTACCTCGCGTCCTTTTTCTGCTAAAACTTTACCGCCGATGGCAAAGTCTGGCAACAGACAAGTGGAAGAAGAAGTTATCAAGTCGTCTCGTTTCCTTTATTGCCGAAGCAAGGAAGTCGTGGAGAGGGAAATAAATGATTGGAGT
>MFWK01000020.1:7353-17741 GCA_001786365.1 Candidatus Nomurabacteria bacterium RIFOXYD2_FULL_35_12 | reverse complement strand
TCAAGCCGGAGCCAGGTAGGGCAGTTTACTGTAAAGATTGCATAGCGAAAATAAAATCTGGTGAAGTAAAAGTGGAAAAGACTTCCGAAAACCAGATTAAACATGATGAGACAACTTTCTATAAACCGTTAGCTGATTTGGGAATAGAATTCAAACCAAAAGATGATCATATGAATGGAAACAAAGAAAGATATCCGGAAAGAGTGGATCATCATTTAGATAAACCATCTTCTGTAGCGAAACCTTTATCACCAGTAAATAAAGTAGTTTTTCCTTCACCAGCCAAATTTCCCCGTCCGACAGGTGGGCCCGGTATATTTGGAGCTATTAAAAAAGTTTTTACTCCATCGCCTAGCTCTGCGCCAAAGGTTGCACCAGTAAAAAATACTGCTTTAAGAGATATTTTAAGTAAAATCACCGCCGACGGTGGGACCCCACAAAAAATAGTGGTAAAAGAACTCCCGACCAAAGTCGGGACCCCGACAAACGTCGGGGCAGTTTCACTTGATGTTCTTAAAAATCAATCTGTAAAAACAGAGAAAGAAGTTTTTCGTTCCAAAGATCGCGCTGCTAGCTCTCAAGATATGAATAAATTAAAGGATTTGATAAAGACCAGCCAGCCAAAAGTTGAAGCTTCAGCACCAACACCTATTTCTGCTCCTATACCTACACCAACTCCCATTCCTAAAAACCCCCAGCCAGAGGGTGGTCAGCCTAAGGCTGATAAAGTTCGAGAAGTACCCGAAGACGTACTGCGAAAAATTTTAGAATAGTTTATGCAAAGTGAAATAAAAAACTGTCAGAACTGCAAGAAAGATTTCACGATAGAAGTGGAAGATTTTAATTTTTACGAGAAAATAAAGGTCTCTGCGCCGACTTTTTGCCCGGAGTGTCGGCTTATTCGTCGTATGACATGGCGCAATGAGCGCTCACTTTTCAAAAGGCCTTGCGCAAAGACTGGTAAAGAAATAATTACGATGTTTCATCCAGATGCCGATGTGGTGGTATATGATCACGATGTTTGGTGGAGCGACCAGTGGGAACCGACAGATTACGGGCGGGAGTATGATTTTTCTAGACCATTTTTTGAGCAATTTAAGGATTTACTTCGAGAAACTCCGTTAGAAAGTTTAGGAAATTCAAATAGTGTTGGTAGTCCTTATGGAAATCATAATGCAGATTGTAAGTTTTGTTATTTAATATATGCTTCTTATAAAAATGAACGAACGCATTATTCTTACGGGGCTTTTAGTTGTAAGGATTGTATTGATACTTTTACATGTTTAGATTCTGAATTATCATATGGTGATACTTTATGTGGGGGTTTATATAAAACTCATTTTTCTTATGATTCAGATGAATCTATAAATTCCTTTTTTCTTAAACATTGTAAGAACCTTCAAGATTGTATTGGTTGTGTAAATTTGGTCAGCAAAAGCCGATGTATTTTAAATGTGCAATATACAAAAGAAGAATATGAGAAAAAGAAGAAAGAGTTGGATTTTGGCAGTTATAAAAAACTTTGTGAATTTGAAAATCATTATAATAAATTTGTTCTTAATTTTCCAAATAAATATACAAATATAATAAAATCTACAGAATGTACAGGAGACAACATTATGAATTCTAAAAATGCTAAAAAATGTTTTGATCTTTATGGAAATACTGAAGACTCAAAACATCTTATTCATTTTGTTGATGGTAAAGATTGTTATGATATGTATGGCGGGGGTGGAATTGCTTCTTTGATGTATGAAGGACTTGATGCGGGAGTAGAAGCGTCTAGAGAATTATTTGCTGCTATTACTCATACTTGCCTTGAGACTTATTATACATATATGTGTTTTAACTCTAAAAATCTTTTTGGTTGTATTGGAATGCGTGGTAAGCAGTATTGCATTTTAAACAAGCAATATTCTAAGGAAGAATATTTTAAATTAATACCAAAAATTATAGAACAGATGAATACTATGCCTTATAAAGACAAAAGGGGGATAGTTTATAAATATGGTGAATTTTTTCCAAATGAAATATCTCCATTTGCTTACAATGAAGCAATGTCTCAAGAATATTTTACAAAAACAAAAGAAGAAATAATTAAAAATGGATTTATTTACAGAATTCCATCACATAAATATTATCAAGTAACTATTTTAAGTAAAGATTTACCTGATCACATAAAAGATATTCCAGATTCTATTATAGAAGAAGTAATTGCTTGTCCAAACAATGGTAATGAAAAGACTCAATGTACCAAAGCATATCGTATAATAAAGCCAGAATTAGAATTTTTGAAAAATCACAATATTGCATTACCAAGATATTGCCCAAATTGTCGTCATTATAAGAGGCTAGGATTAAGAAATCCATTTAAACTTTGGAATAGTAAATGCCAGTGTGATGGTCAGTTTTCTAATAATAAGAAATATAAAAATACAATAGAACATACTCATGGTACTCAACTTTGTCAAAACGAATTTGAAACCTCATACGCTCCGGACAGGCCAGAAATAGTTTATTGTGAAAAATGCTACCAGCAAGAGGTGTATTAGTTTCCAAGGGCATCCCTTGGATTGAATCCAAGAGATGCCCTTTTAAAAATCCGTACCGGAAAAAGTTCATATTTTATTTTCTAGATTCCGTAAACTGTGCGATAGGTAGCTACGATAGCGGCAGTTTCTCCACGTAGGGTGAGTGGACCGAGAGAAGAAACGGTGTAGCCGGAATCTTCGGCAAGTTTTACTTCTTTTTCAGTAAATCCACCTTCGGGGCCGATAAAGATACTGACACTTTTTGCTTTTTTATTTGCTTCATATGTCTTTTCTCCTAGATGAAAAATCACCCTTTCTTCTGCGGCGCTCCCGTATGCTAAAGCTGTAGGAAATTCTAAAATAGGGGAAAGGACAGGCACAATACTTCGCCCTGATTGTTCACTAGCTTCTAGAATTATTTTTTCTAAACGAGAAATATTCAAACCGGTTTTTATTGTGCGTTCGGTTATTATTGGAATAATATTTGAAACTCCGCATTCGACGGCTTTTTGTGTTGCCAGTTCAAAATTCTCTTTTTTTAATATTGCTAAGTATAAATTTACTTTTCTTTCTGTTTTTTCTTGTTTTTCTATTTTATTTATCTTGCATATGATTTTATCAGGAGAAATAGAAATTATAGTAGCCTCAGCACTAGATCCTTTTCCATCCGAAAGGATTATGATCTCACCTTTTACTAATTTCAAAACATCCTTTATTTGCTTGATATTTTCAGGATTTGTGATTTCTATTTCTTTTTTTGATAGGTCGAAACCTCCAATAAATCTATGTAATTTCATGATTCTATGATACACATTTTAGGGTAAAAATACAAAGTACCCTCTCCCCAACCCCTCTCCATAGTAATGGAGAGGGGAAAGCAAGGGGTGAGGTGAATTTGAAGTAAAAAGATGTTAATATAAGATATATATGCCAAAACCGAATCGAGTGCAAATAATCAAATACGGGCCACCACCACCAGAGTTGCCTGTTTTCGGTAAGGTCAAACCTGAAGAAGTTTCTTTTATTGGAAGGACAAATTATGTGGCTTCTCTTGAAGAGAAGAAATTTATTTTTGGTATCAAGCGTATAGACCGTAGACGCCACCTTTATATCGTGGGAAAGTCTGGGGTTGGAAAGACAAAATTATTAGAACTTTTAATTCGTCAAGATGTGACTTACAATCATGGTTTGTGTCTTATTGATCCACACGGAGACGTGATAGATGCGATGCTGGATTATGTTCCAAAGGAGCGCATCGAAGATGTCTGTGTTATTGATCCGTCGGATATTGATTTTCCTGCATCTTTTAATCCGTTGGCAAATGTTGACCCGCTTTTTAAATTCCAATTAACCCAAGGCTTGATTGAAGTCTTGCATAAACAATTCGGCGCAAACTGGACTCCTCGTCTCGAGCACGTTTTTCGTTTTACTTGTTTGGCATTACTCGATTATCCTCATGCCACAATGCGTGGAATGATCTCAATGTTGACGGACAGAAATTATAGGCAGAAAGTTGTGGAATATATTACAGACGACATGGTGAAAAGATTCTTTGCTATCGAATTCGCCGATTGGTCCGAGAAGTTCGATACGGACGCTATCATCCCGCTCGTAAACAAGCTCGGTCAATTCCTCTCAGACCCACTTCTTCGAAATATTTTCGGACAGAAACAAAATAAAATTGATATCAGTAAATTGATGAATGATGGAAAAATTATTTTTATTAACCTTTCAAAGGGTCGTATCGGAGAAGAGAATTCCTCCTTCTTTGGTTCGATGTTTTTGACTAAAATAAAACAAGCCGGAATGGAGCGTGCAAGTATTCCTGAAGCTGACCGTAAAGATTTCTATCTATACATAGATGAGTTTCATAATATCGTCACTCAAACATTTGAAAACATTTTGTCGGAAGCTAGAAAATACGCTCTAAATCTTACCATTGCGCATCAATATATAGGTCAGCTTATTCCTCAAGTTCAACATGCTGTACTCGGAAATACAGGAAGCCTTATTTGTTTTAGAGTTGGTGGAGAAGATGCCGTAAAATTAAAACCAGAATTTGAGCCATTGTTCGGTGTTAAAGATATGATCAACCTAGCTGTCGGAGAAATTTATATAAAAATGACTATAGACGGAGAATCTTATGATCCATTTTCTGCTGAGACATTGCGTGTACTTCCACCAACCCATGTTTCTTATAGAAAAGAAATTATGGAAGCATCTCGCAGAAAGTTTTCGATATCTAAAGATGATGCGGCAAAATTAATTGCCGAAGAGGAAGCCACAATAATCCGAAGCGCTGAGGAAAAAGCAATCATTGAAGGTAAAGCGAAAAGAAAAGAAAAAGAAAAAAATGGAAAAAAAGATGAAAATGTAGATAGTGGACTAGAAAGTCCCGACGAAAAGTCGGGATCCCGACCTAAAAGCGTCGGGACTTCACAGGAAGCAGAGCCAATGATTTAGAATTAAAAATTGACAATTACGAATTACGAATTAGAATGCAAGCTATGTCTAAAGATTATTACAATGTATTAGGTGTTGATAAGGGTGCGTCTAAAGACGAAATAAAAAAGGCTTTTTATAAGTTGGCGCATAAATATCATCCTGATAAAAAAGAAGGCGATGAGGCAAAATTTAAGCAAATAAATGAAGCTTATCAGGTGCTTTCTGACGATGCTAAACGTTCAAAATACGATCAGTTTGGATCTGGTTTTGAAAATATGGGACAAGGTGGTTTTAGGGGTGGCTCAGGCGGATTTGAAGGTTTTGACTTTTCTGGATTTCAAAATGGTGGATTTCAAGGAGCCGGAGCAGAGTTTGATTTTGGAAATTTAAATGATATTTTTAGTGATTTTTTTTCCGCCGGAGGCGGACCAGCCTCTGGCTGGGGTGGTAAGCAAAGACGTGGCAGAGATATTTCTACAGAAATTCAAATTACTTTTACTGAATCTATTTTAGGAACTATAAGAAAAATTTTAATTACAAAGACATCATCTTGTCTTGTTTGTCATGGCTCTGGTGCCAAAGTCGGCTCTGGAATGATGACTTGTAAGACTTGTAACGGACAAGGGCAAATTCGTGAATCAAAGAGAACAATTTTTGGAAACATTGCGAATACAAAAATCTGTGAAGTTTGTTTAGGTGCTGGTGAAGTGCCAAAAGAAATCTGTGAGACATGTAAAGGCAAAGGTGTGCTTCGTCGTGAAGAAGAAGTTTCTGTAAATATACCTTCTGGTATTCATAGTGGGCAGACTCTCAGAATGACGGGTTATGGTGAAGCTGTAAAGAATGGCAAAAATGGTGATTTAAATATAATAATAAATGTAAAAATACCTAGTAAGATTTCCAAGAGAGCTCGCGAAATAATAGAAGAGCTTAAAAAAGAGGGAATATAATTTATGCTTCCAGAATATATAATTTATTTCACAGTGCTCGTAAGTCTGGTAGCTTTCTTTTTCTATTTTAGAAATATTTTTCGTGGACAGACAAAGCCGAATCTGGTTTCATGGTTTATATGGATGTTGGCCCCATTCATTGGAGTATTCTTTCAGCTTAAAGCGGGAGCTGGTTTAGCCTCTCTGCCTGTATTTTTGGCTGGAGCTGGATCTCTTTTAGTGATAGTTTTTTCTTTAAGAAATAAAAATGCGTATTGGGAATTAACTAAGTTAGATATGATTTGTGGAGTATTGTCTTTAACATCTTTAGTATTTTATATTTATACTCATAATTTAAGCATATCAATTCTTTTCGCTATACTTTCTGACGGATTAGCTTTTATACCTACTTTTATAAAATCTTGGAAATTTCCGGAAACAGAAACAAATTCAGTTTACTTTGCGGATATTTTTAATAACATTCTTGGTCTTTTAATAATCAAAAATTGGTCTTTTACAATATATTCTTTCTTAGTTTATCTAGCTGTATTTAATCTGATTGAGATATTTATTTTATATCGCAAGAAGATTTTCAAATAAATTATTGCAATTTTTGCACCTAGTGATATAATTTCATGTATGAAAGATATGATTTTAAACATACAAAATAATCAGACAACCGCCACTACAACCCTACAATTTGAGGTTGTCTTAGAGCGTTTGTAATTTTTTAAAAAACTAAACTACGAACTTTCAAAAACGACCTCAAATAAAGGTCGTTTTTTAGTAAGTATCTATAAATAAAAATTAAAATATGAAAAAAATAAAAAAAGTTGCGATTATAGGTGTGGGTGCTATTGCAAGACGTCTTTTAGAACGTCTCGAAATTCAAGGTTGTAAAGTATGTTTTCAATTCCGAAGAAATCAAACAGGCCCATCTTTTGAACAGTTACTTACACAACATATGCCCGAGGCTGTTTTTGTTGCTATCTCTACTCTTGATAAGGGTGAAGCAGCACGAAATTATATTCTCAAATGTGTAGAGGTTGGTATTCCGGTTATTACGTGCGAAAAGGGTGCCATTGCTTACCATGCAAAAGAATTGAAACCTTATTTTAATAAGATTGGTTTCAGTGCCACAGTTGGTGGTGGTACAAAGATTCTCAATTATACAAAAGATCGTAATCCGAATAGTAAATTTGTGCAGATCCATGTCGTCCTTAATGGAACACTAAATTTTATTTTTGATGAAATGCGTCACGGCCGAACTCTAGGTGAAGCATGTGCAGAAGCAGGGAAGTTGGGCTACGCAGAGCCCGGTGCTAATGATTCGCTCAGTCTTATTAACGGGGAGCTTTCTGACATTGCGCGCAAAACATGCGTGTTTTTTAACACTGTTTTATCTAAGAAGAAGTTCTTAACACCTAAAGCACTCGGGTCTTTCAGTCAAACATCACTTAGATTAAAAAATTTGTGCGACAAAGGAGAAGATTATCGTTTAGTGGTTTCTTTCTCAAATAGTGCACTTACTGTTGGTATAAAATTTCTAGGCAAAGGATTTAAGACAAAGATTGAAGGTTGGAATATTTTCGGAGGTTTTCGCAAAGTAAACGGTTTTTCGGATTTTATGTCTTGGCTACCAGGTGGAGTTGGAAATGCGATTCATATCATTGAAGGAAAATTAGGGGCGGGAGGAAAGTATACTCTTTCAGGACCTGGGGCTGGAATAGAACCAACCACGTCAGCCATGATAGATGACTACAATAGATTGTGCCCTTAGAATTATATCTTAGAAATTTTTTCCTGCCCGCAGTTGCTACAGCTGTTGCAGGCGGGGTCCTTCAGCTGTGTCCTTAACTTCGTAACCCAGAGAATTTATTTCTTTACGAAGTTCGTCGGATTTTTTGAAGTCTTTATTTTTTCGCGCCTCTTCGCGAGCAGTTACCAACTTTTCTACTTCCTCTGGAATTTTTTCTGTTTTAATATCTGCGAAGCCAAGTCCAAGCACTTTATCAAAATCTAAAACCGTAGCTTTCTTGTCGGCATTGGAAATATTTCCATCTTTCAAGACATCCCAAAGAACAGTCAATGCTCTCGGTGTGTCTAGGTCGTCTTCTAGATAATTTTTGAATTTATGGTTGTATTCTTTGTTTATATTGCCTGTTTCATCTCCGAGCCCTAAATAGAGGTTATATAGGCGTTTTAGGGCCGTTTCTGCGCCTTCTAAGGCTTCCCAGACGAAGTTTACTCTAGTGCGGTAATTAGCCATTAAAAGCCAGAATCTATAGGCAACTGGGTCAATTCCTTTAGCTCTTAAATCACTCAAAGTATAAAAATTATGCTCTGACTTTGCCATCTTTTTCTGGTCTACTAAAACCCATTCGTTATGCATCCAATATTTTACAAATTGTTTTCCGGTGGCGCCTTCGGATTGCGCTTTTTCATTTTCATGATGGGGGAAAATATTATCTACCCCCCCTGTATGTATATCTATTTGTTCTCCGAGGTTAGACATAGACATTGCCGAGCATTCAATGTGCCAGCCTGGTCGTCCTTTACCCAAGGTGGTGTTCCAAAATACATCTCCATCTTTTTCATCCCAAGCTTTCCAAAGGGCAAAATCTTGGATATTGTCTTTTTCATATTCATCTTTTATTATTCTACCTCCGGCATTCTTTTTTAACGAGCTCATATCTAGGTGGGACAGTTGGCCATAGCCTTTTCCGCCAGAGGCGGATCCGCCTTGGGCGGAAAATCTTTTTATGTCAAAATAAATACTTCCATCTTTGCTTTTATATGCAAATTTTTTATGAAGTAATTTTTCTATAATTTCAACCATCTCATGGATGTAATCCGTTGCTTTGGTGAATTTTTTAGGGTTGACGATGTTTAGAGATTTTATATCTTTTTTAAATTCTTCTGTATAAAATTCAGTAAATTCCCGTAATGTTTTTCCTTCTTTTTTTGAATCACGGATAGTCTTGTCATCCACATCAGTCAGATTCATTATGTGTTTAACTTTAAATCCGTTATACAATAAAACTCGTTTTAAAGTATCAGCAAAGATATATGCACGGTAATTTCCAATATGAGGATAGCCATAAACTGTCGGTCCGCAAGTGTAAAACAAAACTTCTTTTTTATTGATAAGGGAGAAGTCTTCTTTTGTTCGTGACAGAGTGTTGTAAAATTTTAAAGTCATATTTGTTTAATTTTATATAGATTTTATCTATTGGAATTCACTTCGATAAATTTCAGTCAAAGCATAAAGTAGTGAAACAGTGAGTGGCCCGATCAAGATACCCACAGGCCCGAGAAGGGAAATACCACCTAATACAGAGAAGAGGATTAAAAATGGAGGTATTTTTATATTATGTCCGACAATAAATGGCGATAATAAATTGTCACCTAGTCCAACTATTAAAGTAGCCCATATTAAAAGTCCGAGCGCCAAGCCTGTCTGTCCTGTTGTATAAAGAAAAATCACCGCAGGAATTGAAACTACAGCTGTGCCAAAAGGTGGCAAAATAGAAGCCACACCTGCTACTGCTCCCCAGAGTGCCCAATTTGGAACATGGAAAATAGCTAGTCCTATCGCCATCAATGTTCCTTGAATAAAAGCAATCAGGAGATATCCTTTTATTACACTATTGATTGTTCTGGAAAGTTTATTCAATATTTTTTCGTCATCAGCATCCGAAAGAGGACTTATTTTAAGAAAAGTTTTTCTCCAGCTTTCTCCATCTTTCAAAAAATAGAAAATACTCAAGAGCAATAATACGAATGAAAATACTGCGGTGATAGTGGTGTTAAAAATATTTGTAATGTTGCTCGTCAAAAAAGAAAGAAAAGTAGAAATCGCTTCTTTCATTTTAAATGGTGCATCGTTTGGCAGTATTTTATTTATTTTATTCTCGAATGAATCTAAAAGAGGTAATGAATTTCCATTGTTTACAACTGAACGGTAAAGATCTTGAGATTGATTAAAAACGATGGAGCCGACTCCAAAAAATGGAATACAAAGTACAATAATAAAGAAAAGCAAGGTTAAGATAGAGGCAAGGGAGTTTGATAAATTAATCTTTTTTAGCCAAAGATATACAGGATATAGGACTATAGACAAAGAAGCTCCCAAGACCAGCACAATCCAGAAAGGTTGGAAAATAAAGAAAGCAAAAATCAAAGTTGCTGATAATAGACCGAAGAAAAAATACTTTTCTATAGTTTTTGTTTGCATGTCTTGCATTATATCAAAATTTAAGCTAGTATCAAAGCATGGAATTTGCAGTAATACAAACAGGCGGAAAGCAATACAAAGTCTCCAAAGGGAGCCTCGTTTCTATTGAGAAAATGATAGGGGAATACAAGAAAGGGGACAAGCTGTCTTTTGATAAGGTTCTTCTCGTTGATGACGGAAAAGACACAACTATCGGTACCCCATATATTGCAGGCGCAAAAGTAGACGCAGAAATCGTAGAAATCG
>MFWK01000020.1:227-7343 GCA_001786365.1 Candidatus Nomurabacteria bacterium RIFOXYD2_FULL_35_12 | reverse complement strand
AAAAATCCTCGTTGTAAAATATAAACAAAAGTCTCGTTATCTTCGAAGGAACGGTCATCGTCAGCCATTTTTCAAAGTAAAAATCACTAACATAAAATAATTATTTGTTTTTTTTAATAATTAATTTTAAAAAACCATGAAAGAAGGAATTGGATCTAGTAAGGAAAATTTAGGAGAAGTAGAACTTATAGTTGAATATGGTGAAACACTAGAACTAAAAATTAGTGAGTTTATTAGAAAAATGATTAATACTCAGCTTGAGAAAGGCGGGGTAGTTAATGGAAGAATAATTAAAAGAATAAATCTTCGTGGAGGAGTTGAAACTTTTCTTTTAACTTGTGGCCCCCATGATAATTTTGAAACTATATATAATAGTTATCGTGCAAATACATCTTTGGATTAAAAAATGTATTTTTGTAGAAAATATGTTTCATTTTAATCTAGCTATTGCAAGATTTAAGTATTAAGGTCTAGTTTATTTTAGTTTTTTTTATTGCCTGTTTTTTAGTGCGTTTTTGAGAGTGTCGTTGTCGGAATATTCCAGCTCGGTGCCGGTGGAGAGACCTTTACCGAGTGAAGAGATTTTGATATTTCGTTTTTCAGATATATCTTTGAGCTGTTCTCGGACATAAGAATCAGTATGGTCGCCTTGAGGACTTAAAGAAAAAGCTAAGATTATTTCTTTAAGTGAGGCAAGACCTAACATGTTAGGTCTTGCCTCACTTTCTCTTGCCTCACTTTCTGTAATTTTTTTCTTCAATTCTTCAATTCTGATTCTACTTTTAGTTGTTTTTTCAACGATTGGCACGAGTCCGCCCAAGATAAAATATTTTCCGTGATAAACTCGGCTTTTCTTTATACTTTCTAAATCTGAATCTTTTTCAATAATCATTAAAGTGGAAGAATCTATATTTACATTTGCGCAAATATCGCAAAGTTTTCCTTTTTTATTATTCAAAATGAAAAATCTAAAACATTCTTTACATTGGCTTACTTCTTTTTTTAAATCTAAAATCATTTTGGATAGGTTTTCGCTATAAGTAGGGTTTCTAGACATTAAAAAATATACAAAGCGTTTTGCTTGTCTTTCTCCGATGCCGGGGAATTCTTTAAAAATTTCTGATAATTTATCTATAATGTCCATCCCGTTAGAGATAGGAAATCTTTAGATTTCCGTAGTTATATTACTTTTAATAAAACATCTTAACATAGATTTATATTAACATATTATTTGATTTATAAACTGAGTGATCTCTAACGGGATCCATACCATGTTAAAATTCATCTAAATCTCCTTTAACTTTTGCTGGGGCGAATTCACTAATATTACTCTTTTCTAGAGTTTGGAATGTTGTGGTTTTTTCGTCGAAATAAAGGTCTATTTTTCCAGTTGGACCATTTCGGTGCTTTTCAATTAAAATTTCAGCGATATTTGTTTTTTCTGACTCCTCTTTCCCTTTATCGTCTCGATGGATGAACATGACAACATCGGCATCCTGTTCAATAGAACCTGAATCACGAAGGTCTGAAAGGCGAGGCTTTCCACCGCGAGATTCCACTGCGCGAGAGAGCTGGGAAAGCGCCAAGACTGGCACGTCGAGCTCTTTTGCTAGACTCTTGAGCGAACGTGATATTTCTGTCACCTGGTTTACCATCGAATCGTAATTTTTCGAAGTGGTCATAAGCTGTAAATAGTCTACTACAATGAGGTCTAGCCCTTTTTCTGCTTTTAGTCGGCGAGAAAGTGCTTTCATTCTGACGATTGAATTTCCTGGTTGATCATCAATATATATCTTTGCCTTTGAGAGCTTGTCTAGAGAATCTCGAAGTTGGGAGAATTCTCGGTCTGAAGATAGACGGCCGGTGCGCAAATTCCAAGCATTGACTCGGCTCTCGGCAGAGAGCATTCTGTCTATGAGCTGTTGAGAAGACATTTCCAAAGAGAATATTACGACAGATTTACTATGTGTAGTGGAAGCCATGCGGGCGATGTCTAGTGCGAGAGTAGTTTTTCCCATACTTGGTCTTGCCGCCAAGATTATCAAGTCTGATTTCTGGAAACCGGAAAGCATAGTGTCTAAATCTCGAAAACCAGTCGGAAGTCCGCGAAGCATTCCTTTATGTTCGTGCAATTTTGAAAGGCGCTCCCAAGCCTCCGGCAGAGCATCTTTCAAATTTACAAATTTTTGATTCTTTGGAGAAGAGACTACACTGAATATTTTTTTTTCCGCCATATCTAGGATGTCATCCATATGGTCATCACCTTCTTCAAACCCGAGTTCGGAGACGTAGTCCGCCGCTTCTATCAAACTTCGTAAAACATATTTCTTTTGCACGATATTGGCGTAGTGTTTGATGTTGGTGGAAGAGGGAACAGTGTTCACTATTTCAGCGAGGTAAACATTTCCACCGATTGCATCGAGCAATTTTTGTTCGCCGAGTTTAGTAGAAAGAGAGAGCATGTCTATCGGTTCATTTTTGTTTGAGAGGTCGAGCATCGCTTGAAAAATCTTTTTGTGTTTTTCAACATAAAAACTCTCTGCCGACACCATGTCTTCCACTTCATGCATTGCGTCTTTACGGAGCATTATTGATCCCAAAACTGCTTGTTCTGATTCTATACTTTGTGGCGGGATGCGAAGGTTTGAGCTTTTAGTATTTTTAAGTGTTTTAGCCATGAAGTTATTCTCTACTACTGCGCTAGAATTGTCAAAAATAAAAGTGTGTAAAGGTGTTATTAATATGTTAATATATATTTATGTCTAAAAAAGTATTTTTGTCGGGTGTTCAGCCTTCAGGAAAACCTCATATTGGTAACTATTTTGGGGCGATGAAGCAGTTCGTTGAATTACAAAACGAGCATGATGGTTATGTTTTTATCGCTGATTATCACGCTTTGCATTCTCTACGAAATCCAAAAGAGATGAATGAAAACATAAAGAATGTTTTGCTCGATTATTTAGCCATTGGTCTAGATCCAAAAAAAGTTATATTTTTTAAACAGAGTGACATCTCTGAACACACAGAGCTCACTTGGATTTTTGATACGATTACAACTATGCCATTTTTAATGCGTGCGCATGCTTTTAAAGATGCAGAAGCAAAGAATAAAGAGATAGATGTGGGTACTTTCAATTATCCTGTTTTGATGGCGGCTGATATTTTACTTTATGGCCCAGATGTAGTGCCGGTAGGTGCAGATCAGAAACAGCACGTAGAGATAGCTCGCGATATTGCAGAAAAGTTTAATCGTACATATGGCAAAGGAAATCAGATTTTTAAATTACCAGAATCGATGATTTTAGAAGACACGGCAATAGTGCCAGGGACAGATGGACGCAAGATGAGCAAGAGCTACGGTAACACTATTCCGCTTTTTGCTGAACACGATGAGATAAAAAAGTGTGTGATGAGTATTGTGACGGACTCAAGCGGTGGAATACCACAAAATGTATTTGCCATACACAAACTTTTCCGTGCTGAGGCTGAACTGAAGAAAATTTATGAAGAAAAAGCTGGTAAGTATAAAGAATTGAAAGAGTTATTGGTAGAAGATATAGAAAAATTTATCGCACCACTTCGAGAAAAAAGGAAAGAATTTGCAAAAGATATTCCTAAAGCTCTTGCAATACTAAAATTTGGTGGTGAAAAAGCCAAAAAAGTCGCTGGTAAAAAGATGACTGAAGTAAGAGAAAAAATCGGAGTGAATGTTTACTAAAATTTTTGATTAAGAAATGAAACACATAAGTAAAAAAATTCCAGAATATAAGCACGAGCTCGTAGAAGTTTTTTCTAAAATTCTTGGAGATAAAAGTTTAATGATTGAATTTTTGAAAGATATCTTAACACCAGCTGAATTTGAGGCTTTGGCTTTACGATGGCAAATAGTCAAAAAATTAAATAAAGGCGAGACACATAGATCAGTAGCAGGGGAGTTAGGTCTCGGTATAAGCACTGTCACTCGCGGATCTCGCGAACTTCGCAATAAAAATGGAGGTTTTCATTTAATGTTGAAAAAACTTAGCAAATAATTTTTTATAAAGATGTAGAAAGTTATCCACATATGATGTTTGCGTTATTTTTTTCTTCTGTTATCATGTACTAGTACGTGAATACAGAGATGAAATACAATTTCAAAACAACTAAATCAATAAAGTCATGGTGGGGCGTAGAGGCATCTGCTTTTTCGCCGTTCTGTTGATTTCTTAGCACCTAGTCACTAGCGACTAGAACCTAACTTATAAGGAATCCATTAAATGGCGCAACGAAGCGACACTTTTGTTCTTTGTGGAAATAGTTCTTTAACAAAAGGAAATAGAAAAATGAAAAAGAAACGGATTAGAGTGTCGGAAACAGAAATCTGGACTTTTTGGGCTAGTTTTCGTGGGGCTTGGAGTCCTGTCTTTAAACCTAATTGGGATGAAGCAAGGAAAATATTATTAATGAAGAAAAAAGCTCAAGAAAATGAGAAAAAAGAGTTAGATGTTCAAAAATCATCTAGCTCTGGTCCTTGGGGTCAGTTGTGAATAAAAGGAGAAGAATAGGATGGGGGCAAACCTAAACACAGAAGGGATGTGATTGATATGGCGTGGTCCATAGATGATGAAGAATGGTCTTAGGCGTGCTTGGCGCTATCCGGGCAAGGCAAGAGAGAGCCAATTCTCTCACAAAACAGCGACGGCCGAAAGGAGGAAAAACGTCGCTGTTTTTATTTTTAATTTATGGTAAAATACTTTTAATACCTGTCCCGTTAGAAATTTAACGGACATGTTATAATAATTTTGTTTATTAATTTAAAATTTCTAATGGGATGCAAAATAGAATATATATTAAAGATTTAAAGGATAATGTCGGCAAAGAGGTTATCGTTGCTGGATGGGTAGATGTTAGACGCGATCAGGGTAAGATGGTTTTCTTTGATATGCGTGACATGACAGGCAAGGTTCAGTGTGTGGCATTGCCTAGCCGAGCTGAGGTGATAGAAAAAGCAAAGCAGATCAGACCGGAATGGGTTTTGAAAATCATCGGTATGGTAAACAAGCGACCGCCAAAAAATGTAAAAGCTGGAGTGCTGAATGGCGAAGTGGAGCTAGAGGTTGTAGGAATTGAAGTTTTAAATAAATCAGAAACTCCACCTTTTGCTGTTAATGAAGACACGTCAAAGGTAAATGAAGAGTTGAGACTAAAATATCGTTATGTTGATTTGAGGACAGATAGAATGCAGAAAAATATGAGGAATCGTTATATGGTATTAAAATTTATACGAGACTTTTTACATAACGAAGGATTCATAGAAGTAGAAACACCGATTTTAACCAAATCAACTCCTGAGGGTTCAAGGGACTATGTCGTACCAGCTAGATTGTATCCTGGTAAGTTTTATGCGCTTCCACAGTCACCTCAGCAATACAAACAGCTTCTAATGACCGGAGGAGTGGAAAAGTATTTCCAAATTGCTAGATGTATGAGAGATGAGGATACGAGAGGAGATAGACAACCTGAATTTACTCAATTGGATCTAGAGATGTCTTTTACTGAAATGGAAGATGTGATGTCTCTAAATGAAAAACTTTTTATTGAAATAGTGCAGAAACTTTATCCTGAGAAAAAAATTCAACAGATTCCTTTCCCTAGAATTTCTTTTAAAGAAGCTATGGAAAAATACGGAGTAGATAAGCCAGATATTAGAAAAGATAAGAATGATCCAAATTTACTCGCCTTTTGCTGGATTGTTGATTGGCCATTTTTTGAAAAAACAGAAGAAGGAGGTTGGACTTTTACTCATAATCCATTTTCTAGACCTTTGCCTGAACATTTAGATTGGCTTATGAAAAAAGAAAATATTGAAAAAATTTATACTACACAATACGATATAGTCTTAAATGGTAGTGAAATCGGTGGTGGAAGTATCAGAAATCACAATGGAGATGCTCTTGAAAAAGTTTTTGAAATAATGGGGCATAAAATAGAGGATATAAAAAAGAATTTTGGTCATATGATGACTGCTTTTTCTCTAGGTACTCCACCACACGGAGGCATAGCTTGGGGTTTTGATCGTTTTCTTATGATGTTACAAAACGAGCCAAATATTCGTGAGATTATTCCTTTTGCAAAATCAGGGGAAGGAAAAGATATTATGATGGATTCACCATCAGAAATTTCCGATGCGCAATTAAAAGAACTAAACATTAAATTAAACAAGCAAGATGAATCTAAAAGATAAAGTTGTAGTAATAACGGGAGGGAGTAGAGGACTTGGCAGGTCTATGGCAGAGCTTTTTATTAAAGAAGGCGCTACTGTTGTAGTTTCTTCCAAAGATAAAATTCTTTTAGATACTACTGCTAAAGAAATAAAAGCATATGCTATTAAGGCTGATGTAACGAAAGAAAAAGATATACAGAAATTGGTAGACAAAACAATAAAAAAATTCGGTAGAATTGATATTTGGATCAATAATGCCGGAATCTTTATTACACATGATTTTTTAGAAAATTTTGAATCTGAAAAAGTTAAAAATGTACTTTTGGTAAATACTTTTGGGACTTTTTTGGGGTGTAAATTTGCTCTAAAGCAAATGAAAATGCAGAAAGAAAAAGGTGTCATTTTGAATGTCATTTCTACTAGTGCACTTGCTGGACGTCCTAAATCTTCTATGTATTCTGCTAGTAAATGGGCTGTAGTTGGTTTAACGAAAGCAATTCAGATGGAGAATGCAGACTCAGGTGTTAAAATTTTAAGTGTTTATCCAGGGGGGATGAAGACAAAACTTTTTGGTGTTAAAAAACCAGCAGATTTTGATACATATATGGAACAGGATTATGTTGCAGAAAAAGTTATTGCAAATTTGAAATTAGAAAATCCAGAACCTGAATTGATTATAAGAAGGCCGAATGCCTAAGAATATTTTTACTCACTAAAAGACTGAGAAAGGTCTTTTTTTATTTGTTCGCTTAATTTTTCTACACTTTTAAATTTCTTTGGAAAACGTAGATACCTTTCTGTGCTGACTATAATATTCTTACCATAAATATCTCCATTAAATTCAAGTATGTGAACTTCCAGGCAATCCTTGCTGGTAATTGAATTTATTCCGTAATACATGAGTCCTCTATAAA
>MFWK01000020.1:0-128 GCA_001786365.1 Candidatus Nomurabacteria bacterium RIFOXYD2_FULL_35_12 | reverse complement strand
CATTATTATTACCGGCTAAAACTATTCCACTAATGATTTGCATTTTATTTAAACGAGTTGCTAAAGTGACTGCGATAAATAAAACGATGGCGCCTATAATTTGAGTAAACGATAAGACGTTGTGATTA
>MFWK01000019.1:48481-49042 GCA_001786365.1 Candidatus Nomurabacteria bacterium RIFOXYD2_FULL_35_12 | reverse complement strand
ATATCCAAAGTTTAGATATTGTGATAATATGTATTTAGAGGTTTTAGTACGAAAAAATTCTGCCCGCATTCCTCCCCAAACCCCTCCTGCGGGCTAAATCCGAAATCTCGCCAAAAACCAAAGTCGAGGAAAATGAAATCCTCTCCTTACAGGAGCAGTACACCTTTTGGACGGAGTACCGTCTCAAAAGGTCTTGCGACTGGGTCCCGTCCCCAGTCTCACCCCAAAATTTTGTTTCCATTTTTCGAAGTCCTTTCTTGAATCCATTTTAGAATTAATACATTAGTAGAGCGTAGTTTTAATATTAGAGAAAATGCGAAAGTCGAGCGTAAGATTAGATTTCATTTAAATTAGATTGAAAATAAATTCGGATTTTGTCGTATAGAGGGAGCCAGTTAGAGTATTCCCCAAATAACGCAAAATTCGGCGCGCGCGAAGAGCGCGGAGTTGTGGCGGGTGTGGCGGGAACCCAAGAATTCCAAAGGATTTCCCAAGATTTTTTTGGAAAGAAAAGAAGTGTGCGGGTGGCAAGGAGAGGGTTCTCTAATGATTACATTAGTC
>MFWK01000019.1:28432-48456 GCA_001786365.1 Candidatus Nomurabacteria bacterium RIFOXYD2_FULL_35_12 | reverse complement strand
GTGAAGCGATAATTTAAAAACCAAAAGCAATATGAAATATTTTTTATACATAAGGAAATCAACCGACGAGGACGACAGACAAGTTTTGTCGCTTGAAGCACAAGAGTTTGAATTGAATGAATTTGCCAGACGAGAGCATTTGATTGTTGTCGAAACATTTCGCGAATCTTTAACCGCGAAATGTCCCGGCAGACCAATTTTTAATCAAATGCTCGACAAAATGGAACGTGGCGAAGCGGAAGGAATTTTAGCGTGGCATCCGGACAGACTTGCGAGAAATAGCGTAGACGGCGGAAGAATAATTTATTTTGTAGATTCATTAAAAATAACCGCGCTAAAATTCCCAACCTTTTGGTTTGAAGCCACACCCCAAGGCAAATTCATGCTATCCATTGCTTTTGGACAATCGAAGTATTTTGTAGATAATCTTTCAGAAAATACCAAACGCGGTTTGCGTCAAAAGTTAAGACGAGGCGAATGGCCTGGTTGGGCTCCGCTCGGATATTTAAATGACCAAGTTAAACATAATATTATGAAAGACCTCGAGCATTTTCGCCTCGTCAAGAAACTTTTTGAATTATACGCAACCGGCAATTACTCGATGAAAGATTTACAAAATACTGCAAAAAATATCGGCTTGTTTGGAAAAAGTGGAAAAGTCCCATCGGTTTCCTTAATCCAACACACCATTTCCAACCCATTTTATTACGGAGTTTTTAAATATAATGGTGAATTACACGAAGGCAAACACGAGCCAATGATATCAAAGAAACTTTTTGATAAATGCTCGGAAGTAATGGCAAGAAAATCGCAACCGAAAAAACGCCATATTGCAAAGCCGACACTTCGCGGATTATTAAATTGTGCCGATTGCGGATGTGCCATTACTTCCGAAACACAAAAAGGACATCATTATTATCATTGTACTAAAAAACGAGGAAATTGTTCGCAGGGCTACATTCGCGAAGAATTTCTCGTTCTACAAATTAATGATGTCCTTCAAAAAGTTTCCTTACCGCCGTCTTGGGCAGATGAGATGCTCGCGAAATTAGAAACAGAACGCGAGCAAGAGCGACAAGACGGATTGATTTTTGCTCAAAATCTGAAAGCTCAAATTGAGGATTTAAATATTAAAATTGAAAAATTACTTGACGCACATATTGATGGGCTTATTCCGAAAGACGAATATGTGCTGAAAAAACAAAAAATCCTCAATCAAAAAATTGAGCTTTCAGATAAATTACGAGATTTTGAGCAAAAGGGAAATTTTTGGCTCGAACCGATGCGACTTTTCATTTTAGATAGCAAACAAGCCCTAATTATCGCTTCCGAAGAAAATTTGGAAGACAAGAAAAATTTTCTTAAAAAGATTGGCTCGAACCATCTTCTCGACGCTCACACGCTTTTAATTTCTGCAAAAAAATCTTGGGAAATCCTTTTGAATTCTTGGGATTTTGAAATTCCCGCCACACTTACGCGTGAAGCGCGCGATGCATTTTTGGGATGCTCTACTAACTGGCTCCGAGGGTAGGGATCGAACCTACGACCAACCGCTTAACAGGCGGCCGCTCTACCGCTGAGCTACCTCGGAATGGGCTTGAATTATAAAGAACCCTAGAGCTAGCTTAACAAAATTTTTATAAAAAAACAACATAACTTTTTTAATTTTAAATTTAGAAAGATAAAGTGGAGGGCGGAGGCATTGCCTCCGCCGATTCCAAAATGCGGAGCTAGAGTTTATTTTTAGCTACTTTTTTTGCTCTTCTTTTATTTTAGTAAAAACAATATTGTCACCATCAGAAATAAACTCAAATTTATTATTTAGCATAGGTTCTAATTTTTCCCATTGCATCATATCAAAGATGAATAATAATTCATCTTTGGAATAAGCACCTAATTCAATATTTTTACTTCTTAAATTGAAATTTTTTTCAGCCACTGCTTGTGCCCGTCTTTTAGCCTTTTCTAAAAACTCCTTATCAAACCTTTCTTGTTTCCCGGGATCATCAGAAAAAGGACCAGGTTGTTCTTGTTTCATTCTCATATTTTAAGTATATCAAATTACAAAAATAAGTGAAGTTTTTTTTTACTTTTTTGGGACTTCGCAAGGACTGTCCTTGATAGAAAAGCAAATTAAATTGTTTGTGCTATAATAGAAAGATGGAAGAACCATTTAAAAAAGAAGAGAAGTTTAAAGTGAGGTGCAGGAGTTGTTATAAAGAAGTGGAAGTAACTTTGTCACGTTACGGTGCAGGGTATACTGCAATTTGTCCTGAATGTGGGAAGCTTGCTTATAACGGTGATAAGAGACCTTCCTCAATAGTTTAGGTCGATAAAAAATTAAAAATAATTTCTTAAAAAATTTATGATTAAAAAAATATTATCGGTTTTTGGTATGCTTTTGGCTTTTTCGTTAATCGTGACTACTGCACTTGCTCAAACAACATCAACATCTTCTACAATTGCTACAAAAATAGCATGTGTGGGAGCTGCTGTGGCTGTTCGTGAAGCTGCTATCAGTACTGCAGTCGCTACTCATGCACAGAAAGTATCCGCTGCTTATGCTACCCGTGCAAATGAATTGGCTGGTGCATACTCAAACACTACTGAAAAGACGTTAAGGGCTGGAATCAAGGTGGCTTGGGCTGATTTTAATAAAACAGTAAAAGCTGCTACTGCTACATGGAAGACAAGTAAAAATGCTATTTGGTCAACATACAAGACTGCGGTCAAAACATGTAAAGCTTCTAGCAGTATTTCTGATTCTTCAAATTCTTCTTCTGAAGTTTCCGGACAGTAAAAACAAAACATTGTTTTTTAAAAGAAAAATTTCTATCTAAAGTAGGGATTTTTCTTTTTTCTTTTTTATGCTATGATATCGTTATGGCAAAAAGAGGTACAACACTTAGTCCTAAAAATAGATCAAGGCGTTCTCATAAGACCAAGAAGCGTTTGGCCATCAAGAAATTGATGCTTGAGAAAAAAGCCCTAAGAAAGAAGTCTAAATAGAACTTCTTATTAAAAAACTCACACTAAACGAGTGTCTTTTTGTGCTTGTTAGCATTTTTTCGTTGTGTTATTATGTCTATATTATGGAAAACATAAAAAATCATGGTGGTTGGGTTGTGGGATTAGTATTATTAGTTTTTTCTGCTATTTTTTTCTTAGCAGCGCAGAATTTTTCAAAACAAGGTTCTTATGTGGAAGTAAAAGGATTGTCGGAAAAGATAGTAAAAGCAGACGTGGCTATTTGGTCAATGAATTTTGAAGTTAAGTCAAATAATATTGACGTATTGTATGCTGATATTAATAAAAATATTTCTTCTATAAATTCTTTTCTTGTAGAAAAAGGTTTTGAGGCTTCGGAAATAAATGTCGCTCCGGTAAATATATATCAAGACACTTACAAAGATGCATTGTTTAGATACAATGCAAATGTTCAGCTTTCTCTTTATACGAAAAAAGTGGATTTGGTGAAATCTGCTTCCAAAGACACTTTGCTTTTAGTAAAAAAAGGAGTTACTTTAAATCAAAATTCTATTGAATTTCAATTCTCAGATATTAATAGTGTTAAACCGGAAATGTTAGCAGAAGCAATAAAGAATGCTAGAGATGCAGCTACGCAATTTGCCACAGAATCAGGTTCAAAGCTAGGCAGTGTGGCACGAGGTAATCAAGGCGTATTTGATATCACAGACAAAGACCCCGGTTCTCCAGAATTCAAGAAAATCCGAGTTGTTTCCACATTAAGATTCTTAATAAACTAAATTCCAAGAAATTTACTCCAGAAGGATTATATGGTTAAAAAAAATCTATCAAAAAAGACCAAGAAAGTAGTCATGGTCAGTGGGGGATTTGATCCAGTGCATATTGGTCATGTGCGTCTTTTTAAGGAAGCAAAAAAGCTCGGTGATGAACTCGTGGTTGTTATTAATAATGATAATTGGTTGAAACTAAAAAAGGGATATGTTTTCATGCCGGAACACGAAAGAAAAGAAATCATTGAAGCATTTGATGGAGTAGATAAAGTTATTTTGAGTAGTCATGAAAAAGATACTAAAGACATAAGTATTTCCAAAGATATACTCTCGCTTCGTCCACACATTTTTGCAAAAGGTGGAGACAGGCATACGGGAAACATTCCTTCGCCGGAAGTGCTGGTTTGCAATAAGATAGGTTGTAAAATAGTAAATGATGTCGGACATGGTGGTAAGGTACAAAGTTCTTCAGAATTGGTAAAAAAAGCGAGAGCTAAAAAAATTAAAAAACATGTTGCCAGATAAAAAAATTATATCTTTTGATATTGACGGCACTTTAACCGCGAGTAAAACTCTCATAACGGAGAGCATGGCGAATTTAATTAAAGAGCTTGTTAAAAAGAAAATGGTTGTTGCAATAGCCGGAGGGAATTTTAAACAACTTGAAACTCAATTCCTTCCTCCATTTTTAAATGATAAATCGATGATGCCTTTTATTCGTAATTTTACATTGTTGCCAACTTCCGGAAGTCAAAGGTATGAATATGATGAAAAAGAAAATGAATGGGTATTAACAGACAAAGAGCCATTAGATAGCGGTGTAAAAAAAAGAGCGATAGAATTATTGCAATATGTGATTGATTCTAATTTATATGAGATACCACATAATCCGACAGGAAATATTATTGAAGATAGAGACACGCAGATTACTTTTACTCCAAATGGTCAACAAGCTCCTGTAGTTATAAAGCTAGCTTTTGACCCTGATAGAAAAAAAAGAGAAAAGATTAAGGCATTTCTCGAACCAAAATTGCCGGAAGTTAGTATTATGATTAATGGGACTTCCAGTATTGATATCCTCCCAAAAGGATTTAACAAAGCAGTAGGACTCATGAGATTTCTTAATAAAATGGGTTTGGAAAAATCTGATGTTATTTTCGTCGGAGATGGAATTTTCCCTGGTGGTAATGATTATTCTGTATTTGAAGCTGGTTTTGACACAATAGCGGTAAAAAATCCGGAAGAGACTGAATTACTCATAAAAAAATGGCTTAAATAAAGCTTTTTTATTTGCTTGTAGCCTCTATTTATTGATATAATAAGCAGGCATGAAGACATTTATTATAAAAAGGCCTTGGGGACAGTTTGATCAATTTACTCAAAGTGAGGTTGTCACAGTTAAAATTTTGTCAGTTAATCCGGACACCTCTCTGAGTTTGCAGTATCATAATCATCGAGATGAATTTTGGAGAGTTATTTCTGGACACCCTCTTTTAACTATCGGTGAAAATAAAATAAAAGCTAATCCTGGAGATGAATTTACAATTTTAAGAAAAGAAAAACATCGGATAGAAGCCAAAGACGACGCTGTGCAGATTTTAGAAATTTCTTATGATGATCATTTTGATGAAAATGATATTGTTAGAATAGAAGATAAATATGGAAGAATTTAATTATGTTTTTACTTACTAGACATGAAGGCGGACCTATTTTGATACCTGATGATAATTTGCCTTGGGAAAAAGAAGGGGTGTTTAATCCTGGCGTGGTTCAAATAGGAAAAGAAGTTATAATGCTTTATCGCGCCGTCGGGGAGACTAGTTCTTATGTTTCTCATTTTGGCCTTGCGAAAAGCGAAGATGGTATTTTATTTAAACGAGTTTCTAATATGCCGGTCTTTGGACCCAAAGAATTATTTGATAAATGGGGAACAGAAGATCCACGAATTGTAAAAATTGAAGATGATTTTTATATAACTTATGTGGCTTTGGCTAAAAGGGTAATGTCGGACGGTAAATTTTCAAAAAATATCGAAACGACGACCGCTTTACTCAAAACTCGGGATTTTATTTCATTTAAAAATCTCGGAATTATTTCTGCGGAGAATTCAGACAATAAAGATATCGTTCTTTTTCCTAAAAAAATAAACGGAAGATATTGTATGTTACATCGTCCAAATCATTGGCATAAGGCTTGGTGTGATCATCTCAAGACGAATGGAGAAGTCATGAATTGGCCATGTAATCTTTCTAATTTACCACAGAATCCCAGCATCTGGATTGCTTGGTCTGATGATTTAAAAAACTGGAAAGACCATCAAGTATTTTTAGAATCATCTCATCCTGGAGATTCAAAAATCGGTCCCGGCTTGCCACCAATCGAAACCAAAGAAGGATGGCTCGTCATTTATCATCATGCGATACTTACCAACAAAAAAGATTCTTTTTTTTATTCAGCTCGTGCTGCTTTATTTGATTTAAATGACCCAACTCGCTTAATCGGGAAATTACCTCACCATATTCTGGCGCCGGAAATGCCTTATGAAAAAGAGAAAATTTCTGATATTATTTTTCCCACCGGTGGTTTTGTTTCCGGGGATACATTATTTATTTATTATGGCGCCTCTGACCGTTATGTTTGTCTAGCGACTGGATCTTTATCGCAACTTTTATCTGAATTAAAGCAATCAAATCCAAGTAAAATATAATGTCTATTTCAAAAAAAGAAAAATATTGGGTTGTTTATGTGACGACCTTTCCTCCGCGTGAGTGTGGTATCGCCACATTTAGCGCCGATTTGATTGATTATTCCGATGAACTTTTTTTTGGGAAAATAGAATCAAGGGTTGTTGCAATGAATAATTTTAAAATTCCCAAACAGGATTACTCTTCAAAAGTAATTTTTGAAATACAGGAAGATGATAAAGTTGAGTATGTTTTAACTGCCGAGAAGCTTAATGCGATTCCAGAGGTTAAAATAATTTCTATACAGCACGAATTCGGAATTTTCGGTAAAAATTATGGAGAAAACATTATTCTTTTTTTAGAAAAATTAAAAAAACCCAAGGCAGTTACGTTTCATACTGTCTTGCCAAATCCCGATATTAGAAT
This sequence comes from Candidatus Nomurabacteria bacterium RIFOXYD2_FULL_35_12, assembly GCA_001786365.1. Lineage (GTDB taxonomy): Bacteria > Patescibacteriota > Minisyncoccia > Phycocordibacterales > UBA9973 > UBA9973. The sequence goes on along the minus strand of MFWK01000019.1, from coordinate 41,588 downwards.
GAAATTGGTTATGGAGAAAATAATTTACCATACCGATCTGCTAATTGTAATGACTGAATTGTCAAAAAAACTTCTTGTCGAAGTTTATGGGGCAAAAGTAGACAAGGTAAAAGTTATTCCACATGGAATTAATCCAAAACTATATGTGGATACTTTTTTAGCAAAAAAGACATTGAATCTGAAAAACAAGACTATTTTAACAACCTTCGGACTCTTAAGTAGTGGAAAAGGTGTTGAGTACGGCATAACAGCATTACCGCAGATTATAGAAAAATTTCCTAATGTTGTTTACTTGATATTAGGGCAGACACACCCTGTCGTATTAAAAAATGAGGGAGAAGTTTATAGGAATAAACTTATTGCATTAGTTCACCAACTAGGAGTACAAAAAAATGTGATATTTAATAATAAATATCTTTCTAAAGACGACCTTTTGCTTTTTTTACAGGCCACAGATATTTATCTCTCGCTTTCACAAAATCCCGATCAGGCAGTTTCTGGTACTTTAACCTATGCTCTTGGCGCTGGCAGAGCGGTAATTTCAACTTCATTTATGCAGGCAAAAGAAATTGTTATCAAAGAAGTTGGTAGGCTGATTCGTTTTAATGATTCTAAAGATGTCGTGTCCGAAGTTTTAAATTTACTTGAAAATAAAGAACAATTGCAAAGTATGGGACGATCCGCGTATTTCTTTACCAGAAATATGACTTGGCCAAATGTTGCGCTTTCTTATATGAGTGCATTTTCTTCCATCTTACCGTCAATTTCAGAAAAAAATAAGTTTATGCTTCCTATAAAAATTGATCATGTACAGAAATTATCTGATGATTTCGGTATTTTTCAATTTGCTTCATTAAGCGATCCTGACCCTAAGTGGGGATATACTCTTGACGACAATGCCCGGGCACTTGTCGCTCTTTGTTGGTATAACGATTTATGGCCATCTCCGGAAGCTGAAATTTTAATAAGTATTTATTTTGAATTTATTAAACGGTCTTCTGTAGAGAGCGGGGGGTTCCTTAATTATTTTAATAGTGGAAAAAAACCACAAAATGAACTTAATGAAAATGAAAATCTGGAAGATGCAAATGCTCGCGCTCTATGGGCGCTCGCAGTGGCGGCAACAAATACAAAAATTCCAAGTATAAAAAATAAAGCATTAGCTCTTTTTCAAAAACAATTTAAACTTCATAAAAATGTCAGTTCTCCTCGGGCAGTGGCATTTTACATAAAAGCTTTTGCCGAAAATAAATTGCATCATAAAAATGTTGATGAGGTTGATAATAAAATACGATTTTATGCCGATTTTTTAGTTGATTTGTTTAAAGACGCTAGCAATGATAAATGGCAATGGTTTGAAAAAATTCTAGCATATTCAAATGCCGTATTGCCTGAAGCATTACTTATTGCCTATACGATTACCGAAAACCCAATTTATTTTAGAGTAGCAAAAGCTTCTCTTGATTTTTTAATTGAGCATTCATTTGAGGAAGATGTTTGTGTTCCAGTGGGGCAGGATGGTTGGTTTAAAAAAAATGGCATAAAAGAGCGTTATGACCAACAGCCCGAAGAAGTTTCTGCGCTAGTTCTTGCGCTTCATAAAATGATTTTGATTAATGATGATCCTTTTTATCGCAAAAAAATGATGTTGGCCTTTGATTGGTTTTTAGGAAATAATTTAGCGAAACAGGTGATTTATACGCATAATACCGGCGGTTGTTATGATGGAATTGGTAAAAAGAGTTTAAATCTTAACCAAGGGGCCGAATCAACTATATCTTATCTTTTAGCCAGATTAACAATGGAAATTAGTCAAGAATAGAATGGGAAATAAAAGTATTATTATGATATAATAAAATATATGCAAATAAATTTACAAGGTAAAAATATGGAGTTGACGGAGCCTATCAAGGAATATGTTTTAAAAAGAGTTACCAATTTAGGTAAATTGCTTTCTGGTATCGAAGAGAAAGGTGGAAAAGTGATGGTGAATTTTGAAGTTGGGAAGTCCACGAATCATCACAAGGGTGGCGATGTTTTTCATACAGATTGTTTGATAAAAATAGATGGTAAAGATTTTTACGGAAGTGCCGATAAAGAAGATTTGTATGAGGCAATAGATGCCATAAAAGACAGTCTTTATAATGAATTAAATAAAAACAAAGACCGCAGTCAGACACTTTTATATCGTGGAGCTCGCAGTATCAAGAAAATGATGAAAGGTTTATCCAGAAGGAATCCCTTTACTGCTAAGAAAGATTAGTCCCGACGCTTGCGGGTCGGGATCCCGACTTTACGTCGGGATTTTCAAAAACTCCTCGTATTTTATCTTTTTTTTACCTTCAGGTAGAACTTTTTTGATTATGAATTTGTCTTCTTCCAGCGTTGCATCAGTGATGATGATTCTTTTATTATTTTTAAAAAAGAATATGCGGGGCCATAAGGCATAAGCTCTAAATTTGTTGTAATTTTTAATAGCATCATCATTTAAATCTATTAGTCCGTCTTCTTTTTTAATTTTTTTGCAATTTGTTGCTTCAGTTTCATTTTGTGGTATTGCTTTTATTTTTCCAGCAATAATTTGAGGTAAATTTTTTACTAAAAGTTCTCCACCTATTTTTATCAGACGCTTGCGTAGTTCAGATGCTTTTTCGTTTGGTAATATTTCTACTTTTTCTTGCGCAATAATCGGTCCGGAATCCATTTTGTATGCCATTTGTTGAATTGTAACGCCTGTAATAGTGTCATCATTTAGTATGGCAGACTCCACAGGGGAAGCTCCACGGTATTTCGGCAAAAGGGAATAATGTATATTTATAGAACTAAGTTTTGGAATATTTAAAATATCTTCCGGAATTATTTTTCCATAAGCAACAACCAAGAAAAGTTGAAAGTTGAAAGTTGAAAGTTTTAAAGTAAATTCATGATCAAATTTTTCTGGCTTCAAACAATCTATGTTGTTATTTTTTGCAAAATTAGCAACAGGAGATATTTCTAGATTCATTCCTCTTCCTCTTCTTGCATCAGGAGAAGTTATAATTAAAGATGGCAAAAAACCCGCTTGTTTTAAAATTTCCAGCGTTTCACTAGCCACGTCCGGTGTTCCAAAAAATATGAAATTGAATTTTTTTGTATTCACTTTATGAACTTTATGAACTTTATAACTTTTTACTTTATAAACTACTTCTGGGGAATTTCCGCCTTTATATCTTTAGCGTGATCAATAAAAAGTATGCCATTTAAATGATCTGTTTCATGTTGGAAAATCTGTGCAAGGAGTCCTGATGCGCCTCTGGTAAACTTTTTTCCATTTTCATCATAGGCTGTTATTGTCACCTTTTTTGATCTGAAAGTTTTACCATAAAGTGGACGAACTGAAAGGCAACCTTCTGGCATCCATTCTTTTTCTTTTGAAAGTCTGGATATTTTTGGATTAATAAAGATGAGGTCTTTTGTTTCTATGATTTCATTTCGGATATCTTCTTTTGTTGGAATTAAATTGTTTTGATTTAATTGTTTTTCTTCTGTGCTCATTTCTGACGGTCTTTCATTTTCTGTAGGTTTTTTTAGGAAATCTTTTACGAAAATTTTGCCGGCTACAGCAAAGATTCGTAGTCTATATCCTATTTGTGGTGCAGCTATAGCTACACCATCATCTTGGCTTTTGAGTGCTTCAGACATTTCTTTCAAGACTTTTTTTATTTTTGCTGTCTTAATGTCTACTATTGGAACTTCCTCTGCATTTTGGTGTAAAACTTTTTCATTTTTTTGAAGAATTTTTTTTGGCATGGTGTTTTTTAGAACCTAGAAGCTATAACCTAGAACCTAATTTTACTTAAGTTCTTTTAGGTATTCTAGAAGTTTATTTAGTTTTACAGTATTTTGAGATCTATTTGACATATCTCGCACTATTACAGAATTGTCTATGGCTTCTTTTACTCCAAAGATGAGCGCATAGGGGATAGCGAGTCTTTCCGCAATTGCTAATTGAGAGCCTAGGCTGTCTTTTGAAAGCGCTTGAGCTATAGGAACATGGGCTTTGCGTAGTATTTCAATTATATTTAAGCTTTTTAATTTTGCTTCAGAACCAAGTTGAATGAAATACATTTTTGGCTTTTTCAAGATGCGAGGTGAAAGTTTCTTATACCAAGGTGATGCAACTATTCGGTCCACACCGATAGATATACCAACTGCTGGCACATCTTTTTTTCCTCCAATTTGGCGAGCTAGATAATCGTAACGTCCACCACCGGCTAGAGCGAGAGGGCTTCCATCTTCTGCTCCACCTTGTTCTAGAATTTCAAAAACAGTTCGAGTGTAATATGAAAGTCCACGAACTAGATTTTTATTTATATTGTATGGGATATTCATCTCTTCTAAATATTCCAAGACTTCCTTGAAGTGTTTTTTACAGGAAGGGCATAGGAATGAAACACTATCAGGAGCATTTTCATTTATTATTTTTGTTTTTTCTTCTTTAGAGTCTAGGATACGAAGGGGATTAGTCTTTAGGCGTTCGCGGTCTATCGGTGCTAGGTCGCTCATATGTTTTCTATAATAACTTGTAAGTTCTTTTAGATATCCATTTCTACATTCTTTATCACCAATGGAATTAATATCAATAGAAAGATTTTCTGCTCCGGCTTCTTCTAAGATAGTCATACCGGTTTTAATTACAAGTGCATCCATGATACTTTTTTCATTTCCTAGTGAGTCTAGGTCAAATTGCCAAAATTGTCGGTAGCGTCCACGTTGAGGTTTGTCATGTCTAAAAACTGGACCGTATTGGTATAGCATTACTGGTTGAGGAAATGTCTGCATTCCGTGTTCAATGTAAGCGCGTACTGTAGGCGCAGTATGTTCCGGTCGAAGGGCTAAATGGTCTCCACCTTTAGTTTTTAGGTTATACATTTCTTTATCTACGATGTCAGTGCCTTCTCCTATACCAGAAGTGAAAATTTCTTCATTTTCTAAAATAGGAGTTTCTATAGGTTTGAAGCCATAATAAACTGCAACTTCTTGTGCTTTTTCAAAAAATCCTTGAAAAGCATAATATTGTTCATTCATTAAATCCCTCATTCCTTTTGGTGAAGATATTTCTGCTCCTTTATTTTTATTTGTTGTTTTTTTCATATTTTTTTACTTGTCCCGTAGTGAGCTTTGCTCTACTACTGGGATTGTTTATAATTTCCTGGCAAAATACTTATTTTATTTATTGGTAATAATTGTAAAAATGCTCTACCTATTAAAAGATTTCTTTTTACTGCTCCCCAAAGTCTGGAATCAGAACTACCGCTTCTATTGTCACCCATCACAAAATATTCATCATTTTTTAATTCAAAATGAGTAGTATTTTCTGAAATATTTTTTACATAAGGTTCATTTAAAATAAACCCTTTTGGATTTTCATTATTTATTATAATCACTGTACTACCAGAAATGTCTACAGTTTCGTTTGGTAGACCGATAATTCTTTTAATAAAAAATTTTGTTGGGTCATTTGGGTATCGAAAGACTATCACGTCATCCCTCTCTGGATTTTCTAACCTGTAAGATATCTTATCAACGATTAAATAATTTCCATTTTCAAAAGTCGGCACCATGGAGCTTCCAGAAACAACAAAAGGCTCTGCGATAAAAACGCGGATGGGGATAACTATTACGAGTGCTAAAATTGCAAAACGGACAAGTTCCCAGAATGATTGCTTTGCTGTCTGGGGTTTTTCTATTGTTTGATTTTCCATCCCGTTAGAAGCAGATCGCGATCAACTCGCGTGTCTGATATATTAAGTTATTAATTTTCTCTACATTTGTTTTCATATTTTTGTTTATATTTATATTGCGATCGCGGCTTCTAACGGGACCATATGTAGCAATATCATAGCACAAAAAATCCTTGACATAGATGGATAATTTGTTTTGTAATAGATTATAGACCTCTCCCCAACCCCTCTCCTTATTAAGGAGAGGGGAAAGAAAGGGGGTGAGGTGAATTGAATTTTGTGTTATTATGTAATTATGAAATTAGTCGTTGGTTTAGGTAATCCGGGCGCGGAATATGAAAATACCAGACACAATACTGGGCGTATTATGGTTGGCTTGGTGGAGAAAAAATTAGAAGATAAGCTTAAAATTAAATTTCTTACACCAGACAATTTTATGAATAATTCCGGCAAAGCTGTGGCCCCACTCGTAAAATCAAAAAAAGATTTAGAAAATCTTATTGTGATTTATGATGATGTGGACTTACCACTTGGAAAAATTAAAATTTCTTTTAATCGTTCTTCTGGTGGACATAATGGTTTGAATTCCGTAATAAAGGCTCTAAAAAGTCAGGAATTTTTGCGTATTCGAGTGGGTATTTCTCCTGCCACACCAAAAGGCGTGGTAAAAAAACCAAAAGGGGAGAAAGTGATGCTTAATTTCTTATTGGGAGAATACAAAAAGTCAGAATTAGAAACTATCAAAAAACTTTCAAAGAAAATTTCTGAAGCAATAGAAACTATTTTTACAGAAGGCAAAGAAAAAGCAATGAGTCTTTATAATTAATAATAAAAAATATGCGTGAAATACTAATAGTAAAAGATCCTAAAGTAGAAAAAGCAAAAATGGAAATTTTGGCTATTCGTGACGAAGTTGCTCTAGTCGGAGCCAATGATTTTGAAATCCCTACTTTAAATACTCTTGTTGAGTGTTTAGAAAAAGGAGAATGCTCTATAGAATATGCAATAAAAGAAGCAAGAAATATTCTTTTGAGAAAACAAGACTATCATTAGTTAAATCTCTTTGACCGCTTCTATTATAATGCTCTTTTCGCCATTACGCAAAGAGACTTTACCGGAAAGAGCTATACATTTTTCTGGAGCTAATACATCTATTGATTCTTTATAGAGAGAAGGAAAAGCCACAGCTTCTATAGAATCCGTAAAGTCCGCGATTTTTAAGAATGCCATTCTTTCATTGTTTTTTGTGATGACTTGTCTTACTGTTTCTATTATCCCTCCTATGGTTATTTGCATTCCATTTCTCACCTCTTCTTTTATTTTTTTTATATTCATGTTTTTACTTTCCAACTTTTCGCGAATACGATCGAGTGGATGTCCAGAAATATAAAGTCCAAGTAATTCTTTTTCCCAAAGTAGCTTTTCTGCTTGGGTCGCATTTGTTCCTGTTTCAAGTTTAAAAGAAGGTATTTCTGTTTTTAAAGTTCCAAAAAGGGAGATTTGGTTTTTATCTTGTTTATTTGTTTCGTGATTGTATTCGAGCATTGCTTCTAAGTTGGATAACAAAATTCCTCGATCTGCCCAATCATCCATACATCCAGATTTTATCAACGCTTCCATTGATTTTTTATTTAAATTTTTATGTTTTATTCTATCTAGGAAGTCTGAAATTGATTTGAATTTACCCCCGCCTGCAGAAGCTATGCCTTCAGCATTGTGGGCAGGATTTAGTTTCCTCTCAGAAATAATAGCGTCTGAAATATCTGTTCCTAAATTTTTAATTGTATAAAATCCAAATCTAATTTTTTTACTTTTATTTTTATCACTTATGACTGTGTCTTTTTCATTTGGTAAGCAAGTGAATCCTCCATAACTTTCATTTATGTGCGGAGGAAGAACAGCGATATTCATATTTTTACATTCTTCAATGATTTCAGAAATTTTCTCTACATCGCCGGATTCGGCAGTGAGTATAGCGGCCATATATTCTACAGGATAATTTGCTTTCATGTAAGCCGTCTGATAGGCGACTTTGCCATAAGAGGCAGCGTGTGCTTTGTTGAAACCGTAAGCTTGGAACGGTTCAAAAAGTTTCCAGAGTTTTTCTGCAAATTCAGGAGTTTGTCCGTTTGTAATTATTCCTTTGGTAAATTTTTCTCTTTGTGCCGCCATTTCTTTTGGTATTTTTTTACCGACAGCTTTACGGAATTTATCTGCTTCTTCCCAGTTGTAACCGGCAAGTTCTATGGCGCAGAAAAGTAGGTCATCTTGATAGACGATGAGCCCATATGATTCTCCTAAGAATTTTTTCATTCGGGGGTCTAAATATTTAACCAGAATAGGATTGTGTTTTCGTTTGATATATTCTGGAATAGATTCCATCGGACCCGGACGATATAAGGCCACCATCGCATTAATATCGTGAATAGATGTGGGCTTTAATTCTTTTAGATATCTGGTCATGCCGGAGCCGTTTAATTGGAAAAGTCCTTCAGTTTGTCCTTTGGCTAAAAGAGAAAAAGTTTTTTTGTCATCAAGGGGAATACGTTCTATATCTATGTCTATATTGTAAAATCTTTTTACTAGACTGACTGCATCTGCTAAAATTGCTAAGTTTCTAATTCCAAGAAAGTCGAATTTCAAAAGTCCAGCCTCTTCAATGTTATACATGTCATATTGAGTGATTATTTTATTTTCTCCTTTTGGATCGTATTGGAGCGGAACATATTCTACGAGAGGTAGAGGGGAGATGACTACACCGGCTGCGTGCACAGAAATGTGTCTGACACAGCCTTCCATTTTTTTTGCCAAATCTATTATTTTTTTAGTATCTTTTTCTTTATCATAAGCATCTTTTAGCTCTGGCACTATTTCCATCGCATAATCTATCGTCATCGGCATACCTTGAGAGCCCATCGGAATCATTTTAGAAATTCTGTCGCCGATAACATAAGGGTAAGCCAGTGCTCTGGCAACATCCCTCACTGCGCCACGCGCCATCATGGTTCCAAAAGTTCCTATTTGTGCTACTTTATCTTCACCATATTTACTCTTTACATATTCGATCATTTCATCCCGTCTGTTGTCGGCAAAATCCATATCGATATCAGGTGGTGATGGACGAAATGGGTTTAAAAATCTTTCGAATGGGAGTTTGTATTCTATAGGGTTAACATTTGTGATGCCTAGAAGGTAGGTAGCCATTGAGCCTGCGACGGATCCTCTAATCGTAGTTAGAATTTTATTTTCTTTGGCATGACGTAGTAGGTCGCCAACGACGAGGAAATACGGAGCGTAACCTTTATCTTTTATAACTTTTAATTCATATTCTATGCGCTCTATTATTGTTGGTGTTTTTTCTAAATTTAATCTTTTAAAACCTTCATAGGTAAGCTCGCGAAGTTTTTCATCATAACTTTTTCCATCCTCTACTTTAAAATCAGGGAAAACCCATTTACCGAGTTCAAGTTCTAAATTACACATATCAGCTATTTTTGCTGTGTTTTCTACCGCTTCTGGAATATCTTTAAACACTTCGAAAGCTTTTTCTGTATCAATAAAAGAGAAATCATCATTAGAAAATTCAAATTTAGATCCTTCTTTTCCATCACCCTGAGTATTTATTTGAAGCAAGGTGTGATGAGCTTCATGGTCTTCGTTGCACTCGTAATGTGAGTCTTGGGTAGCGACTACTGGTATATTATGTTTTTTGCCTAGGGCTATTAGTGCAGAACGAACTTCTTTGTCGTTTTCTACCGATGGGTGACATTGAATTTCTATAAAATAATTTTCTTTTCTAAAAATATCTTGATATTCGAGAACCAACTCGTCAGCTTTTTTCATATCACCTTTTAAAATTGTTTGGGAAAGTTCTCCACCTAAACATCCCGACAAAGCAATAATACCCTTAGAATATTTTCGTAAAATTTCTTTATCCATTCTTGGTTTGTAATAATATCCTTCCAAGTTTGCAATGGTGACCAGCTTCATCAGATTTTTATAACCTTCCAAATTCTTTGCGAGCAAAATTAAATGGTAGTATCTCTTTGTGCCTCCAACTTCTGTCGTCCTATCCTTACGATTTCCGGCAGTCATATAAGCCTCCACTCCGATGATGGGTTTGATACCTTCTTTTTTGGCGAGTTTGTAAAATTCAATTGCGCCATACATATTGCCATGGTCCGTCAGAGCGATAGCTGACATTTTGTATTTTTTAGCGAGAGCCACTAAATCCTCAGGTTTTGAAAGCCCGTCTAATAAGGAGTAATGGCTATGCGTATGTAAGTGTATAAAGCTTTTTTCCATTTTTCATATAATAGCACTTTTTTGTGTTTTTGATATAATATCAGAATGAAAAACTTATCAATGAATGTGAAGGGTGGAATTATAGGATTAGTTTTATTTTGTTTAGTTTTTGTAATTTTAAGTTTACAAAATACGGGAAAAGTTTCTATTTCTGATGCCTTTTTTTGTAGTGGGGCTGAAGGAGGGTATTGTTTAATAAATTATGGATTAGTTTTACTTTTTATATTTTTTGGTTCTTTTATCGGCTGGCTTTATGGAAAAATTAAAAATAGAAATAAAATTTAATAAATGGACATCTCATTTTTTAATAAAAAAATCTTAGAGAATGTTAATTCTTTTGAAGAACCTTTTGCGTCTAATATAACGAAAGCTTTAGACATACTTGCAATATCAGGTAATGAAATAAGTCTTCCACACAGTAAAAGTTTAGGTAGAGGGTTGTTTGAATTAAGATGTCTTGGAACAGGTGTGAGAATTTTCTATGCATTTTCAAAGCAAGAAGCTGTTGTTCTTCATATTGTCCTTAAAAAACAAGCTAAAATATTAAAAAGAGACTTGGAATTAGCAAGAAAAAGACAAAAACAACTTGCATAAATATCACATATATGTAATACTATAAATATATGAAAAAATATAAAAAGTTAAAATATAATGTTTCAGATGAAGAAGTTGGGAAATATGAACCAATATCTTTTTCTGATGTAAAAAAAGAGTGGCTAAAAGATCCAAAGTTTAGAAAATCTTACGATGATCTAGAACCAGAATATTCTATCATTAGAGCTATTCTTAGAAAGAGAATTGAGAGTAAGATGTCTCAAAAAGATTTGGCAAAAAAACTTGGCACAAAACAATCTGCTATTTCTCGTCTTGAATCTGGAAATTATAATCCAACACTTTCTTTTTTGAAAAAGCTCTCTAGTACGCTTGGAGGTAAATTAGAAATTAAAATTTAATTCAAAAAGTGGTATAGTAATAATATGAAAACAATCAAAGTTGGAATCAATGGTTTTGGGAGAATCGGTCGGGCCTTTTTAAAAGTCGCTTGGGATAGGCCGGAGATTGAGATAGTGGCAGTGAATGATTTAGGAAGTGTGGAGAATATGGCTTATCTTTTAAAATACGATACGGTTTATCGAGAATGGAAGCATCCCATTAGAGCTGAAGTCTTTAACGGGACAGGTGATAATTATATTGTGATTGATAACAAGAGGGTGAAAGTTTTAGCAGAAAAAGAACCAAGTAAACTTCCTTGGAAAGATTTAGGTGTGGATGTCGTTGTGGAATCTACCGGACTTTTCACTACTTTTGATAAAGCAAAAATGCATTTGGATGCAGGTGCAAAAAAAGTTGTCATTTCTGCGCCAGCCAAAGGCGGTGATGATGTTAGTGTAAAAGGTGAGACGATTTTACTCGGAGTAAATGAAGAAAAATTTGGCACTTGCGATATTACTTCAAACGCATCTTGTACGACAAATGCTGCTTCACCGCTTATTGCTATATTAGATGAAACTTTAGGAATAGAAAAAGCGATTTTAAATACAGTGCATGGATATACAGCGAGCCAAGGAATCGTGGATGGACCAAATAAGAAAGATTTTCGTGAAGGTCGTGCTGCAGCACAAAATATTGTGCCTTCTTCTACTGGCGCAGCTATCGCAGTTACAAAAGCGTTTACAAAACTCACAGGTCTTTTTGATGGTATTTCAATGCGAGTGCCTGTGGTTGCTGGATCAATCGTTGATATTACTTTTATTTCTAAAAAAGATACGACAGCTGAAGAGGTGAATGAAATTCTTAAAAAAGCATCAAAAGATAAAAGGTGGAAAGGGATTTTTGGTGTAACCGAAGAAGAGCTCGTTTCTTCCGATATTTTAGGAAGTTCTTATGGTTCTATTGCAGACCTCAAACTCACTCGTGTCGTGGGTGGAAACCTCGTAAAAGTTATGGGGTGGTATGATAACGAAATGGGATATACATATACGTTAGTAGATCATGTTATTAAAACTGGGGGAACGATTAAATAAAATGAAAATATTTATTGGAACAGACCATGCAGGTTATGTGCTCAAGGAATTCCTTGTGACTTCTTTGAAAGCGTCGGGTCACGAAGTTGTAGACAAAGGCGCATTTGAATACAATGAAGGGGATGATTATCCGGATTTTGTTATTCCTGTTGCGAAGGAAGTTTCAAAAGATCCGGAAAGAGTAAAGGGTATAATTCTTGGAGCGACAGGGGAAGGCGAAGCGATGGTGGCGAACAAGTTTCCTCATGTGAGAGCGATTGTTTATTATGGCAAGTCACATAGCGTGGTGGATGATGAAGCTGATGTCCTTATTCGTTCGAGAGAGCATAACAATTCAAACATCCTTTCTCTTGGCGCTAGATATTTTACTGAAGAATCTATGATGGAAGCAGTAAATCTTTGGATTAGCACTCCTTTTTCTGGTGATGAACGCCATGTTCGCAGGTTGGCAAAGATAGATAAGATAGATTTACAGAAATAATTAGCTGATATGAAAAATAAATCTAAAGAATTGAAAGTAGCGATAAAAACTGCACTTAAAGCTGGGAAAGTTTTAGAAAAATACTTTGAGACAGAAATATTGAAAGATCAGAAAGAAGATAAAAGTATTGTGACTTTGGCTGATGGGGAATCTGAAGATATAATAAAAAAAATAATATCAAAAGCTTTTCCGGAACATTCAATTTTAGGTGAAGAAACGGGGATGACAGGTAGAAAAAGCGATTTTGTCTGGCATGTTGATCCTGTGGACGGGACGAGGAATTTTGCAAATGGTATTCCAATTTTTGCAGTTTCGATTGCTCTTGTGCATAAGGGTAATGTGATTGTTGGCGTAGTTTACAATCCTATTTCCCACTCTCTTTTTTATGCGGAATTGGGCAAGGGATCGTATTTAAATGATAAAAGAATTTTTATTTCAAAAGATCATACTGATCATGCCATAGTTACAATATCTCCAGGAAAATTAGAAGAAGGAAAACAATTTCAGTTGGATCTTTACCATAATTTTCCTAAAATAGTTCGTTCAGTAAGAAATTTAGGTTCTACAGCTACAGAACTCGCTTATGTTGCTCGGGGTGGACTAGAGGCCAACATTCAGCTTGG
>MFWK01000019.1:0-28421 GCA_001786365.1 Candidatus Nomurabacteria bacterium RIFOXYD2_FULL_35_12 | reverse complement strand
TTTGATGGTGGTCTTTGGAAATTTCCAGAAAATAAATTTATTGCTTCAAATGGGGTCTTTCATGACTTGCTCGTTATTGAAGTTAAGAGACAAAAAGAAAAATTAGGTATAAAATAAAGCTATGGCAGAAATAATTCCGGCAATTTTAGAAAAAAATTTTGATGAAATAAAAAACAAGCTTACTGCACTGCGACATCAGGTAAAATGTGCGCATCTAGATGTCTGCGACGGTGTGGCTGTGCCGAGTACTAGTTGGCCTTTTAGTTCTGGAGGAATTGAAGATTATGATTTTCGAAAAATAATGAATGAAGAAGAAGGAATGCCTTTTTGGGAAGAATTTGATTTTGAATTTGATCTGATGGTGGCGGACGCAGTGGAGAATTTTGATTTATATATGAAGCTTGGAGGGAAAAGAATGATTTTTCATCCGGATTTGAAAGGGAGTGTCGAAGAATTTGAGCATTTCTTGGAAGGATTGGATATGTATGTTCGGGACAATGTGGAAATAGGTGTGGCTTTTCTGCCGAGTGATGATTTGTCAGTTGTTTCCCGTTTGTCTCACAAGGCTGATTTCTTACATTGTATGGGTTCCGATAAAATCGGTTTTCAAGGTGAAGCTTTTTCCGATAAAGCACTGGAGAATATAAAATTTTTAAAAAAGAATTTACCTGGAGTAATTATCTCCGTAGATATTGGAATTAATTTACAGAATGCAGAAAAGATACTGGACGCTGGTGCTGACAGGCTCACTATCGGTTCTAGTATTTGGAAGAGCAAAGATCCTATCGGCACGCTCCAATCTTTCCAAAGTTTGGTATAATTGAATTATGCTTTTAACTGAAGACCCCGAAGGAGAGCAGAGCTCCCTACGGGGCAGGAAAAATTTTTAAACCAATATGGCTTACTTAAGTGAGGAAAAGATAATACAGCTAGAGAAAACTGCGAATGATATTCGTAAGAGCATTATTGAAATGCTTTTTGAGGCGGGAAGTGGACATACAGCAGGCGCCCTCGGCATGGCGGATGTTTTTACTTTTTTTTATTTTCATATCTTAAAACATGATCCTAAAAATCCAGAATGGGAAGAGCGCGATAGGCTTGTGCTTAGCAATGGGCACATCTGTCCGGTCTTATATTCTACGATGGCGCATGCTGGATATTTCCCGCTGGAAGAATTAAAAACTTTGCGAAAATTCGGTACTCGTTTACAAGGGCATCCACACAGAGAATATTTGCCTTTTGTTGAAACTTCTTCGGGTCCACTCGGACTCGGGCTTTCACAAGCTTCTGGTATGGCTTTGGCTGACAAGATGGATGGAAAGAGTAAAGACAGATTTATTTATTGTTTTTTATCTGATGGGGAATTAGATGAAGGGAATTCTTGGGAGGCAATGATGTTCGCGGGGAAAAATAAATTGCGAAATTTAATTGCTGTGATAGACAGAAACAACATTCAGATAAGTGGTAATACTGAGAAAGTCATGCCTCTTGAGCCTCTAGCAGACAAAATAAGAGCTTTTAATTGGCATGTGATAGAAGTCGATGGGCATGATTTTAAAGTTTTTAATAAAGCGGTAGAAGAGGCGCAGAAGGTTCAAGATAAACCGATAGTTATAATTGCCAATACGATACCCGGCAAAGGAGTTTCTTTTATGGAAAGAAATTATAAATGGCATGGTAAAACGCCAAATAAAGAAGAAGCCAAAATGGCTTTGGAAGAATTGCGTAGATTTAGTAAAAAATAAAAAGTTAATTTCATTATAATGTTAAACCCAAAATTAAAACTTAATCCTAAGATATTTAATCCAGATTGTGAGCAAGTATCTATCCGAAAAGGTTTCGGACAAGGTTTAACCTTGTCTGGAGAAATGAATAAAAATGTTGTCGGACTTTGTGGAGATTTAGTTGAATCCACACAGATGAATATGTTTGTAGAAAAATTTTCGGAGCGTTTTATTGAGGTGGGTGTGGCAGAGCAAAACTTGGTGACTATAGCTTCTGGTATGTCGGCGATGGGGAAAATTCCTTTTTGTGCTTCTTATGCGATGTTTTCTCCGGGTAGAAATTGGGAACAAATACGGACTACGATAGCCTATAATGATAGGCCGGTAAAAATAGTGGGCTCGCATGCGGGGATTTCTGTCGGTTCAGACGGTGGCACACACCAAGCATTAGAAGACATAGCTTTGATGCGGGTGATGCCAAATATGGAAGTAATTTCTCCTTGTGATGCCATAGAAGCTAAAAAAGCTACGCTTGCTTTAGCAAAAAGTGGGAAGCCAGGATATTTGCGCTTGGCTCGCGAGAAGACACCTGTTGTTACTACTGAAGAAACATCTTTTAATATTGGAAAAGCAGAAATTTATTGGTTGCCGGATGTGGGAATGGCTCAAGTGGGAATAATAGTCACTGGTGGACTGATGCATCGTGCTCTTCTTGCTGCAAAAGAATTAGAAGGCGAAAGTCCTTTGGGTATAAAGACAAAAGTAATGAATTTGTCTACCATAAAACCAATAGATGCGAATGCAATTATTGCTCTCGCAAAAGAAACAAAAAGAATTGTGACAGTGGAAGACCATCAGGTGATGGGGGGAATGGGTTCAGCTGTTGCAGAAGTTCTCGCGCAAAATTATCCTGTGCCGATGGAGTTTGTCGGGGTGCAAGACAGGTTTGGGCAGAGTGGTACACCCGATGAGCTCATAGAACATTATGGTATGGGTAAAGATTCTATAAAAAAAGCGGTAAAGAAAGTGCTAAAAAGAAAATCATAAAATGAACTTTTGGAGGGGTTTCGAGGCTGACGAGCCGAGAATTTCAGGATTTTTTAAGCTTCAAAAATCCGTACCGGAAAAAGTTGCATTTTATGATTTTCTATAATTTTGTTGCTTTATAGTCTATTGGAGCGTTTTTGAGATATTCTTCGATTTTTTCTTGAGAGAGAAGCCCTTTCTGCGCGCCGACTTGCTGGACTACGGACATGGCGTTGATACCTCCCCAAGCCATAGCTTCGGGCAAGGTCTTACCTAAAATAGTGGCAGATACAATAGTTGAAGAAAAAGCGTCTCCTGCGCCGGTTCGGCTATATGGAGGTTTTGGATCTGGGTATGGATTAATGAAATAAATTTCTTTTCCGTCATAAGCATATGCGCCTTTTGGTCCGTCAGTGATAATGACATTTTCTGGTCCGAGCTCATGCATCTTTTTTAATAAATCTTTTACACCTAAATCTTCTATGCCGAGGATTTTTTCCGCTTCTTCGACATTACAGAAAAACATCTTTGCATGTTTATAGAGTCGCGCGAGTTTTTCTTTACCTAATTTGATTTCAAATTTACCAGGCTGGAAAGCAAGCTTGATGTCTGGGTGAGAATCTAAATAATCCGCTAGTTGTAAATGGAAAGGAAAGGCTGTCTCATTGACAGAGCTAAAATAAATCCATTTTGGATTTCCAATTTCTGGCAGAGTATATTTATAATCTTGATGCTTTATTAAAATAGTTCGTTCTGCGCCATACCACAACACATAATGATAGTTTGTTTTAGCGTTTTCGTTGATTTTTATAAAACTAGGATCTATTTTTTCTTTCTTTAATACAGATAAACAATCTTCTCCTTCTCTATCATCACCGACATTTGTGACGAGCGCTGTCTTTAGTCCGAGTCGAGCAGCAGACACAGCGGCATTTCCTGCATTTCCTACAGCGGAAACAACAAAAACATCTTCATAAGGCACTTTGTCGGCAAAAGGGATACAGATTTTATAGCTTGGTGTGTCTGGAATTCCGTCTATTTGCGCATCTTTTAATTTTATAAATGCATCTACTACAATATCCCCAATTGCCAAGAAATCCATTTTATTATCATTTTTTGTCATGGTATTATTCTAGCACATTATGAAAGAATACAAAAAATTAATTTTTATTATAGTGGTGGCATTATTCTTCTCTTTATTTAATTTAGCGCGAGCCGAAGTGTTGATAAATGAAGTACAAGTAAAACCTACGGGAGAAAGTTTCATTGAACTTTATAATTTTGGTAGTTCTCAAGATTTGACTAATTGGACGATTAAACGTAGGACAGCTAGTGGGTCAGAATATTCACTTGTTTCGGCAAGTCGTTTGAAAGATAAATCTATTTCAGCCAATAGTTATTTTTTATTAGTTAATGAAAATTATATAGGCGAGATTACACCTGATACAATGTGGGCTAAATCGTATGATCTTGCAAATGATAATACTATTCTTTTATATAATGAAAATGAAAATTTAATTAGTAAAATCAGTTGGGGAGGTGTAGTTGATTGTACTAGTTCTTGCCCTGCGAATCCTCCTGAAGGACAGAGTATCCAAAAGACTAGTAATGGTTCTTGGGTAAGTGCTACACCAACGCCAGGGGCTGTAAATTCGTCTTTATCTTCAGACAGCAATAATTCAAATAATACTAGTTCTACTTCTGTTACAACAGAAATAAAAACTAAAACATCAGAAATTCCTAAAATAAAAACTAAAATTTTAGCTAAAAATTTTTCTTTTGTTGGTATACCTATGATTTTTGAGGCAAATGCTACTGGATATTCAAATGAGATACTTTCTTATGGCAGATATTTTTGGAATTTTGGCGATGGAGATTCACTAGAAGTAAAAATGAGTGAAAATAAAAAATTTACTCATACTTATTTTTATGGAGGTGAATATGACGTTACTTTGGAATATTATCAAAATTATTACGGAGATGTGCCGGATGCATCTGACAAAATGATAGTAAAAGTAGTAGAAGCAAGTATTTTTATATCAAGAGTAGGGGAGGAAAAAGATTTTTTTATAGAATTATCAAACAATACTAATTATGATGCTGATATTTCAAATTGGATTCTTTCAAGCAATGGAAAAAGTTTTACAATACCAAGGAATACAACAATAGGAGCAAAAAGGAAAATGATTATTTCTCCAAAAATTACAGGTTTTTCTATTCTAGACAGGGATACTCTAAAATTATTAACTTCGCAATGGGAAACTGTTTTTGATTATGGAGCGTCTGTTATTAAATTTACACCAAAAAAAGTTGCATCAGCTACTATTGCACAGACCCCCTCTTTAATTCTCCCCCTTAGTAAGGGGGAGACGTCAAAGGTAGATGGGGTGAATACTGATGTGCAAGTCTCAGCAGAAAACCTCCCTGCTTCAGCTATTTCAAGTGATGTTGTGAAAGATAATCCAATTAGGACTTATTTTTTATCTTTTATTTTAACTATTTTTATTGGAGCTAGTGCTGGTGTAGTATATTTTATTCGTCAGAAAAAAGTGGTTTCTAGTGCTGGGGATGATTTCAAGATACTCGATGAGTAATCTAAAATTCTTTTTTAATAAGTTTTTTGTGCTATATTGTATTCGCTATGTCATTAAAAATTGGAATTGTTGGCTTGCCAAACGTCGGTAAATCGACGCTTTTTAACGCGCTGACGAAAAAGAGTGTGCCGGCTGAGAATTATCCTTTTTGCACGATTGATCCATCGGTGGGTATTGTGCCTGTGCCGGACGAAAGAGTAGGTAAACTTTCAGAATTTTCGAAGTCAAAAAAAACTATTCCGGCAGTTATTGAATTCGTGGACATAGCGGGCTTGGTTGCTGGTGCTTCAAAGGGCGAAGGTCTTGGTAATAAATTCCTTACCAACATTAGAGAGGTTGATGTCGTCGCTCATGTCGTCAGAACTTTTCAGGACAATTCTATAATTCATGTGGCAAACAAGGTGGACCCGATGCAGGACATCGGGGTTATAAATCTTGAACTTGTTTTGGCTGACATGGAGGTTGTTTCGAAAAGGATCGCAAGCTTGAGCAGGGAAATAAAAAAGGGAGATAAAGAAATAATTCTCGAAGACGGCATCTTAAAAAGAATAGAAAAAGTTTTAGAAGCAGGATATTTTGCAACGGAAGCAAATTTAAATGAAGAAGAGAAATTTAAAATAAAATCCTTGAATCTGCTTACTCTTAAACCAATGCTTTATGTTTTGAACACATCGCAGGCGAGTGAAAATCTAGATATAAATTTGTCCGGTTTTTCTGTAAAAGTGGACCCTGTATTTGAATCTGGTTTTAATGATTTGATTAAGCAAAGTTATAAACTTTTAGGTTTGGAAACATTTTTTACAACTGGAGAAGATGAAACTAGGGCATGGACTATAAAAGCCTATTCCACTGCGCCAGTGGCGGGCATGGCTATTCATACTGATTTTAAAGATAAATTTATTCGTGCAGAAGTTATCTCTACTGAAAAGTTATTGGGGGCCGGTTCGTATGGGAAAGCACGGGAAAAAGGATGGGTTCGCACCGAAGGAAAAGAATATATAGTAAAAGATGGAGATGTGATTGAGTTTTTGATATAAACCCCAGCGGTGAAACCGCTGTAAAAATTTGATGTATAATTAAACAATGGCAAACAGAGAAAAAATCGCGTTAGGGGAATATTATCATATTTACAATCGTGGTGTAGACAAAAGATCAATTACAAAAGATGGTAAAGACATAGAAAGGTTTATGCAGAGTCTTGAATTTTTTAATTCCAAAGAACCAGTAATAAGTTTGCGTGAAGTTATTTCTGATGAGAATATAAAACTTAAAGATTCTCTGGTGGAAATTATTTGTTATTGTTTAAATCCAAACCATTATCACTTTTTATTGAAAGAAATAGAAGAAGGTGGAATTAGTGAATTCATGAAAAGACTTAATGGGGGATACACTTGGTATTTTAATAACAGACATAAAAGATCAGGTTCTCTTTTTCAGGGAGTATTTAAATCAGTACATATTAAATCTAACGAGCAACTTTTACATATTAGTGCATATATAAATTTAAATAACAGAGTTCACAAAATCAGCGGTGAAACCGCTGAAAAAGTTAGATCAAGCTGGGGTGAGTATATGGGAAAGCTTGGTAAAAAGATTTGTAATAAAGAAATAATATTGGGGCAATTTAAATTTATTAAAGAATACAAGAATTTTACAGAGTCTTCATTGGTTAAAATTTTAAGGCTTAAAAAAGATAAAGATAGTCCTTTAATGCTTATCGGGGAGCATCTTTTTTAATCCTCAGCGGTGAAACCGCTGGAAAAAGAAATAGCTATATAGC
This sequence comes from Candidatus Nomurabacteria bacterium RIFOXYD2_FULL_35_12, assembly GCA_001786365.1. Classification (GTDB taxonomy): domain Bacteria; phylum Patescibacteriota; class Minisyncoccia; order Phycocordibacterales; family UBA9973; genus UBA9973. The sequence continues at coordinate 21,297 of MFWK01000019.1, read as the reverse complement.
AGTATTTTTGATATAGTATTTTTATGACATTATACTTTTTTGCTTGGACTGCTTCACTATTATTTGGTTTAGAGGGTATAATTGCAAAATTAGTTAACAAACATTCTATTAATAATGTTTGGTTGTTTAATTTTATTTGGGCTCTTTTTTCATTTCTTTTTGTAATTCCAGTGGCATTCTATTTTGGTGCAGGAATTCCTTTGTCTTGGAATTATATTTTTCTAGGCTCAATCTTTTTTGCATTGGCTACTGTACTTAATACGATTTCTTTATCTAGATTAGATATTTCTGTATTTGTTCCATTGTTTTCTTTTCGCACTGCAATGGCGGTTATTATAAGTTCTTTTTTTATTCAAGAAATTTTGACGGTGCATCAATATTTTCTTATAGCCATAATTCTTATTTTTGGGATTTTTGTAAGTTTTGATGAACATTTTTCTTTTAAATCTTTTTTTAATCGGAACATATTAATTGCTTTAACTTGTATGTTTTTTTATGTTATTTTGTCTATTTTCCTAAAAAAATCTATCGCGATAAATGACTTTTGGACTACAACACTCTGGATAACTCTTCTCGGCCAATGTTGGCTTTTGTTTACTATTCCATTGTTTAAAAAGGTAGAGCTGGCGATAAATGTAAAACAATGTTTAAATGTAGCAGTAGTCGCTTTTATTGGAACTGTAGGAATGTTAGCGGCTAATGCGGCTTATGCAAAAAATGTAAGTCTTTCAACAGTAATAATTTCTTTACCGTTATCGATGATTATTGCTTTTTTGTTTTCTATATTTGCACCAGAGCTTCTTGAGAAGCATTCTTTAAAGGTCTACGCTGTTCGTTTTACGGCAGCGATTATTATGATAATAGCAGCTATAAATTTATAAATGACAAATGAAGTTAAAATTTTTTGTTTGAAAGAGTGGTCTTCAGGAAAAGAAAAAGAAGATTATGAACTTTTAGATACGGGTGACAGAGAAAGGCTTGAACGTTTTGGCAAGTATACTTTTGTGCGTCCGTATGAAGATGCTGTTTGGCCGAAAACTTTAGAGAATGGAAAATGGGAAAAAATAGATGGTAAATTTTGGAGTTCTAAAGAAGGGGCAAAAAGTGGATGGGATATGGAACATAAAGTTGAGCTCAAATGGGAAATGTCTTATAAAGGTATAAAATTTTTGGCTTCACCGACTCCATTTAGACATTTAGGATTTTTCCCCGAACAGGCGAGTCATTGGGATTTTATTGAAGAAAAAATTAAAAGTGTAGGTAGGCCTGTAAAATTCTTGAATTTATTCGGCTACACCGGAGTGGCTAGCCTTTTTGCTTTGCGCGCTGGAGCGGAAGTGACGCATTTGGATGCTTCAAAGCAAACTTTGAATTGGGCGAAAGAAAATGAGAAATTGAATAATCTTGCGCAAGGGGTTGCGCAAGGGGAGTCCTTGCGAGTGATAGAAGATGATGCTTTAAAATTTTTAGAGAGAGAAGAAAAAAGGGGAAATAAATATGATGCGATAGTTATGGATCCGCCGAAATTTGGCCGAGGACCAAAAGGGGAAGTGTGGAAAATAGAAGAGATGTTGCCGAAACTCCTTTCTGCTGTGCGAAAAGTTTTAAGTGATAAACCTCTTTTTGTTATTTTAACTTCTTACGCTATTGATGCTTCTTCGCTTTCACTTGGCCACGCTTTGAAAGATATGATGAAACCTGCCCGCAATGCTTCAGGCATAGATGATGCAGGCGGGGATTTTGGTGGGGATGTAGAATCCGGCGAGCTTTGTGTTTTGGAAAAATCAAATAATCGTATTATTCCTCTTGCGAACACGGCAGTCTGGAGTGCACTAGAAAAATAGCTATTTTTTGCTATAATAAATAGATTATGCAAACACAATCAAAAGTTTTGAAATGGTCTCTTATTATTGGTATCGTTATTGTGCTAAATATGTTTTTTAATTATGCACTTTCTTTAGTTTATAAACAGCCAAAGTATGAGGTATTTTGTCCAAATACTTCTCAAGTAGTCACTATTCCTGATACTCAGAAAGCTTGTGTAGATAAAGGTGGACAATGGACAAACGATACTTATTATGGCAAGCCAGTAATTATGGGAGAAATCCAGCCGAAAGGTTATTGTGATTTACAATTTACTTGCCGAAACAATTTTGAAGCAAAACAAAAAGTTTATGACAGAAATGTTTTCATTACCCTAGTCCTCTTGGGCGCTATTTGTGTTGCATTTGGAAATTTCTTTAAAAGAAATCTAGTTGTCGGTATTGCTTTGTCTTTAGCTGGAGTCCTTTCTTTTATTATTGCTTCGATGAAATATTGGAGTTCTGCGGATGATTTGATAAAAGTCATAATTTTAGCTATTGCACTCGCTATTCTCATTTGGTTGGCAATTAAAAGATTTAAGAATGATTAATAAATAATGAAAGAATATAATCATTTAAAGATAGAAAAGAAGTGGCAGAAAGAATGGGAGAAAAAGGGAATCTATCATGCAGAAGATAAATCTAAAAAACCAAAGTTTTATGGGCTTATAGAATTTCCATATCCATCTGGTGAAGGTCTTCACGTGGGGCACATCAGAAGCAACACAGCGATGGATATCATTTGTCGAAAACGCCGAGCTGAAGGTTTTAATGTTTTATATCCGATTGGCTGGGATGCATTTGGTTTACCGACGGAAAATTATGCCATCAAAACAGGAATCCATCCACAAAAAGTGACGAAAAAGAATACGGACATTTTTCGCAAACAGCTCAAGGCTGGCGGTTTTTCTTTTGATTGGTCTAGAGAAGTAAATACGACTGATCCTGAATACTATAAATGGACACAGTGGATATTTTTGAAAATGTATGAAAAAGGTTTAGCTTATAAAGATAAGATAAATATAAATTGGTGCCCAAAAGATAAAATTGGTCTTGCAAATGAAGAAGTGGTAGACGGATGTTGTGAGCGTTGTGGAACGGAGGTGGAAAAGCGCGAAAAAGAGCAGTGGATGCTCGCTATCACAAAATATGCCGAGAGATTAGATAAAGATTTAGATGATGTAAATTTTCTAGAAAAAATAAAAATTCAACAAAGAAATTGGATAGGGAGGTCTGAGGGAGTTGAGATAGAATTTAGGCTGTCGGGTGTTGGACACCCGACAGCAATCAAAGTTTTTACGACTCGACCGGATACGATTTTTGGAGCGACTTTTATTGCTTTGGCTCCGGAAATTGCCAAGAAAATTACCGGTAAAGATTTTGGCATCAAAATAGAAATAGATCGAGAAAATAAGGAAAAGATTGGTGTTGATACTGGGTTAAAAGCAAAAAATCCTGCGAATGGTGAAATGTTGCCGGTATTTGTTGTTAATTATGTTTCGGCAGAATATGGCACGGGGGCAATCATGGGTGTACCCGCAGATGATGAACGTGACAAAGAATTTGCAGAAAAATATAAATTACCAATTATTGAAAATTATAAGAAGGCAGGTTTTAAAGATTACGGAAAGAAAATTACTCAATTCAAACTTCGTGATTGGGTTTTTTCTAGGCAGAGATATTGGGGCGAGCCTATTCCGATGATAAATTGTGAAAAATGCGGATGGGTTCCGGTGCCGGAACGTGATTTGCCAGTGGAGCTTCCGAAAGTAAAGAATTATCAGCCGACGGATAGCGGAGAGTCTCCCCTCGCGAATATTACAAAATGGGTCAATGTAAAATGTCCAAAATGTAAAGGGCATGCAAAGAGGGAAACAGACACAATGCCAAACTGGGCTGGTTCGAGTTGGTATTTTCTTCGTTATATTGATCCGAAAAATAAAAAATCCTTTGCAGATTTTAAGAAACTTAAATATTGGCTTGGAAATGACCCACGCCACAGCGGGGTGGATTGGTATAACGGGGGAATGGAGCACACGACTCTACATCTTTTGTATTCTCGTTTCTGGCATAAATTCCTTTTTGATATTGGAGTTGTTCCTACTTCTGAACCTTATGCAAAAAGAACTTCCCATGGGATGATTTTGGCTGAAGGGGGAGTGAAAATGTCAAAATCAAAAGGTAATGTCATAAATCCGGATGAAATAATTAAAATTTATGGAGCCGATACTTTGCGAATTTATGAAATGTTTATAGGGCCATTTGATCAATCCGTCGCTTGGTCTACTGACAGTATCATTGGGTCTAGAAGATTTTTGGAGCGAGTATGGAACTTGCAATATAAAGTACAAAAAAATAAAAAATATACAGAGTTTGAGATTGAAAAAACGATAAAGAAAGTGTCAGAAGACATAGAAGAAATGAAATTTAACACAGCTATTTCCACGCTTATGATTTTTGTGAATGAAATAGGGAAATTAGATTTTATATCACAAGATGTGTATGAAACTTTTTTAAAGCTCCTTTCTCCTTTTGCACCGCATATGACCGAAGGACTCTGGAAAATACTGGGACACAAAAATTCAATTAATTTCGAATCATGGCCTGTGTATGATCTTTCAAAAATAAAAAATAAGCAAATAAAAATAGTAGTGCAGATAAATGGCAAAGTCCGAGCTGAGATAATGATAAGAGCCGAAATTTCTGAAGAAGAAGTCAAAAAACAAGCAATTTCTAATGAAACTGTTTCGAGGCATTTGTCCGGTAAAGAGATAAAAAAGGTAATTTACGTGAAAAATAGGCTTATTAATATAGTTGTGTAATATTTTTGATTTTGTTTATTAAATATGGAGAAAATTTTTAGAATTTTTAGTAAAGAATCTATAAATATAAATCAAGCGGCGCTTGTTTTGGGTTTTTTTACTTTACTTTCTCAGATTTTGGCGCTTTTTCGTGACCGTTCTATTGCTTATTTTATCGGTCCTTCGTCATCGCTCGACGTTTATTATGCAGCTTTTCGTGTTCCAGACCTTATCTTTATTTGTATAGCATCACTCGCTTCTGTGACAGTGCTCATTCCTTTCTTGGTAGCCAAGATGCCTGCCCGCCAATCGGCAGGCGGGAAAGGTGAAGAAGTAACAGAAGAATCGCAGAAATTTTTAAATGATATTTTTACTATTTTTTTTATTATTATAGTAGCTGTCTCTTTTGTTGCATTTTTATTAATGCCATTTTTGGTTTCTATTATCGCTCCAGGTTTTACACCATTTTTCCAAAAAGAATTAATCATCCTTTCTCGTATAATGTTGCTCTCTCCGATACTTTTAGGACTTTCAAATCTTTTTGGCACAGTTACCCAGCTTTTTAGAAAATTTTTTATTTATGCTTTAAGCCCGATTTTTTACAATTTAGGAATAATTGTCGGAGTGACATTTTTTTATCGTTTTTTTGGTATTTATGGTTTGGCTTTAGGTGTCGCCTTTGGCGCATTGATGCATTTTATTATTCAAGCCATTGCTTCTAGCTCTTGTGGATTTACACCCAGATTTTCTTTACCCTTCCTTTCTATTAATTTTAAAGACATAAAAAGTGTTGTCATCACTTCACTTCCTAGGACTCTTGGTCTTGCTTTTAACAACATTGCTTTGATTGCCATAATTTCTCTTGCTTCATTTTTGAAAAGTGGTTCTATTTCCATATTTAATTTTGCTTTCAACCTTCAGTCTGTTCCTCTGAACATTATAGGCATTTCTTATGCAGTAGCTGCTTTTCCCACTTTAGCGAAATCAGTTTCTATGGGAAAAATGGATGAATTTAAAAATCATTTAAAATCCGCGGCTCGACAAATAGTCTTTTGGTCTTTTCCGGTTATATTTCTCTTTATTGTTGTCCGTGCCCAGATAGTGCGCGTTATACTCGGTTCAGGAAGTTTCTCTTGGGAGTCTACTCGTCTAGTGGCTGCTTGTTTGGCAGTTTTTTCTTTTTCGATTTTAGCGCAAGGCATGATCACCCTTCTTTCTCGTTCTTATTATGCCAATGGTGACACAAAGCGTCCTTTGATAGTAAATTTTTCTTGTTCTATTTTGATTGTATTTTTATCTTTTTTCTTCACTTTTCTTTTTCAAAACGTATCAGTATTTCGTTTCTTCATAGAATCAATATTAAAAGTGAGTGATATTCCCGGCACCGAGGTATTGATGTTGCCTCTTGCTTATTCTGTCGGCACTATTTTAAATTCTATTTTGCTTTGGTTTTTTGTCAGGAGAGATTTTATGAAAGGGGAATCTTTTATCACTAAAACTTTCTTTCAGAGTTTGGGCGCATCATTTTTCCTCGGCTTGACGGCTTATATTGGTTTAAATATTCTTTCACCGATTTTTGGCACTACGACATTTTGGGGAGTATTTTTACAAGGATTTATTTCTGGCATAGCGGGCATATTTGTTGCTATTTTAGTCTTACATTTACTTCAAAATGAAGAGCTCAAAGACCTTCAGAAAGTCTTGAAAACCAAGTTCTGGAAAGCGGTGATTATCGCTCCACCTCAAGAAGAGCTTTGACCCCCACACCTTTCTTGGTATTATTCTGCTTTTTCAACATAATTAACACCATAATCATAATATTATATAAAAAATTATTTTTCTTAATTATTTTTATCTGCAGAATAAAAAGCGATACCAAGAAAGGTGTGGGGGTTTGAAACATAGGCTTTTTCTGTTAGAATAGGCTTTATATACATGCAAAACACAGAAAAGGACTATTCAAAATTGCACCGAGGATTGGTGCTTAAATATTTTTGGCAGGAGATGAGGCATTACAAGGTGTCCTTTTTTGCTGTTATTATCCTTACAATAATTAGTTCTGCCCTTGATATTCTTGTTCCACTTCAGTACTTAAAACTTTGGAATGTTCTAAGTACTAATAATTTTGCAATTGTTCCGGTGGCTAAATCTATAATTCTTTTTATTTTGTTATTAAATTTCTTTCGTTGGGCTTTTCGTAGAATTTCAGGTTTTTCTCTTGCATATTTTGAAGCGAGAACTATTGCCGGACTTCGAAAGCAAGCTTTTTCTTATTTGATTGGTCACTCTTATTCATTTTTTGCGAATAATTTTACTGGTTCTTTAACTCAAAGGATAAATAAATATGCCAGAGCTTTTGAACAGATTACTGACAGAATAATGTCTGACGGATTGCCACTTTTTGTTCGCGGGATAGGTACCATTATTGCAATTTATACTTTACTTCCGAAATACTCTCTTATTTTAGGAATTTTTTGTGTAGTGTTTTTGTTAACAGCTTTTATTTATATCCGTTTGAAATTAAAATACGATGTTATAGCTTCAGAAGCGGATTCAAAAACTACTGGTGCTTTGTCTGACTCAATTGGAAACCATTCTTCAATTCAATTATTTACAGGTCATGAATATGAAAAAGAGCTTATAGGTGGAGTTGTGGAGGAGCAAAGAAAGAAAAAAGTTTTTAATTGGTATTTATGGGAAGGACTTAGCTCTTTAGAAAGTTTTTATTCGTTTTTGATTGAATTTATTATTTTTTGGATTGTTCTTGGCGACTGGAAGCTTGGACTTATAACCTTGCCGGTTATTGTTTTGTTGCAAAATTACTTAATTCGTTTAATAGAAAATCTCTGGAGTTTTGGTTCCCTTGTGCGTGCATATTATGAAAACTTTGCTGATGCGCAAGAAATGGCTGGAATCTTAAGTACACCTTATGAAATTATTGATAAATCAGTTAAGGCAATGGGTAACATAAAAGGAGAAGTGGTATTTGATAATGTTACATATATTTATGAAAATAATAATCTAAAGGTATTAGATGGTTTTTTCTTAACAATTCCATCTGGGCAGAAAATTGCAATTGTCGGTTCTTCAGGGGCTGGAAAAACGACTTTCATGCGTCTTCTCCTTAGATTATTCAATTTAACTTCCGGAAAGATTACAATTGATGGAATTGATATAAGTAAAATTTCTCAAAAAAATCTTCGAGAAAAAATATCTTTTGTTCCGCAAGACCCTATTTTATTCCATCGTACCTTGATGGAAAATATTCGTTATGGTAGGAGAGACGCGACCGATGAAGAAGTATTGATAGCCGCTCATCTCGCTCATTGTGACGAATTTATTGATGCATTACCACATGGTTATGAAACTTATGTAGGAGAAAGAGGGGTTAAACTTTCTGGTGGAGAACGCCAACGTGTAGCTATTGCTCGTGCTATTTTGAAAGATGCTCCAATTCTTATTTTAGATGAAGCGACGAGTTCTCTGGATTCCCATTCAGAATCTTTAATTCAAGATGCACTTCATAAACTAATAAAAGGCAAGACGACAATCGTCATTGCACATAGACTTTCAACTATTAGAGAAATGGATAGAATTATTGTTATTGAAAAAGGAAAAATCATAGAAGACGGAGTTCATAATGAACTTCTAAAGAAAAAAGATGGTTTGTATAAAAAACTTTGGGATCTTCAGGCGGGAGGATTTAAAAATAGAATTTAATTTATGGATTTAAAACATATCAGAAATTTTTCAATAATTGCGCACATTGACCATGGCAAAAGCACTTTGGCAGATAGAATGCTTGAAATTACACACACTGTTCCAGAACGTTTAATGCGTGACCAAGTGCTCGATTCTATGGAGTTGGAACGAGAACGTGGAATCACTATTAAGATGCAACCTGTGAGAATGGAGTATGTTTTTAATAAGGAAAAATATGTCTTAAATCTTATTGACACCCCTGGGCATGTGGACTTTTCCTACGAGGTTTCTCGTGCTTTAAAGGCGGTAGAAGGCTCTATTTTATTGATTGACTCTACACAAGGGGTTCAGGCTCAAACGCTCACTACGCTCGCTATGGCGCGCTTGCCCCGCCCTAGAGATGGGCGGGGTGAAGAGGCTAATGTGATAATTCCTGTCATTACAAAGATTGATTCTCCGCTTGCTAGAATTTCGGATGTAAAAGAAGAGGTTGTGAAGCTTTTAAATTGTAATGAAGAAGAGATTTTACAAGTATCTGGGCGCACAGGTGAAGGAGTAGAAAATTTATTGCAAGAAATTATAAAACGTATTCCTGCGCCAGTAGAGACTCATGAAAATAAAAGCGACAACGTGTTACGTGCGCTCATTTTTGATTTTAAATATTCAAATCATCGAGGAGTTATAGTTTTCGTGCGAGTGCTTGATGGTAAAGTTAGAAAAGGCGAGAGTTTAATTTTTGCAGTATCAGGTGAGAAATTTATTGCACTCGAGGTTGGAACTTTTTCTCCAGAAGAAACAGCTCGCGAATCTCTTTCTTCGGGTGAGATCGGTTATATTGTGACTGGGATAAAAAAGCCGGGTATCGCTTCTGTCGGAGATACGATTACAAAATTCGCAAATCCTATGCCAGCTCTTTCTGGATATATGCAACCTATGCCAGTGGTTTGGGCGAGTATTTTTCCGGAAGATGCGGATGATTTTACTTTATTAAAACAAGCTTTAGGCAAACTGAAACTTTCCGATTCTTCTTTTTCTTATGAAGAAGAATCTTCGGGGTCTCTCGGACGAGGTTTTCGTTGTGGTTTCCTCGGCATGCTTCATTTAGAAATCATAACTGAGAGAATGAAAAGAGAGTTTAATTTAAATTTAGTCATTACTACGCCTTCTATTGTTTATGAAGTAGAAAATAACAATGGAAAGAAAGAGAAAATTTATTCACCATATTTTTTTCCTGATGACAGTAGTATTAAAAATGTTTTTGAGCCATGGGTTAATGCAAAAATAATTACTCCATCAAATTATTTGGGTAATATTATGCAAATATTATTTGACCATGAAGGAGAGGTAGGAGATACAGAAAATTTTGGAGACAATAGGTCATCCATCTCTATCAGGATGCCACTGCGAGAGCTTATGCGTAATTTCTTTGATGAATTAAAAAGCACTACTTCGGGCTATGGGTCTATTTCTTATGATATAGCTGAAAATCGTAAGGCAGATGTTACCAGACTCGACGTATTGGTTGCGGATGAAGCAGTTCCAGCTTTTTCGAAAGTTATTTCCAAGAAAAGAGTGGAAATTGAAGCACAGGAGTCCGTCGATAAATTAGAGAGTCTTTTACCTAGACAAATGTTTACTTTGAAAATTCAAGGAAAAGCGTTTGGCCGAATTATTTCATCACGCACACTTTCCGGTATGAAAAAAGACGTCACTGCCCATATGTATGGAGGTGATATCACACGTAAAATGAAACTTCGCGAGAAGCAAAAGAAAGGCAAGAAGAAAATGAAAGAACGTGGCCGAGTAAACATCCCTCAAGATGTATTCTTGAAAATGATGCGTTCTAGTGAGTAGCTAAATTTACATAATTTCTTGAAACTGCGCCCTCGAGGTCATAAGGACAGGGGACCCACACGTTTCTTAAAATTATGTAAATTTAGCTACTTTAAGTAGTTCAGAATAAAAAAGTTATGCCTCAACGAGTTTTTTTATTTTATATTAAAGATAGGCGAGTATAGTAAAATCATGCTGACAATGATGAGGATGCTGACGACTGCCCAAACTACTTGTATTTTCTTTTGATTTTTCTTGTTGAAAAACATATACTTAATATAGCACATCATGAAAAGTTTTCAAAAAAAGAGAGGCTGGAGAAATATAATGCAATCAAAGCCTGTTTTGGTGTTTTTGGGTATTTTGGTATTTATTTTTGCTTGGGGAGTTGTTGGTTTTATGGGAAAGATGCAATCCACTATAGAGAATAGAAAAATAGCAGAAGAAAAAGTTTTAGAATTACAGAAAGAAAAAGACAAGCTTTCGACAGGTATTTCTAAATTAAAAACAGATAGTGGAGTAGAGGAAAGTATAAGGGAAAAATTTGGTTTAGCGAAAGATGGAGAAGGGGTGATTATTGTGGTTGAAGATAAAAATTCGGCAAAAGTCCCTGCAGAAGCAAATACGGGTGGTTTCTTTTCTTTTTTTACGAACTGGTTTAAATAAATTATGTTAATTAAGCCTTATTTGTGATATAATTACAGCATGAAAATCGTATTTTTTGAGATTTTTAATGAAATTCAAGATAAAGAAAAGAAGGCTTTGGAAAAGTTATTTCCGAATGATGAAGTTTCTTTTTTTATAGAAAGGTTAAGTGAAGAAAATGTGAATTCAGTCAAAGATGCAGAGATTGTATCTGTTTTTACTAATTCATCAGTTAATAAAAAAGTCATTGATTCCTTACCGAAATTAAAATTTATAAATACCAGTTCCACTGGTTTTGAGCATATTGATACAGATTATTGCGCCAGAAAGGGGATAAAAGTTTCAAATGTTCCGGCTTATGGGTCTGTGACAGTTGCAGAGTTTGTCTTTGCTCTCCTTTTGAATCTTTCCAGAAAAGTTGAAAAAGCCAATAATCAATTACGACAAGAAGATAATTTTAATATTGATGCATTGCGTGGTTTTGATTTAAAAGGGAAAATTCTGGGTGTCATCGGTACGGGGAAAATTGGTAAAAATGTGATAAAGATTGCCCGTGGTTTTGGTATGAATGTTATTGCTTATGATTTATATCCAGATTTGGTTTTTGCAAAAGAAAATAATTTTGAATACAAGAGTTTTGTAGAAGTTATTTCAAATTCTGATGTTATCACTTTACATACTCCATATACCAAAGAAAATCATCATTTAATAAATAAAGAAAACATTATAAAAATGAAAGAAGGAGTGTATTTGATAAATACGGCTCGTGGCGCGCTTATTGATACAGAGGCTTTGCTTTGGGGTTTAAAGAAGGGAATCATTGCCGGAGCTGGACTAGACGTCTTGGAAGATGAGAGGAATTTGAAAGAAGAAATTAAAATTTTAACTAGTGGAAAAATAAATGCAATAAAGAATTACAAGACTTTATTGCAAGATCATGCCTTGATAGATATGCCTCAAGTCATAGTCACTCCGCATATTGCTTTTTATTCAAAAGAAGCGGAAGAAGAAATTATGAAAGTCACGGTCAGCAACATTGCTGGTTTTATTTCTAATAATCCTATAAATCTTGTTAAATAATACCTGTCCCGTACTAAATTTTATGAAAAAACAAATGGTCAATATTATTAATAATTTAAAATTTTAGTACCGGGATGGCTACACGTTGGATTAAAAATTTTGATGAACTAGCAACGACTCCGAATCGTAAATTAGCTTTACAGATTGCTGAGAGTGGACTCGAGTCTATCAGCACATCAAACGTCATTTCAAATTCTATCAAATTAGAAAATGATGTTTTGAGTATTATGGGGGAAAGTTTTATTTTATCGAAATTTAAAAATATAAAAGTAGTTGGTTTTGGTAAAGCTTCCGCTTTAGCGGCGCTGGCTATAGAGCAAGTGCTGGGGTCTAAAATTAAAATAGGCGCTGTTGTCAGTTTGCGTGAAATTGATAATCTTAAATACGTTGAAAATTTTATTGGCACTCATCCAAAGCCAAGCCAGTCAAACATAGATGCCGGAGAAAAGATATATAAAATAGTCAAAGATTCCACAGCAGAAGACTTGATTATTGTGCTTGTTTCTGGAGGAGGGTCTTCACTTTTGTGCTATTCAGAAGATGAATGCAAGCAGAATAATTCTCTTTATGATGAATTTTTAAAATACGGACAGAAAATTACAGAGATGAACACAATTCGAAAACACATTTCAATTTTAAAGGGTGGAGGTCTGGCAAAGCTCGCATATCCGGCGACAGTTATTGGGATAATCTTTTCTGATATACCGGGGAATAATTTTTGTGATGTGGCGTCTGGACCGACTTATAAAGACAAGAGTACGATAGCTGATGCAGAAGCTATCATAGATAAATATAATCTTGGTAAATTTATTTTAATTGAAACTCCAAAAGAAGATAAATATTTTGAAAAAGTTCATAATTTTGTATTAGTTTCGAATACTACAGCGGTAGAGGCGATGGAGAAAAAAGCTAAAGAACTTGGTTTTAATACAAAGATTGCCTCAACTGAATTATATGATGAGACGGGAATAGCGCTCGGAAAGATTTTTAGTGGAAAATCTGAAAATACAGTTGTCCTTGCAGCCGGTGAGCCAAAGCTCGTAGTGAATAAAAAAGGGGGAAGCGGGGGGAGGAATTTATATATGGGATTAGAAGCAATTCAAAATGGTTTGATTGACGAAGATTCAGTATTGATACCTCTTGCTTCCGATGGGATGGACAATTCCGACTCAGCTGGAGCAGTAGTGGACAAAAATACAATAGAAAATATAAAAAAGTTAAATATAGATGTAAAAGATGCCTTGGACCGCTTCGACGCTTATCCAGTATTCCAAAAGTCCGGTGACATGATTATGACCGGCCCCACTGGCGCAAATGTTTCAGATTTGATGATTTTATTGACGAAGAAATAAAAAAGAAGCCCTCTACTTAACTTGGTCGGAAACCGACCAGAGGTGTAGAGGGCGATGTGAGAGGCTATCTCAATAAGTGTAAGGCCTCTTCGTTGATGAATTCATGCACATGCACTGTGAGCAGGATCTTTAAATTCAGCCAGATGATTGGCGAGCAAAGGCACTTTCGTTTTTTGGAGAAAGATTTTGATATTCCTGCTGTTTTAGCGCTGTTTGGAAATAATATTTGCTTAATTTCAAAAGATAATAATAAAATCAAAATTGTCATTGTAGAAGATGAGCTAATGTTTAAGATTACTCATTTTTTGTTTGAGCATATGTGGGTCAGTCTTTCAAAATAATTTTCGCAAGGACTTTTCGCAAGGACAGTCCTTGCGAAAAGTCTGGTTGCTTATTATAATATGTGAATGTTAAGAAAAGATCCATTTGTAACTGGTGAGTATTATCACATTTATAATCGTGGTATAGATAAAAGAATAATTTTTAAATTAAAGAGAGATTATGAACGTTTTATGATACTTCTTTATCTTGCAAATTCTAATGATTCTTTTCGTCTTGATGATTTTTTAAATAAGCAACATAAAACATTTGAGGAAATTTTAGTTTTAGATAAAGGAGAAACTCTTGTTTCTATAGGAGCATGGTGCATAATGACGAACCATTTTCATTTGTTGGTCAAACAAGAGGTTGATGGGGGAATTACTAAATTCATGAAAAAATTAGGGACAGGGTATTCTATGTTTTTTAATATTAAATATCAGAGAACAGGAGCACTTTTTGGCGGGCCTTTCAAATCAAAATTAATTGGAAATGATGATAATTATATGAGGCAACTTTTTGCTTATATCCATATAAATTCTTTAGAGATAAAATTTCCTAATTGGGAAGAACAAGTAAATAAAAAACCATCAGTCGAAATGAAAAAATTCCTTGAGTCCTATAAGTATTCAAGTTATTGTGATTATATTGGGAAGGCTAGAGTTGAAAAGAATATAATTAAGCCGGAAAGTTTTCCAGACTACTTTAGCGGTCTCCAATCTTTTAAAGATTTTATAGAAAACTATTTTATCGAGAATGAACCACCTTTCGCAAGGACTGTCCTTGCGAAAAGGAAGGTGTAAAATATATGACCGGCCCTACTGGTGCAAACGTTTCTGACTTGATGATTCTACTCACGAAGAAATAAGGTTTTCTTAACAAATATTTTTAATTTATACACAATCTATTTAGATAACACGAAATGATTTCGTGTGTAGTAAACCGGCCAAAATAAGCCATTCCATGAAAGGATAAATTATGAAGAAGGTTACTAAGTTCCATGACAAGAGGTTGCAGTTTCTGTTGAAGCGTGACGATGAGTTCAGGAAGACAAAGATGTTCCACTATGCCAACAAGTTGGTGGATTGTGTTGTTGAACTTGTCGAAGTGGGGCATGCTCCAATCCACTTTCCTATTGCCGGGGCGGTGGTAATCCCCCTTGGAGAAAGTAATCGAAAAGTCTTCGATGAGGTTCGTGAAAAAGCCAGTAGGGCTGAAGCCCAGATGGGTCCAGGGGTTGCCGATGCGTGTATCTTCGTTGTGATTACATTCTTCGGCAACAAAAATAATCCTTTGCTTTCGCTATTTGGTGGGGTGGATTCTGATGGGGCAAGGAAGCTCGATGTCATGATGGTCTCTAATACCCTGGAATCAATTCATTTGATTAGGGCGAGACAGTTTGCTTTGATCGGTCCAAAGCTCTAATCATAACGAAAACTACAAACAATTTACCAAGTCCAGTTTTCTGGCCGGGTGCTTCCATCGGAGGCACCCGTCTTTATTTTTATATCCATTTTCTACTCTTTTCCTATCGCTTCGGAGATGTTTTTGTAGCCGTCTTTTTGGAGGAGCTCTACCAGCCCGAGGTTTATGGAGCTGATTGCTTGCGGGCCTTCGAAAATCATTCCAGTCATAATTTGCACGAGTGAAGCGCCAGCTTTTATTTTTCTATAAGCATCCTCGGCTGTGAATACTCCACCTGAGCCGATTAATACAAATCTACTTGCTTTGCTACCTGTTTTTTTGTAAATATATTTAATTAATTCTAAAGATAAATCTTCCACTACTTTTCCGGAAAGTCCGCCAAATTCTGGGACCATTTTATCTATGATGTTTATATTATTACGATTTCTTGTAAGGTTTGTACAGATGAAGCCATCGATTTTCCATTTTACTGCCACGTCAATTATTTCATCTATTTCTTTTTGATTTAAATCAGGAGACAATTTTAAAAAGATTGGTTTATTTTTAGGAAGAGAAAAGATTTTTTGAAGTAATGCATCTAATTTTATACTATCAGTAAAAGGTTGCCCGCCGAAAGCATTTGGACAGCTGATATTGATGGTAAAATAGTCACCAATATCAGTGAAAGCTTTGTATGCTTTGAAATAATCTTCAATTGCTTTTTTTGTATCAACTGTCTCTCTACTGTTAGTTTTTGCTATATTAATTCCAACTGGTATATCAAATTTTTTGTCATTTAGTTTTTTTAATTTTTTAGAAATGATTTCACAACCGTCATTTTTTAAACCGTAATAAACAGCTAAAGATTTTGATTCCCTTAATCTCCAAAGACGTGGCTTTGGATTGCCTTCACAAGCCTCCCCGGTGATCGAACCAATTTCTGTAAAACCAAAACCGACTGAAGGTAAAATATCAATCAAATTGGCATTTTTATCAAAGCCAGCCGAAAGACCGACGGGATTTTTAAAATTTATACCCAAGATATTTTGATTAAGGGATGGATTTGAATAATTAAAGAAAAAGCCGGTTATTTTTTTAGTGATGGAATATTTACCTAAAAACTGGCCAAATATAATCATATAATCATGAATTTTTTCAGCATCAATCTGAAAAAAAATGGGCTTTAAAATCCATTTATATTTTTTCTCCAATATGTAATTTCTGGCTTTTATTAATATATCCATCCCGTTAGAAGCAGATCGCGATCAACTCGCGTGTCTGATATATTAAGTTATTAATTTTATCTATATTTATTTTCATATTTTTGTTTATATTTATATTGCGATCGCGGCTTCTAACGGGATCCATGTATTTCGTATAGTAGCAAAAATATGTTAAAATTAAAAGCATAATGACAAGACAAGAGAATTATAAAATAAGTAAAATTTTAGCGGAAGAAATAAAAGATTCACGGGAAAATCCCACAATAAAAGTATCAGTTTTTGTCGGTGATATATCTGATAGTTTTTCTGTACCTTCAGGAGCGAGCACAGGCATTCATGAAGCGCATGAATTACGCGATGTTGATGGCAAAGGCGTGCAAAATGCAATTAAAAAAGTAAATACAGTTATCGCGAGCGCTTTAGTTGGCCAAGATGTTTTGAATCAAAAAGAAATAGACAGGTTGATGATTGAGTTGGATGGAACTAAAAATAAAGATAATCTGGGTGCTAATTCTATGGTTGGTGTCAGTATTGCTTGCGCAAAAACAGCGGCAAAAGTTACAAACCAAGAAGTGTATCAATATCTGCAAACTCTCATAGAGATAAAACCTTCACGCAAGGTGCCGTATCTTTTTATAAATTTATTAGAAGGTGGCAAGCATACGGACAATGGCCTAGCTTTTCAGGAATATCATGTAATACCAAATGTGGAAGATGCGACGGAAGCTTTGGATATGAGTATTAAAATACAAAATACTTTAAAAGAAATAATTACAAAAGATTTAGGAGAGGAATCTCTCGTTTTAGGTGATGAAGGAGGTTTTGCTCCAAAGACAAAAGATATTCGTAAACCGCTTTTATATTTAACTGAGGCTATCAAACAGAATAATTTACAAGATAAAGTTTATTTATCTCTCGATGTGGCTTCCTCTTCGTTTTTCAAGGATGGTATTTATGAGATTGCTGAAAAAAAAGTTACGAAAGAAGAATTGTTTGTAATTTATAAATCTTTAATTTCTAAATTTAATTTATTTTCTATCGAAGATCCATTTGATGAAGAAGATTTTGAAAGTTTCAAAAAGATAAAAGATGTAAAAGATAGTTTGTTTATTGTTGGGGATGACCTGACTGTTTCCAATCAAATTTTATTAAAGAAAGCCATAGAAAAAGGAAGCGTAAATGCGATGATTATCAAACCAAATCAAATTGGCACATTGTCGGAGACACTAGAGACGATGAGGTTAGCAAGAGAAAATAATATAGAAATCATTGTAAGCCACAGGAGCGGTGAAACAAATGACGATTTTATTTCAGATTTAGCTTATGCTTTTAGTTGTTTTGGTTTAAAAACCGGTTCTTCTTTTAGGCCGGAAAGAATGGTAAAATATCAAAGATTAATAGAGATATCTAAATAATATGAATTCAAAAGCACAAATCGTTGCTACCATCGGGCCGTCTTCTGAAGGCAAGAAAATAGTTCGAGAAATGATAGAGCATAATATGGACGTCGCTCGTTTAAATTCTTCTTGGGGCACTTATGGAGAGCATTCAGAATATATTAAAAACATCAGGGAAATGGCAGAGAAGGTGGGTAGGCATATTCCGATTATTCTAGATTTATCCGGCCCCAGAATTCAAGGAAAAAATGGGCATAAATTTGACTATAAGGCTATAGAAGCTCTAACTTGCAAAGATGTGGTTGATTTAGAATTCGGCATAGTAGAGAAGGTGGATTACATAGCTATGTCTTTTGTTGGAAACGCTGAAGATGTTTTAAAATTGAGAGAGAAAATGCGTGAATTTGGAAAAGTTATTCCAATTATTGCAAAAATAGAACGTAAAATTGCAGTTCATAATATTGATGAAATAATAAAAGTTGCTGATGCTATTATGATTGCGCGAGGGGATTTGGGAAACGAAATTCCTTTGGAGCAGATTCCATTTATTGAAAAAGATATTATTAAAAAATGTAAGACAGCAGGCAAGCCAGTAATCGTGGCGACTCAGATGATGCTCTCAATGACAGAAAATACAGAGCCTACTCGCGCAGAAGTCACAGATGTGGCTTATGCTATCATAAACGGCGCGGATGCTGTGATGCTCTCAGAAGAGTCTGCAAATGGCAAGCATCCACTCGAAGCTGTAATAATGATGGAGAAGGGAATAAAAGAGGCAGAAAAGCATTCAAAAGATATTAAAATAAATAAGCTGTAATATATAAATAAAGCGGGATTAGTTTAGTGGTAGAATGAGTCCTTCCCAAGGATTAGACGGGGTTTCGATTACCCCATCCCGCACTATTGATTTGTAGCCCTTTTTTGGTATTACTGTAAATGGATAGCGAAATTCCCCTTCACCTATCCGGATTAACGAAAGTTCAAAGAGGCTGAAACCTTTGCGAATGCAAAAGAATGCCGTTGATTTTGAATCGGGGAAAGAGGAAGGTAGCGCAGATATGAACCTTGTAAAGTTGGTAAAAATCGCTCGTAGAAAAACCTCCAATGGTTGGCTCGCAAAGTTGTCCGTATCGTGGAAAGAGCAGACTGGGTCTAAGTTCAATCCTGTCGGAAGAGCCTTAGACCTTTGGTGGCTGTGGTTGTATGCATGGACAAACATCGTAGTGCTTCTCCTGTGGTGGATGATAGACTTGGAATTTAGGTTGTGTATTATGACAGGCAGCACTCTTAGCCTGTGGGGGATAGTCGGAGGTTTCCTCATGGGTTCGCTGTTCTGTGCAATCCTCGGCATCTTGTTCGACGGCTATTCAAAGGATGTCCGACGTTTCATCAGGGTTCTTACGGTGTTAGAAGGTGCGACGAATACGCCCATGGAAGAATGGCACGACGACGATGACATTCCTAAAGTTGCTTTCAACCACTTGAAATGTCGTGCGTCGGACGTCAAACTGGCTGAACGAGAAGAATAACTTGAGTATGAAAGTGCTCCATGGAAGAAGAAGAACCAAAATCTGTCTTCTCCAAAGAGGCAAAGGTTCGACTTTGAGTTTAAACTTCTAACGACCATGTTGCCATCCTTGCCGAAAGATAAGGGGGTTTACTACCGGAACAAAGCATCGGTTCCAGCGGAAAGCTGAGAACATCAAGGCCATTACAAGGATAGCCCTCATCGGCTTCTCTTGTGATGGCTATCTTTTTATATCCTGTACCTTTCATTTGCTTTTTATTTTTGTATGATATAATAGAAATCCATTAATAATTAATTTTTTATATTTTTATGAAAAACGTAACAATTTATTCAACTCCGACCTGTCATTTCTGTCATATGGCAAAAGATTTTTTTAAGGAAAAAGGTGTAGCTTTTACTGAATACAATGTAGCAAGTGATCTTGAAAAAAGGAAAGAAATGGTGGCAAAAAGTGGGCAGATGGGTGTGCCAGTTATTGTCATTGGTGATGAATTTGTTGTTGGTTTTAACAAACCTAAAATAGTTCAACTTCTTGGACTTTAATAGAACTAATAGATTCCTTATTTTAATATTTTGTTATATCTAATGCTGTGTTATAATGTCAGTATGAGAATACACACAAAAGAAAAGATAAAGAAGTTAAAGTTATTACGACAAAAAGGTTACAGTATAAACGATTTAGTGACTAAGTTACAAATTCCAAAAACAACTGTTTGGCATCATATTCATAAAGTTAAAGTATCATCTAAATTTTTATCTTTAATAAAATCAAGACAAGGAGGTAGTAAAAAACGTAAAGAATTGAAACTAATTGAAGCAAAGGTTAGATCTATAAATTTACTTAAGAGTGATGATAGAGAATCTATATTAATATTTGCTATGTTGTATTGGGCAGAGGGAACAAAAAAGGCATTTCAGTTTATAAATTCTGACGGGCGCATGATTGTTTTATGGTTGAATATATTAAGAAATATAATTGGTGTATCAAATGATAAAATAACTCCTGTTATGAGAATATATACTGGAATGAATAGAAAAGTATGTTTGAGTTATTGGTCTAAAATAACAAAGTTTCCTAAATCAAAATTTATTATTCGTCTTAATGATGGTGGAAAAAGTGGAAAAACAAAATATGGTATGTGTAGAATTGATGTAAAAAAGTCTGGAAATTTATTAAAATTAGTTCTTTCTATTATTAACGAAGTTTGTCTTGAGTATGGTATAGTCTTGTAAGTATTGTCCTCGTAGTTCAATGGATAGAACGGCTCACTCCTAACGAGCTGATCCAGGTTCGACTCCCGGCGAGGACACAAAGTTTTGATTTTTTTATTTATTTTTGCTAGTATTTACTTATGTCACCAGAAGAAAAAAGACTTTTAGAAAGGAGCGTAAGCTTGGGAGAAGAAAACAACAAGATGTTGCATTCTATGAGGCGCTCTGCTCGTTGGGCGAGTTTTTTTAGAGCCATCTATTGGATATTAATTATTGGTTCTGCTGTGGGCGCGTATTATTTTATTCAGCCATATGTTGACCAGATGGTGAATGTATATAGCGGAGCGCAGAGTAATTTGAATGATGTTAATAAAATAATTCAAAGTTTTAAGAAGTAAATTTAAGTATACGATAAATGTCTGGGTAGTTTTTATCTTAAAATTTTAGTGTTCTACCTTTATAATTTAAAGCTTCTTTTAGAAATAGATCCCCATCTTTTGTGCTATGTTCAATCATATGGCAGTTTGCGCATAGCAGGACACATTTTTGCATTTCTTTCTTTATAGAATCCCAACTTTTATTTGCCACATTCCCAATAGTAAAATCTTTTCCTTTTAAATGGTGAAATTGAAGCGTCGCCTGATTTCCTTTCCACCCACATTTTTCACATTTTCCTCCCAAAAATTCAATCGCGGCCGCTTTTGCGCGAAATCTTCTTATTTTAGTATTACAAGAACCACATCTAGCAATGCATCTACTTTGGTAGTTTTTAAATTCGTGATGACATAATTTACAGATTCTCATTATATCTAGTATAGCATAATTTGCTCTATCAAAAAACTATTGCAAAAACTGTATTTTTTAGTATTATGAATAGGTTAGTTTGTTGTAAGCCGAGGTAGCTCAGTGGTAGAGCTTTCGCCTGAAGAGCGATAGGTCG
>MFWK01000018.1:21850-24400 GCA_001786365.1 Candidatus Nomurabacteria bacterium RIFOXYD2_FULL_35_12 | reverse complement strand
TCTTTACCTTTTTTTATTTTATAAAGCGGAGGCTGAGCTATGTAAATGTATCCAGCATCAATAACTGCGCGGAAATATCTGTAAAATAAAGTCAAAAGCAAAGTGCGAATGTGTGAACCGTCCACGTCGGCATCTGTGGCGATGATTATTTTATGATAACGCATTTTGGAGAGATCAAAAGTGTCTCCTATGGAAGTGCCCATGGCAATGACCAAAGACTTCACTTCTTTTGAAGCGAGCATCTTGTCTATGCGAGCACGTTCAACATTTAAAATCTTTCCACGAAGAGGAAGGATGGCTTGCGTGCGACGGTCTCTACCCTGCTTTGCACTACCTCCTGCAGAATCTCCCTCCACCAAGAACAATTCGGATTCTGAAGCGTCTTTAGTTTGGCAGTCTGCGAGCTTGCCAGGGAGGGTCATACCCTCTAGTGCGCCTTTGCGTAAAATAGAATCCTTTGCAGCCTTGGCGGCTTTACGGGCCTTTAGAGCGAGTATAGACTTGTTTATTATAGCCCTTGCCTCATCTGGATTTTCTTCAAGGAAATTATTGAATGCCTCGCCGAACACTGTGGCCACAGCACCTTGAGCTTCCATACTGCCGAGCTTGGCTTTGGTCTGACCTTCGAATTGAATCTCGCGAAGCTTTACAGAAATAGCGACAGTCAAACCTTCGAGGACGTCTTCACCAGTAAATCCGCCTTCGGATTCTTTCATCATTTCATTTTTCTTGCAGTAAGTATTTAGAGTCCTTGTGAGTGCAGTCTTGAAACCTGTCACATGCGTGCCACCTTCGGGAGTATTTATATTATTAGCAAAAGGAACGATGCGGTCCACAATGTCATCCACATATTGGAGAGCGATTTCTACACCCACACCGTCTAATTCTTTTTCAACATAAAAAATAGTGCTCTGAACAGGCTTAACAAATTTATTATAAAACTTAATGAGAGAAATAAGTCCACCTTCAAAATAAAAAGAGGTGGAAGGAAGTTCTAGCCCTAAATCTCGGAAATAAAATACATCGGAATCATCCATCCCTTTTGTGTTGTCCCATCCACGAGCATCAATCACTAAAATCCTGAGTCCTTTTACTAAATAAGCTTGCTGACGAATATGATTTACTATTGTATTTAAATCGAAACGAACCCCCTCATCTTTTCCGCCCGAGGCGGATCCGCCTTTGGCGGAGAAAATTTCTTGATCTGGTTCAAAAGTCACAATAGTACCGTGAAGTTTTGAAGCACCTGTTTTCTTTACAGCAGACTTTCTCTTACCTTGAGAATACTCCTGCATATATTTACCACCATCTCTGTGAACCTCAACTTTACAGTAAATAGAAAGAGCGTTTACAACTGATGCACCCACTCCGTGCAAACCTCCGGAGACTTTATATCCTTCTCCTCCAAATTTTCCTCCGGCATGCAAAGTGGTCATGACTGTTTCCAAAGCGGAAACTTTTGTTTTCTTGTGAGTATCTACCGGTATACCTCGGCCATTGTCCGCCACGCGAACGCGATTGTTTGGAAGAAGCACTACTTCGATGTCATTACAAAAACCACCCATCGCTTCATCACGAGAGTTATCAAAAATTTCCCACACTAAATGATGAAGCCCTTCCGGGCCTGTGGTACCTATATACATGCCTGGACGGCGCCGTACGGGCTCTAGACCCTCTAAAACCGAGATATCCGAAGCGTCATAATGGTGTCCATTTGATGCATCTTTTGCGTCTTTTTCTTTTGCCATCCCAGTACTAAAATTTTACTTATAACTAATAATATCAACACATATATCTATCCCATTGAATTACTAATTTTGCTTAAATAACTTAATCAAAATTTAGTACGGGACAGGTTTATGTACGTATATTATATCAAAAAACCTTATAGAATGCTAGTCTTCTTTTCCCCAAAAAACCTTTACCCTAACACTTAAAATTAAGTGTGGGGGTTTACTTTTCGGTAATTTTTATCTAAACTGAAAAGATGGCAAAATACGATATATCTACCCCTGAAGAAGCGAAACTAAGAAAAGACTTGGAGCCAAAAACTGATGCTAATTCAATGCGCTTGAAACGCTATCTTTCAATGCCGGATTTATCGCGCACACCGGGAAGTCCACTAGAAGAAATAGTAAAAAAAGCAAAAGAAGTATCTTCTCTTAAAGGTTTCGATGAAATAAAAATACCGGAAATCGTGCCAACAAATATTCTCTTTGACTTATTCAACATGCCCGAAGGCCACCCAGCTCGTAGTCCATCAGACACTTATTATGTAAATGAAAACAATGTTTTAAGAACACATGACACAGTATTTTGGTATTACTATCTGAATCTTCCAGAAATAAAAAAGAAAATCGCCAACAAAGAAACCCTCGGAGCTATCTGTTACGGCAAAGTTTATCGCAAAGACGAGATAGATGCTCGTCACATGAATGTCTTCCATCAATTCGGAGGATGGCTGATAGCACCAGATGATAAAAAGAAAATTACTCCACAAGATTTAAAAAACGCGCTCACAGATATAGCGACAAATATTTTCGGCAAAAC
>MFWK01000018.1:0-21833 GCA_001786365.1 Candidatus Nomurabacteria bacterium RIFOXYD2_FULL_35_12 | reverse complement strand
CTTTCCCCTATACGGACCCAAGTTTTGAAATGGAAGCAGAAATCAACGGCCAATGGATAGAAATGTTGGGCTCTGGAATGGTGCGAAAAACAGTCTTATCTAATCTAGGACTAGAAGGCTATCATGGCTGGGCTTTCGGCTTCGGCTTGGAACGCCTAGCTATTGCCAGCATGCAACTTCCAGATATTCGCTTGCTCTGGTCAGAAGATGAAAGAGTAAAAAAACAGCTCAAGCTAGGGCGTAAATTCGTAGAAGTCAGCAAATATCCACCTATTGTTCGTGACATTTCTTTTATAGTCAATAATGACTTTATTCCGAACGATTATTTTGATTTCGTCAGAGAAACAGCCCCAGGACTGGTGGAACAAGTAGAACTTTTGGATAAATATGAAAATGAAGCAAAATTCGGCGCTGGAAAAATAAGCTATGCTTTCCGCATCACTTATCGTTCTCTAGAGAGAACCTTAACTTCAGAAGAAATCGACGGCATTCATAAAAAGATTGAAGATTTAACGACAAAAATCTTTAAAGGAACAGTGCGTTAAATTTTCTGCGAACCATTATAAATCTCCGCCATTTTACAATATTCGCAGACGGCATTTTGCTTGCCGTAAGATTTGAAATGACAAGGTCTAGATGCCCAGTCGCCAGATTTCAATAAACTGTCATAGTCAGCAATATCTTGAATAAGCAAATCAATCTGCTCATCGCCAATCACAGTATCGTATAAACTTTCTTTTGGATTTTTTGCCTCCAGAAATTCGAGCCTGCCTTCTATAATTTTATATTTATTTTTAAATGATTCTTGAAGAAGATAAACGTATATGGCGAGCTGACGCAAATACGTGCTCATCCTACCCTCTTCATCTTTCTTCTCTACATCACTCTTTTTTCTGATACTTCCAGTCTTAAAGTCTGTAACCCTCGCACTATCACTACCGAGATATTCCACCAGATCAATCTTGCCGTAAATAGAGAGATGTGGAAATTTATTATGTTTAGCGGAAAGACTTTTCTCATTTTCACGATTAGGAGCTATCTGTGCTAAGCGATTCTTTATCCACAAGCTTACGACTTTTGCCACTTGTTTGTCGTCAGGTAATATTTCTTTTTTTAATTTCAAAATCTGATCAATTGCATCATGCACCTTACCTCCAAATTCCAAACTCTCAGTTTTAGCTTCCGGTAATTGCAATAAATTTTTAAAATACCACTTCCAAGGACATTCAAAAAAGTTATTTAAGAGCCAAGCGGAAATATACCTGTCTTTATATTTATCTTTTGCCAATTTTACCGGACCTGAAAAATTCGTTTCTAGAGAAATATTTTTTGAAAGCACTTTTGCCTTCTCTTTTTTGAAAACCTCATCGGGTAAGTCAGCTATTATTTTGGCGAGCTCACACTCACGCTCTTTATCCAGAGAGAGCGCATAAGAAATAGTACAGAACCTCTTTGCCCTAGTGATAGCCACATACAGCTTGCGTTTTATACTATCAATATCTCGCTCTTCTACAGACAGAGCAATCTCCTCCGGCAAAGTAAAGCCCATCCTCTTTCCGCCATTTAAAGAATTTTCGTCCATGTGAGCAATCCACACATAATCAAACTCGAGTCCTTTGGAACCGTGCAAAGTCAGAACTTTTACTCCTTCTTTGGGTAAAGTCACAATCGGCACGACTTCTCCAAAAGATATTATCTTCTCTAGATATAAAATAAAGCCGGCCAAAGTAATATTTGGATTATTTTCAATATGCTCATCGAAAATCTTGAGTATCGTATTTAAAATTTCTTCAACGGAAACAAGCCTCTTTCCACTCTTTTCTACCTCGCTCTCATGGAATAATTCTTTACCTAAAATTTGTATTGAAGATTTTAAATCATTTTTTTTAAAATCTTTTTTCCATTTAGAGAGACTTTTTATCCATTTTTCTACATTACCACCACTTGGGAAAAGGGTGGAAGACTTTGAAAGAAGCTTATCAAAAGAAAAATCACGCATGTATTCTCTAGATAGGAACGTGTCTGCCTCAAGTGGCAAAAGGCCAGAATTTTTATCAAAAAAAGATAAAGCCAGAGACACCGGATCTCCATCATTGATTATTTTTAGAACTCGCAAAAAAGCATAAACTTCATCTTGATCAAATAGATTCAAAGCCTCAGAAGTCCCAATCGGTATACCTTCTTTAT
Source organism: Candidatus Nomurabacteria bacterium RIFOXYD2_FULL_35_12 (assembly GCA_001786365.1). Taxonomy (GTDB): domain Bacteria; phylum Patescibacteriota; class Minisyncoccia; order Phycocordibacterales; family UBA9973; genus UBA9973. The sequence goes on along the minus strand of MFWK01000018.1, from coordinate 19,646 downwards.
GCAATATCAAGAGAGCTTCACGAACTTCCCTGTTTTTTGGCACCAATATGGCGCATTTGTCCGGATTAATCCCTTGTCTCATTCTGCCAGCAATATCCTGCGCGGCGGCGATGATTTCCTCCTCTCCCGTATGCGCCTCTACAAGCCCGATCGGATGCGATTCACTGCTGTGACTTTGAAGCTTATCTTTGGAGAGTACGCTTTGGAGAAGAGCATGTGAGGCATCTAGAATCACTTGAGTAGAACGATAATTATCAACCAAGGTGATTAATTTCGCATTTTTAAAAGTTTTTTGAAAATTAGTAAAATATTCTATGGAGGCGCCACTAAATCCATAGATAAGCTGTCTGTCATCACCGACCACAAAAATATCAGGCTTCTCGACTTTTGCCCAAACTTTTTTTATGAATTCATTCTGCACTCGTGAAGAATCTTGATGTTCATCGATTAAAATATATAAATATCTCTCGCGTATTGTAGATGCAACTTCTTTGGAAGTTTCTACCATTCTCACTAAATATTCTAATACATCATCATAATCCAATAAATTTTTTTCTTTTTTCGCCTGCTCATAAAGTTTGAAAAACTTCGACACCTCCCGACTGCGCAAGAGTCCATCTATCTTTTTTAGAGTCTCTTTTTTAAGCTTACCCTTACTTGCCCCCCTCGTGGAGCGATTTTCTTCATCTCCCTCCAGAGATTTTATTTCTTTTTCAATAGCAGAGGCAAAATCCTCTACCGTAATTCTCTCTCTTTTAAAAAGCGAAAGGAGAGACTTTAGATCTTGAAAATATCGCAAACTATTGCTACGCGGGCGCAAGTGCTCCCACTCGTTCTCACTTAAAATTTGGTCAAAAAATATCGCTCGGTCTAGATCTCCTAAAAGTTTCGGAGCTTCTTTCAATCCAAGTACTTTAAAATGCTCCTCTATAATTTTCATTCCGAAACTATGGAAAGTAAAAATATTAACTTTCTGCCCATCCTCGCCGATATAACGAACCAAGCGCTCTTTCATGGCTTCCACCCCAGAATTGGTAAAAGTCAGACACAAGATTCCGTCCGCTTTAATGTCCGTTTTTTTGAGAATATTTGCAATCCGTAATGCAATAGTCTGCGTCTTGCCAGTACCCGGACCCGCTACTACCATTACAGGCCCATCAATAGCATCAACTGCCTCTTTTTGAAACTTATTCAGCTTTTTATATTCATTATTGAATTCGCCTTCAAATTTAGATACCATCTTATTTTATGCCATTTTCTAAATGTAATTTTGATTTCCAAAAAAAGAAAAGAATAATAAATATCGTCACAACTGGTGAAACATATTCCGGAATCTTAAAACCAAAACTATGCAAGATCATGATTATTCCTAAAACAAGAATGGAATACATAGCACCATTTTTTAAATAAACATACTTTTTTATTCTTTCAATATTGCTTATTGTGACTTGTCTCACTAGTAAAGCCCCGAAACCATTTCCAATTAAAATCAAAGGAACAGAAAGTGTGAAAGCAAAAGCGCCGAGAACTCCATCGATAGAAAAAGTCGTATCAATTATTTCCAAAAAGAAAAGCTTGCTCAAATCCGAACTAGTACTTCCGAGTAATTTTTTTTCTTGTTCTTCGGCATTTTGTTTGAAACCATGAGTAATAAAAAACAAACTTGAACCGACTACCGCCCCAAAGCCCATCAGACTATTTTCTTTAAGCGCAAACCAGCAGATAACTGCGAGTAAAATAGAAACTATGGCATAAAACCAAACACCTTTGGACATAAAAAATTTCTCTGTTTTTGGTAAACCTAAATGTTTCTCTTCAAGAAAAAGCCAATGTAAAAATAAAAATAAAAGAAAAACTCCGCCGGCAACTAGAAGAATCGGAGCTGATTTTTCTATAGAATCCAAAACGAGAGGATCATTAGACCAAGCAGCTGATAAAATCTGAAATGGAGTCAAGGATGTATTAAAAGACCAAACTATAACAAAAGGTAAAAGTCCACGAACGAGAAAAACAGCAATAAACATACCCCAAGTCAAAAACCAGCGCCTTGCCCTGGCACCCATGGTAGAGAGCACTTCCGCATTGATAATGGCATTATCAACAGAAGAAACCGCCTCGAAAAGCGAAAGACCTATTATCGTAACTAAAGCAGAAAATATCATAGTTATATGATACTCCACTTATCTTAAATTTCCAATTCTTGTTCTTTTGATGGAAAAAGCCAAAGCTGGAATTCCTATCTTCTGTCCCAATCCATCCGAAATACTTCGCACATATGTACCGCTACTGCATTTAATTCTAAATCTTGCAACATAAAATCCAGTGTCAAACACCCGATGTTTGACAGTGAGATTTTTGTGCCAAATTTTTAAAATCTCTTTTTGCCTGAAATCTCCTTTTATTTTTTTAATTCTTTTTTCTATATTTTCCAAAAGTTTTTTATTATTTATCTTTCTCAATTTAAAAAACTTTAATTCTTTTACAAAAACTTCATGTTCCGGAACCTCTACCTCCTCACCCACCCTCGCATATTCGAAAAGCTGTTTACCTTTGACGGTTTTTGAAGAATATATTGGATATTTTTGCTTAAATTTACCGGTAAAAAATTTCAAATTATCTTTTATCTTTTTTCCTAACTCTTTTATTGTGAGGCAAGACCTCACAACTTCTATCTTTAACACCTTACCTAAAATATCATAAGTATCCGTAGCAAAACCAAAAAGAACCTCAAATTCATATTCTTTATCTAAAGCTAGATATTTTTCTTTATTTTTTGTCTCCTCTCCTGATAGTACAAGCAACAATCCGCTTGCCATCGGATCTAGCCGTCCAGCATAAGTCATTTTTACATCTTTATATTTTTTATTTTTCTTTCGAAAACTCTCAAGAGCAGAAAGCGGTGTTTCCCCTTCTTTTTTATTTAGTAATAATATTTTTTTAAGAATATTATTCATCCACTATTCAGTCGTCTTTCCATCAAATTCCGGACTGTCTTTTTCTGCTTCCTGTTTTGTAGCCCTCACCACACCGTCTTTGTGGTGGGCTGGAGAATAAATCGTGTAAAGTTTTAAATCTTGAGTGGAGGAAGTATTTATAATATTATGTTGCGCTCCGGCTGGAACTATAATAACTGATCCATTTTCAAGATTGTAAAAATTTCCATCGATTACGCATTTACCTTCTCCTTGTTCAAAACGAAAGAATTGATCATTGTCTGTATGGACTTCCATACCTATATCTTCATTTGGTTTTAAACTCATTAAAACTAATTGACAATGTTTTGCTGTGTAAAGAACCTTCCTAAAATTCTTATTTGCTAATGTCTCTTTTTCTATGTTTGAATTATATCCTTTCATCCCGTTTAGAAATCATACTGTCCGTACTCATATTTCTATAAATAAAGACAACAAATTTTGTTATTTTTATAATCTTATCCCATTTTGTAAATTTCTAACGGGATTCATAAGTTTATTATAACACTTTCTTTTTATTTTAAATAATGTAAATTAAGAGTACGGAGGCGTCGGATAGTGGTTTATTCCACCACCTTGGAAAGGTGGCAGGCTCGAAAGGGTCTCGTGAGTTCAAATCTCACCGCCTCCGCATCATTTCAATAACTTCAAAAACTCTTCTTCTTTCAAGATTTTTACCCCCAGCTTCTCTGCTGTTTTAAACTTTGACCCGGGTTCAGCGCCAGTAACGACATAAGAAGTATTTTTGGAAACAGAACCCACTACTTTTCCACCCAAATTAAGAATTTTTTCTTTCGCTATTTCACGTGACATCGTGGAAAGAGTTCCAGTTAAAACAAAATTCATTCCAGTAAATTTTCCAGCTTTTTTCTTTTCAGCTTTCTCTATAACTACGCCATTTTTCTCTAGTTTTTTTATAAAATTTAAATTATTTTTTTCATTAAAAAATTCATGTAAGCTTTTTGATACGGCAGGACCGATATTTTCTATACTATTAATCTCAGCAAGGGTAGTCCTTGCTGACGACATCATTTTTTCTAAAGTTCCGAAATGAATAGCTAGATCACGCGCTGTTTCCTCACCCACATGCAGTATCCCGAGCGCCCATAAAAACTTTGAAAGCGTAATATGTTTCTTATTTTCTATCTCTTTTACGATATTATCCGCAGATTTTTCCCCAAAGCGCTCAAGTGGAGCAATGTCTTCTTTGGTAAGAGTAAAGATGTCTGCTGCATCGGTAATTAACCCTTCATCTTTAAAACGCCTTAAAATTTTGGGACCGAGTTCATAAATTTCAAACACAGAAACAAAATGTTCCAAATATCTTTCATTTTTTGCCGGACATTTTGGATTCGGGCAAAAACTTGCAACTAAATCTTCTTTTTTTTCTATCTTTGTCCCACAAGTTGGACAGCTTGTCGGCATTTTGAATTTCTTCTCTTTACCAGTGCGCATTCTAATTAGCACTTCTACAACTTTTGGGATGACATCCCCCGCTTTTTCTATCACTACTGTATCCCCTATACGTAAATCTAAACGTTCTATCTGATCCATATTGTGCAATGTGGCTTTTGAGACTGTAGAACCAGCAACCAAAGTCGGGTCAAAGACTGCTAGTGGTGTGAGCACACCTGTGCGCCCAACATTTACTAAAATATCTTTTACCACAGTCGTCGCTCTTTCCGCCGGATACTTAAAAGCTGCCATATATCGTGGAGCTTTGCCGACAACTCCTAAAATTTCCTGTAATTTCAAATCATCTACTGATATCACAATACCGTCCGTGCCAAAAGGAAAATCAGGACGTATTTTTTCAAACTTTTTTATAAAAACAATAACTTCTTCTAAGTTTTTACATTTCTCTTCTAATTTTTCAACTTTAAATCCTAAATGTCGCAACATATCGTGCTTTTCAGAGTGTAAACGAAGGTTTGGTAAAGAATTCAAGGATCCGTGGGTTCCCTGTCCTATGTCTCCGAGGGCGAAGGCGGGAGAATTCTTTACCAAACCTTCGCTAATCAAATCATAAGCGACAAAATCCAAATGCCTTTCTTTGGCAAGATTTGGGTCAAGCTGACGCAGACTCCCAGCTGCAGCATTTCTGGTGTTAGCAAATAACTGCTTGCCCTCCTTTTCATTTTCAAGATTTAACTTTATTAATGTCTTTTTACTCATCAATGCTTCACCACGAACTTCTAAATATGCCGGAAATGGCTTGTTTAGTATTAAAGGAATAGAATTTATTGTTTTTAAATTTTCTGTAATATCTTCTCCAATAAAACCATCACCCCTCGTAGCACCACGAATGAATTTACTATTTTCATAAATTAAAGACACAGCCAAACCATCAAATTTTACCTCACAAAAATAATTCATCCCCTCCCCAACACCCGGTGTTTGGGAGCCCTTAACACCGAGTGTTTTTCCGGGAGGTAAAAGTTTTTTAATTCTTTTTTCCCAATCATAAAGCTCTTCCTCTGAAAAAACATCATTTAAAGAAAGCATCCGAACTTTGTGTTTTACTTTAATAAATTTATCAAGCGGTTTTCCGGCAACCCTGTTTTCAGGCGCATTTAAATCATTAAATTCTGGATATTTTTGCAAAAGTGTTTTTAGCTCACGAGTCAATGAATCATAAACATCATCCGTAACATTCGGTGCATTTTTAACATGATATGCATCTCGTAAACGCGCGATTTCACTTCGCAATTTTATTATTCTTTTTTGGGCTTCTATTTTATCCATAATCTACGACAAGCGATTTAGTAAGATATTTTTATCTCACGTTCAATACGATTCAAACTGGTAGATGTACATAAATCATCTCCGACATTATATCCTTTAGATATAACCGTAGTTACCATATCCTCAGCAATGTAATATTTTCTTATAGTCACTTTAGCACAACTACCGCCAACTATACCATTTATTTCAGGAATAATTTCAGACCAAGAAGATTCATTACCTGGGTCAGGTTGTGTATAAAAAAGAGATTTATCTTTTAAAAGCACAAATTCTGCACCTGTATCTGCCGCAAAGAAAGCTTCATTTGTGTCTTTAGCCGAAGTGCCGAACATTATTTCTTTTAATGCTACATTTGAAACACCCAAAGCTATCGCTAAAATAATACTTGAAATTGTAACGGCAAAAAGTATTACAAACCCTCTATTATTCTTTTGTAAATCTTTATGTTTCATTTTTTACTTTATAAACTTTATAACTTTTTACTTTATAACTATCTTGATTATTCTACCCAATTAAATAAATCTTCTGTAAAAACAATACTGTAATTTCCGGAACCTTGTGTCCAAGAAACAGTCGAAGAAACCCTAGTTTCGTCTGAACTAATAATACTTACAATAATCTTTCTTGTATAAACAGTAGGTTCACCGAAAAAACCATACTTTCCTGTTGTTGAATCATAAAATAAATTACCATCAGAACAAGCAGTAGTAGAACAAAGAGTAAGTGGAAGATTAGTCATTGGCATATTTGTAATGGGATTAGATAAAGAAGAAAGATTGTCAGCATTAAAGAAACATCCATTACCACTTACGTCACACGGAGTAAGTTTGGTATTAAATGCATTCCAGCCATCTTGTCCAGTAGCACTGTAGAGAACATAAGTGTCACGCATGTTTCTAATATACTCAATGCCTTCTTGAGCTAAATAAGAAGCTACTATTTTTTGTCTAGCATAATAAGTGCTGGAAATACTACTTGATAAAATAGACATTATACCGAGTAAAGAAGTGGTAAAAATAGCCAAAGCGACAAGCGTCTCGACTAAAGTAAACCCCCGCCTGCAAAAGCTATGCTTTATGCATTGCGGGCAGGCTCTATTCTTTTGTAAAAAATAATTTTTCATTTTATCTGTCAATTCCTCTTTGCGAGACTGATGTTTGTAAAGAAAAAGGTGTATTAGTATCTTTATAAACTATATTTCCAACCAATCTAATAACTACAAAAGGTTGTTGTAAATCACCTGTAGAGGGTGCTTCTGCTCCGAGTACTGTAAAACCGGAAGCAACTACGTCAATAGTAACTTCGTCTGGAGTTAATTTAATCCAATCTGGAACTTCAGATGTGCCACCACCTTTAGTTGATTTAAAGATTCCATCCTTACCATTATAACTACCTATAAGATATGCCCATTGATCGGTTGCATTTGAATCTGTATTTGGAGCTGGAGTAAGAGGAGTTTCTCCATTAGCTTCTTCAAATACAAGAACCCAACCATTAGCACAACTTTGAGGAGTATTTAAAGCAGGTGTCTGGGCATAATCTTGATTCCAAGGGAAAATACCATCATAACATCTATAGTGATACCCTGTTCTTAAATTTCTAGACATATCTTCCATTGTAAAACTCATACTGTCTAAAATGGAACGCATGCTTTGTGATTTTTGATGAAGCGCATTAGCATTTAAAAGAGCGCCCATACCAGCCATAATAATAATTATGAAAATAGAAACAGAAATCATTGTTTCTATTATTGTAAACCCGGTATTTTTTTTGTTATTTCTTTTATGCATTTTTACTTTATGAACTTTATAACTTTTTACTTTATGACTAACCTAGTTTACTTGTATCCTGCCTGATGGATAAAGTTTTATCTTTGCGGTGGTAGAGTTTGGGGTAGAAATTGTAATTTGAACGTAAGAAATAATACCTGAAAAAACTGTACTTGATTTTATGACTGCACCAGAATTTGGTCTTGAAAAAGATATTGTTAAGTCATTCAAACCTTCAGGAACAAAATTATCTTGATAAAAAACTTCTAAACTAGAAATATAATCCCCTCTCGTCATGGTAATTTGTTCTATGCATTCAAATGTGCAACCAGACCCTGAACCATCAAAAAATCCATTTTGAGGTGGAGTAGTATAATCTAAATCAACAAAGTAAACAAAGCTTCTTTTGTTACTATCAGAAGTAATATCAAAATAAACCCCATATGATGGTTTCCATGTATCAACGTTGCTTCTTGAATATTGTTCTGTAGCTGGTGGTAAAAACCCTGACAAAGATGATTTCTGGGCCTGCACGACTTTTAGGGCAATATCACTAGCTAGATTTTTAATATCTATTTTTGCTTGAAATCCACTGTAATTAAACATCACAATGGAAGACATTACAGCAAAAATAGACAAAACGACAATTAGCTCTACATAAGTCATCCCGTTAGAGGTAGGAAATGTTTTACATTTCCGTAATAATTTTATTTTAAGTAAGAAATTTATCATTAATTTATATTATATTATTATTTACGCCTACAAACCATATTACCTCTAACGGGATCATCCCTAAAAAAAGTTAAGTTCAAAAAGAAACACCAAAATCGTTCCTAATACTAAAAATGGAGCAAAAGGAATCTCACTTTTCATTTTATAACTCCAACCAAAACTCTTTGAAAAAATAATGAGGAATAAACCAATAATAGCTCCGAGATAAAAAGCAATAACTAAACCCGATAAAGCACCGGAAAGGCCAAGAAGCCAACCGATTCCGAGAGCTAATTTCGCATCTCCCAGCCCCATCCAACGGCCAGAAGAAACAAGCCAAAAGAAAGCAAAAGGTAATGCTATTAATAAACCAGACAAAAATTCCAAGATTGACGGCATATGCGGGTAAAAAATATTATGTCCGCCAAAGGCGGATCCGCCTATGGCGGAAAAGAAAAATATACCGATAAATGCCAGTGCGCCAAAAACAAAAGATAGTATGTCCGGAATAATTTTATGCTTTAGGTCATAGACTGTGATGACCACAAGAATAGAAAATATTACAGCATAATATATGAAAGCAATTATAAATGCATAATCAAACAGAGAATAAATGTCTTTTAATTTTAAAAATAAAAAAGCAAAAATCAAACCAGTGAAAAACTCCACCAATGGATATTGAAATGAGATCTTGATCTTGCAATTTCGACATCTGCCACCTAAACCTAAAAAACTAAAGAGTGGTATGAGCTCGTACCAAGTGAGCTTGTTTTGACAAGACATGCAAGCGCTCCTACCACCCAAGGACCTCGATGTATTCATCCGATAAATCACCACATTCAAAAAGCTTCCAATGATGGTGCCAAATAGGAAGAAAATAATTGCAAGAATTAAAATGTAATCAAAAATCATATATTCCACAATTATACCACAAAGAAGCCTTGTTTTTAGTCTATACAAACGCCAGCACCGCTAATCGCAGTACTAGGAGTATGAGCCACCTCTTTTGCAACTCCTGAGTTATCAACACACCAAGAGTGACTGGTATCAGCCTTCAAACCGACAGCCACTGCCCAAGCAGAAGAAGAATTAAAACAATAATCTCCGCTACCTTGCTTGATTGCCTCCTTAAGAGCATCAAACATTTGCTTATTACTTTCAAACATATTTGTGCCAGATTCAACATAAGTAATAGGACAAGCACCATTAACGAGAGCACCACCAGTTGGCCAATATTTATCACCATGATCACTAGCAAAAAGCTCAGCTTGATTTATAACGGTATGCAAGTTTGCTTTTACTGCCGCATCTGCACCTTTATTTTTAGCAGCACTCAAAGAAACCAAAACGACTGACGCCAAAATACCAATAATAGCAACAACGACCAATAACTCGATCAATGTAAACCCGCCTGCAACAGCTATGCCGTAAGCATTGCGGGTAGGACCTTTCTTTATTTTCATAATAATTTTTATTTTATTTATAATATCGACTTATTTTTTAATAATAATTTAGACTACAAATTTGGTTGTTTACAATTATTTGGAAGCTCTGGACCAGAAAGAGATTCAGGCCCTCCTCCACTTGTATTTGTCATTATACCAACATATCCAGTGGAGTCGACACACCAGTAAGAACTCGGATAAGATTGAGGAAGGGATTTTAATGAAACATAAACTACATATCCTTTATAGCCAAATTGAAAAGTATCATTACAAATACCAGGATGTGGTCCACCCCAGACTGGATAACCGACACCAACACCAGCATTTGCTATTGCTTTATTAAAGATAGCTAAAACAGCTGGGTCACTACATAATCCAGCATAAATACTTGAGTGGTCTTCATAATACATCTGAGCTTGGGATTGGATGGATTTCAAACTACCTTTTACAACAGCATCCATGGCTTTTGTTCGAGCATCATTTACCGAAGCTAATACCACAGAAGAAAGTACACCGATAATGGCAACAACAATCAAAAGCTCGATTAGTGAAAAACCTTTCTTATTTTTCATAGTTTCTATTGTATCATATACACCATAAACAAAAAACCATACCCGCGGGTATGGTTTTTTGAGAATCTATAATTAAAAATAGATTATGAAGCTGGACAAGCCATTGCACCTGCGGCCATGAAAGATGTTTTTGTTGCTGAAACACCTGTACCATCTACACACCAAGTACCTCCGCCCTTCATAGGAGATTGAACAGCCCAAGATGTACCATCCTGACATACCGCATGAGTTGCATCTGCCACTGCGTCAACATCACCAACGGTAGCACCAGCTGCACTTGCTGCTGCTGCAACTGCAGCGATAACATTTGCATTAGCACAAACTGTTGCATACGAATTAGGAGTAGCAGAATCATAAACAATTTCAGCTTGAGCACGAATATTTGCTAAGTTTGCTTTTACAGCTGCATCAGCACCCTTTGATCGTGCAGTGTTAAGAGAAGCCAAAACAACAGACGCCAAAATACCGATGATAGCAACAACAACCAACAATTCGATTAACGTAAAACCTTTCTTCATTTTCATAATAATTTTTCCCGCCCAAGGCGGAATCAGCCAAGGGCTGAAATTAATTAATAATTTATAATATCGACTTATTTTTAATACATCAATTATAACATATTTACACTAGTGTTTACGCAATAGAGTTATCCACACCCTTCTTTTAACTTATTCCCCCCGCAAGATTGTAAATCGGCATCAAGACAGAAACCAAAAGAACTCCTACACCCAAACCGAGTACCACAATCATCACTGGCTCTATCAAGCCCACCAATGTGTCTATAGCATCATCTACTTCTCTTTTATAGAAATCGGTCAAAGTCTTTAAAATAGAACCCAGAGAACCCGTCTCTTCACCCACTTGAACCATTTGCACTAAGATGCTGGGTATTTCTTGATGATGCTTAGAAAAAGCGACAGAAAGTGAAAGACCGGATTTTACCCCATCGGCTACTTCCACCAAGAGCTCTTTGTATACGAGGCTACCCACGACTTCAGAAGTGATGTCTATCGCTCGAACGATAGGAACACCAGAGGAAAGCATTGTGTTTAAATTGTCTGTAATTCTGGAAAGATAAAGTTTCTTATATAAATTACCAACAGCTGGCGTAGAAAGTTTTAATAAATCAAGATATTGTTTTCCTTTTTCAGTAGAAGAAAGCCTCCAAACCCAGATTCCTAAAAGCACAAAAAATATTAGAACGAAGAAACCGTAATTTACAAAAAGATTTGAAATAGCAATAACAATCTTTGTATAAAATGGTATTTCTTGGCCAGAATCCAAAATAATAGCGGAAAGCTTTGGAATCACGATTACAAACATAAGAATCATAACTACAAAAAAAGTAATAACAACAAAGACCGGATAAATAAGCGCATTTCTGGTTTTGGAAGTGATGGAATACTGACGATCCAGATATTCAGCCAAATGTAAAAACGTCTGATTGAGCTTTCCTGTTTCTTCACCGACTTTCACCATATTTATATAAAAATTAGAAAATACATCCGGATGTTTTTCCAACGCGCCAGAAATGGAAATACCAGCTTGTAAATCATCGCTAATAACATTCAACTTTTTACCGAGAAGTTTATTTTCTGTATTTGCTGACAACATTGTAAAAGATTTCAGTGCTGAAACTTGCGCTTCAAATAGAGTCGCAATCTGACGGGAAAGAATCACCACATCTTTATTTGAAACTCTTTCAAAAAAAGAAATAGAAAAAAGAGACTTGCTTTCTTTTTCATCTTTTATGGAAATAACCACCAAGCCCCTCCTCTGAAGTCCGCTGATTGCAACATCTCGACTGGGTGCGTCGATTTCCCCTTCTTTGCTTATACCGGCATTATCTATTGCTTTATAATTGAATAACATAGTTTAGTTTGAAAAGTTATAAAGTTCTTAAAGTTTATAAAGTGTTAAATCATTCTTTCTAGACCTTTTGGATTTAGAGAATACTGATAAGCGTTTTCTATAGAAATCTCTCCTGCACGGACGAGCTCCATAAGTGAATGGTTGAGATCTATCATTCCGGACTCCATACCTGTCTCTATGACCACGTCTATTTCATGGGTGCGTTTTTCACGAATCAAATTTGATACTGCGCTATTATTTAATAAAAGTTCATAAGCAGGAATAAGTCCACCAGTAATCCTAGGAATTAATCTCTGAGAAAAAATACCGAGTAGGGATGCAGCTAATTGAGTGCGAATCTGGTCTTGTTGATCTCCAGGGAAAGAATCGATTATTCTATCTACTGTCTGAGAAGCGTTATTTGTATGTAAAGTAGAAAGAACGAGGTGCCCTGTCTCAGCGGCTGTCACAGCTGTCGCAATAGTTTCCGGCGTACGCATTTCCCCGATCATTATCACATTTACGTCTTCGCGGAAAACTGATTTGAGTGCTACATGGAAATCTTTTGTATCAATACCAACTTCTCGTTGATTAATGATGGATTTATTTGGAATATAAACATGCTCAATAGGATCTTCAATTGTTACAATGTTGCGTGCTTGTTTATTGTTAATTATATCCACCATTGCGGAAAGAGTAGTTGATTTACCTTGTCCAACAGGACCAACGACTAAGAAAAATCCTTGTTTCTTTAAAGCTAAATCAGCGATAATAGGAGGTAAATGCAATTCTTCTATAGTCTTTACTTTTGGAACCAATCGAAAAACTATACAAATCAAACCTTTTTGGAAAAAAGCATTTCCGCGTAACCTTGCCTCTCCACGAAAATCATAAGAAAAATCCGCTTCTTGATTTTCCATAAATTTTTCAATCTTGGCTTTTTCCAATACTTCTCCCAAGATTCCGATCGTATCTTTCTCGGTGAAAACTGGCTGTTTTGCAAGAGATATCAATTCTCCAGCCACACGAATGACTGGCACACGTCCAGTACCCAGATGTAAATCTGATCCATTTTCATGAATAACATTCAAAATTAGCTCTTCAAGTTTTTTCTTATAATCCATGGCTTTAGTTAAAAGTTTTTAAAGTTATAAAGTTTTAATTTTACTTTACGAACTTTCTACTTTATGAACCTTATGACTTATTTTTAACATTCTTCTCTAAAATACTCGTCACCTGATTGATCACTTCTACTGGAGTAGAATTCGCTTTTATAATATAACCTGCCACCCCCAAACTATTACCTCGATCGATGTCTTCTTGCTGACTCTTGTTGGACAAAATTATTTTTATAGAATCTGGAGATAATTTATCAGTATTAATCTTTTTCAACATTTCAAAACCATCCATTTCCGGCATAATTATGTCTAATAATATAACTGACGGTTGAAGTCCGCCCTTTAATTTTTCTATAGCCAACACACCAGAAGTCGCAGTGTGAACCTCAAAATTATTTTGACTAAATTTGAGCGCATACATGTCTAAAAGAAAGCTATCATCGTCTACTATTAAAATTTTTGTTTTTTGTTTTTCCATATATTTTTATAAAGATTACTTTTAATTATACCACAAAACGACTTTTTATTAAAACGACCTTAATCATTTTCAGTGCTAAAATTATACACTTCTGAGAAAGGAATAACGCCTGCTATGGATTTGAGCATAGCATCCTCTTTCATCATAAGCATACCATGTTTTCTGGCTACTTTATAAATCTCTCCATTAGTTGGACTCTTTAAGATAATATTCTGCATTTCTTTATCTATTTTAAACATTTCAAAGACAGCCACACGACCCCTCGTGCCAGAAGGACACTCATTTGAAGGAACTGTTTCATACATTTTTTCATCTTTGCCAATAGCTTTTCTAAATTCATCCGGCAAGTCTTTCATCTGCTCATTAATTTGCATTCTAATACTCTCATCCATAGGTACAAGTTTTCTCGAAGATGCACAAGTCGTCCTGGCTAAACGCTGAGCAATAGACAAAATCAAAGTCGGCGCAATCAAATACGGATCAACCCCCATGTCAACCAAACGAGGAACCGCTCCAATAGCGCTATTTGTGTGAAGTGTAGAAATAACGAGGTGACCAGTCAAAGCCGCTTGAATAGCGAGCTGGGCTGTTTCTTTATCGCGTATCTCTCCAACCATTATGATGTCTGGATCTTGACGTAAAATAGAACGAAGCCCAGAAGCGAAAGTATATCCGATTTCTGGCATCATTTGTGATTGGTTAATGTCAGGCATGTGATATTCTACCGGATCTTCGAGCGAGACAATGTTGCTTTTTTCTTTATCAAGCTCATTCATCATTGAATACAATGTGGTAGACTTTCCAGAACCTGTGGGGCCGGTAATTAAAATAAGTCCATAAGGGCGCTTTATCGCATCCCGAACCATGTTTAGATTTGTATCTGATAAACCTAATTGCTCTATTGATTTAACTCCTTTCTCTGCATCCAAAATACGCATCACAACTTTTTCTCCATAATAAGCAGGCATTGTGGAAACACGAAAATCAACTTTTCGTCCATCTATATTTGCACTAAAACTTCCATCTTGGGGTTTTCTCTTTTCATCAAGACGTAATTTAGCCAAAATCTTTATACGCGCCACTATTCCACTATAAACATTTGGTGGTAAAACAATACTGGTATGTAAAAATCCATCCACACGAAAACGCACTTTTACTTTTTCTCCTGTGAATTCAATATGAATATCTGAAGCTTCCCCTTCTATAGCATTACGAAGGATGACTGCAACTATTTTTATAACTGGCGCATCTTCTACTATTTTTGCTTCTTCTCCTACTTTGGTATTCGTTATTTCTTTACTTAAATTTTCTTCATTTAAGCTTTCTTTTTCATCTTGATTTATTTCTTCCAACGCTTCTTTTACTTGATTACCGATACCTTTATAAGACTCCATCACAACCTCATAATCGCTTTTTGAAATCAAATATATTTTAAAAGGAATGCCGAGCTTTGCAGAAATAAATTGCAATGCATCCATCGTCTGGATATCTTCTGCGTTTATTACACCAACCTCGAGCACCCCTTCGGAGAGCGCCAAAGGAACAAAATGGTAATGAGTAGCCGAATCTTCAGAAATATATTTTAAGGCATCAAAAGAAATCTCTTCTCTATTTACTTTTTTTATTGGAATTTGTAAAAATTTACCTTTTACTTCAAGGATTTTTTCTTCTTTTATTCCAGCCTCGATTAGAGCCTGATCGATATCTCCGCCGAATTTCTCTTTTGCACGGTTTTTAATATCACCTATTTGGCTCTTTTCAATTAACCCTTCTTTTGTTAACTCTTCTAAAAGGCTCATCCCGTTAAAAGCAGGTCGCGGTCAAGAAACCGCGATTAAGCTTGATTATTGTTATTAAATTGCGACCGCGACTTTTAACGGGACTCATAATTAAAGAGAATTAGCCGATGTTCCCACGTCAGTTCCAAGTGGAGCAAATGGATTTACCCTTCCCTCTGTCCCATCTGGTGTTAGTGTTATACTCGAATCATGTAAACTACCAAAAGCAGGATCAGAAAAAATAGTGTCATTTAATTTTATACTCTTTACGCTCAAAAGAAGAGTCAAAAAATCTTTAGCAACCAATTGATTATCTTCTACTGTTGTTTCCGTATTTGATGCCACAGTGGAAGGAGCAGAAGAAACTAATGGAGCGACAGATGGAGCTGGTTTTAAGAAAAAAATATAAATCAAGACAAAAACTACTCCGATTGTTAGAAATATTATTATGTTTTTTATAGTTGGCATTTTTATATCTTTTTATTAAATTTTAATTTTTCAACCAATAAGTTTTAATCTTGAAGTCATATTTATAAGACGGAGTAATAGAAGAAGAACCGCTGGCTGTGTTAATAGATGAAAATTCAACTGAAGATATGTCCACAATTCTAAGATTCTTCTCTAAATCTCTAGTAAAATTTAGAAAATTATTGTAAGTGCCTACTGTGGAAAATCCTAAATCCCAAACTCCGTAATCTTTATTTGAAACTTGGCTTATACCACCACCCAATACGACTGCAGTCTTTGCAGCGTCGCTTTTTGTATCAATTGCTGTATTGTATTTCACATCTTTCAAAACCATGCCATAAGGAGCAGCTATCTCCCCTATTTCAAGAATCAAACGGATGTTATCAATATTTTCTGGCAAAAGTTTTTCTAATTTTCTCTTATTTTCTGGATCAATAGCATTATCTTTTGTAGTCAATTTATCTCGCTCCTCTTCGAGAGCTTTAGAATTAGAAAGAGCTTGGTCATAAGATGCCACCTGCGTACGTAGTTGTGTAATGTCTTTATAGAAAGGATTAGAAAACATTATAAAAACAGTGACACTGATTCCTATTAAAATGATTGGCATAATGAATCGCATCATAAAAAATTAACTTTGAGTTAAAATCATTTGTTTGTAATCAACAAAAGACGGATCAACTAAAAATTCTAAATCAAAAAGTACATTACCTTTATCATCAAGTGAAAGGTTTGAAAAAACAGGATCTATAAAATTTTTACCCTCTTCTTTTGTAACAAAAAGATCGGATTGAAGAGCGACCGAACGATAGCCTACAGCTTGCCCACTCATTTTAACAGTTACTTTTGTATCTTTTTCAGTTCCAATGTTATAACTAAATTTTGTATAACGAACTGTCTTCATTGTAATATCAGAAAGAACACGAAAGATAGGTGATATAGCTATGTGACGAGATAAAATTTCTGTTGAAGAACGCAAACGTTTATCTAGCAATTGAAGTTCTGTTATTTTAGAAGGTTCAAAACGATTCTTGGCTAAATTTAAATCATTTTCCTTCTTTGTAATATCTGTCGCAAGAATTCCTTTATAGAAATAAAGTCCACCGGTCACAATCAATACGGTAAACAAAAGAAAAATAGAAATAATAGTAAAAAAGTTAACAGACCGCGCCGGAACGGTTCGTTCTTCTATTATTGGCTTCTTGGGAATAAACGATGTTTGAAAATTTTGGTCCATCCTATCTACTATTATATTACAAAACAATAGATAACAAAAGTATATTGTGTATAACTCCGACGTTAGAAAAGTCGGAGTCCGACCTAAAAGCGTCGGACTTTGCCCTTTTATAGCGTTTTACTGTAATTTTCGCAAAGCAAGCCCGAGCGCAACTGCGAATTCAGGACCCATTGTTTCAAGAACTTTACTTAAGAATTCAGGAGTCTGAACCTTAGAAAATGGATGACCGATTTCTATCTCTGCTCGGAAATTGCTTACTGCTACTTCTGGAAGTCCTTTCAAGAGAGCTCCACCACCGGTAAATATCACTTTGCTTATAGTTCTGTTGTATTTTTTTTCATAACCTAATAACACATTACTCGTCTCGGCAAAAATATAATCAATGTGAAGCTTTATAATATCTGCCAAACTTTTTTCGGATGGATTTCCAAAAAGACCAAAATCTTTCTTCATCTTTTCCGCTTGAGAAAAAGGAATACTCAAAGATTGAGAGATGGACTGAGTTATATCCGCTCCTCCTCTATCTATGGTGTGATAACTTTTGACCATACCAAACTCAACGATGGAGAGCTTGGTGCGAGATGCGCCAAAATCAATTAACAAAACCGGAGAAAGCTCGTGTTCAAAATTTGAACGAACAGAAGAAAATATTTCAATCTCAAAAAAAGAAGCGGAAAGAGAGCATTCGGAAATGAGAGAACGATATTTGGAAATAGCATCATTTTGAGTGGCGACGACAAGCACCCCAGTCTTCTCTCCATTACTTTTAGGAACATCGGAGACACTGGGAACTTTATTCATTTCTTCAAAAGAAGCTTCTTTTTGAGGTAAGACAAAATAATCCAGAGAAACTTCGGTGATGGGCACTGGAATAAATCTACGAGCTTCAGTGGAAACTACTGCCTGCATTTCACTGTCTGAAACTTTTGTTGGAAGATCAATGATAAAAATCAAACTTGATTGCACAGGAATAGAAAATGCTCCGGAAGAAGTCGTCACTCCAGATTGTTTTAAAACTTCTTTTAAAGCTGAAGAAACTTTATCAATGGGAAGATTGGTGACTTTTCCAGCATCTTGAGAATCATAAGGACCAAGCGCAATAGAACCATACGTTTCTAATATCGCCCTACCTCCTTTCTTTTTAATCTCCACTACTTTAATAGAAGAAGAACCAATATCAATACCGAGAGCAATGGATTCTTCACTACTCATAAAATTACTGATACTTGAAAATATGTCTTTAAGTGGATTATTCATTTGTGCTAATATTATATCACACAATGCCATTTTTAAACACTATATTGAATATAATTTTCCCTGTGAATTGCCTTTCGTGCGGAAAAGCTGGAGAAGATTTATGTATCGTATGTCTTTCGGAAACCCCCTCGGCTGAACGCGAAACAGCAAAGTGGATTTTCCCTATATATGATTATCGTCATCCGCCAATTAAAAAAGCTCTTTGGCTCTTAAAATATAACGGCAAAAAAAGATTAGCCAAAATTTTTGCAGAAATTATTTATTACAAAATTCTAGAAGAATTGTCTGAATTATCCATTATGGAAAATTTTAACGATGCTATTTTGATCCCCATCCCCCTTTCAGCCAAAAGATATAGAGAAAGAGGATACAATCAAGCAGAATTGATTTGTAAAGAGCTGATTCATTTATCTAAAACAAATCACCTCTCCCCGCCTTCGGGTGAGATATTTACTCTCAGGAATGATATTTTAATTAAACCAAAAGAAACAGAGCATCAAGCGCGCATACATAACCGAGCGGAGCGCTTGAAAAATATTATTGGGTCATTTGCTGTAAAAAATCCAGAATTGTTGCAAAGAAAAAATATAATTTTAATAGATGACATCACCACCACCGGCGCTACGTTGAGTGAAGCAAAGAAAATTTTAAAACAATATGGCGCCAGAAAAATTATTGCTTTTACTGTGGCGCATTAGAAATAGAAAACCCCGGAGAGGCGGTTTTCCGTTTGGAACCTCCTTCCAGGGTTATGAGCTTATTCAGCTCGATTTAGGCAGACAACGCAGCGAGTATAAGAACCAATATCGCTGTGATTGCTGCGAGACAGATCGACATCTTTTTCATCGCAGTCCTCCTTTCTGACTGACTCGTTCTCGTTGCCACAAACCGAGCACACAGATGAACAGTCTAACCATCCATCCCAGCGCCCAGCCGATTCCCGCGAGGATACCGATTACCACCCACTCAAGTAGTGATAAATTGAATACAAACATCTCAGTCCTCCTTTCTGCACCACGCCAAGATCACACAAAGGATGAGGCCAACTACCACCACACAGACCCCACCAAACAAAAACAGCACGAACCGAATTGGTTTGACATTCATCTTGGTCCTCCTTCCTTCGTCATGCTCGCCGGAGGGGTTCCGTCAAGAGCCCGAATTATAACGGCAGTTATAGCGCCGAACACGGCAATAAGTGCCACATCCAACGAGACATAGCCAACGATGTTCGCCTTGCCTAGGGTA
>MFWK01000017.1:50340-53488 GCA_001786365.1 Candidatus Nomurabacteria bacterium RIFOXYD2_FULL_35_12 | reverse complement strand
TCATATGAAGAGAATTTTCAAAAAGGTCCGTTTGGAGCTTTTATAGATGGGGAGGTTGTAGAAAATAAAGACGAGCCAAAATTTAATTTTTTTAATTTTAAAATAAATTTGCCTTTTGGTATTGCTGCTGGACCACTCATAAATGGGAAATTTGCTCAATCCGCGCTTGATAAAGGTTTTGATATTGTAATTTATAAAACTGTCAGAAATGAAAAATATCCATGTCATCCTTGGCCGAACGTTTTATCTGTAAAAATAGATGGAGATTTAACTTTAGAAAAAGCAAAAAATAAACTTGTTGCAGATGAAAATTACAAAGAACCACTTTCTATTACTAATTCTTTCGGCGTGCCTTCGGCTGATCCGGAGTTTTGGAAAAAAGATATAGCCCAAGTTTTAAAGAATATGAAATCTGGTCAAATCCTTGTCGGCGCTTTTCAGGGAACAAAAAAGAGTGGGCAAAATGTTGAAGAATATATAAATGATTTTATAAAAACTGCAAGAATGCTCAAAGAAACTGGAATAAAAATTATTGAAGTAAATTTAAGCTGTCCGAATGAAGGCACGAGTAATCTACTTTGTTACGATACAGATAGGAGTGTAAAAGTTGCGGAAGTCATCAAGGAAGAAATTGGTAATATTCCATTGATTATTAAGATTGGTTATTTCAAGGATGAGGAGGCTTTAGAAAATTTTGTGAAAAAAATTGGTAATATTGTTCAAGCTATTTCTGCGATTAATACTATTTCTGCGGAAATTGTAGATGAAAATGGTAAGCAGGCCTTGCCTGGAGAGGGAAGAAATCGAAGTGGAGTTTGTGGAAGTGCGATAAAGTGGGCTGGACTTGATATGGTGAAAAGATTAAAAAATTTACGAGAAAAATTCGGGTATAAATTTACAATTATCGGTGTCGGTGGAGTTTTTACTCCGGAAGATTTTTTTGAATATAGAAATGCGGGCGCTGATATTGTGATGTCGGCTACAGGAGCGATGTGGAACCCTTACCTTGCGAGAGATATAAAAAATAAGTTAAGATAAATACATGCAAAAATCTAATGAAGAAATTATTGAAATATTAAGAAAAGTCGGAGCATTTATGACGGATGGACATTTTGTGGGAACTTCAGGCATTCATATCGATACTTATGTTAATAAAGATGCTTTATATACGCATCCGAAAGACACTTCTCGAGTATGTGAACTCATGGCCATGAAAGTTAAAAATCTTGATATTGATGTGGTTGTGGGTCCGGCTATGGGAGGAATTATCTTATCTCAATGGGTTGCTTTTCATTTGTCGCAAATGAAAGGAAAAGAAATTTTGGCTGTTTATACTGAAAAAAATAAAGAAGGAATTCAGACTTTTACCCGCGGGTATGAAAAGCTTGTAAATTCAAAGAATGTTTTACTTGTAGAAGATGCGCCTACTACTGGTGGTTCAGCTAAAAAAGTGGTTGAAATAGTGAAAAATGCTGGTGGTAAAGTAGTTGCTGTGAGCGTGATGGTTAATAAAAATAAAAAAGAAGTCACTTCCAGTTTTTTTGGCGCTCCGTTCTTTCCACTTGCAGAAGTAGAAATGAAATCTTATGAAGCAAAGAATTGTTTAATGTGCAAAAATAATATTCCGGTAAATACTGTGCTAGGACACGGTAAGAAATATTTAGAGAGTAAAAGTAAGTAACTTTAGTTTAGTAAAGTACTTTAGTTAGATAAAGTAATGAATATCATAGATAAATACAACAAAAGAGCTAAAAAAATAAATTCACTTCTTTGTGTTGGGCTTGATGCTGATTTTGCGAAAATTCCTGCGAAATTTTTGAAAATGGAATTTCCCCAGTTTGAATTTAATAAATGGATAATAGGAGAAACGCATGAATATGCGTCTGCTTACAAGCCAAACAGCGCTTTTTATGAGGCTCGAGGAGAAAAAGGAATAAAAGAATTAAAGATGACGATGGAATATTTAATAAAAAATCATCCCGACATTTTTACGATACTGGATGCGAAGCGTGGAGATATAGGAAATACAAATAATGGCTATGTTGATTTTGTTTTTGATTATCTTATTAGTGATGCCATCACAATTCATCCGTATTTGGGGCAGGAAGCGGTGCAACCATTCTTGGATAGAAAAGATAAGTGTTCCATAGTTCTTTGCCGAACTTCAAATAAAGGTGCAGGGGAATTTCAAGACTTAAGTGTTAAACACTCGGTGTTTAACACTAGTGTACCAGTTTGGAAAGCTGTTGCGCAGAATGTTTCTAAAGATTGGAATAAAAATAAAAATTGCATGCTCGTTGTTGGTGCGACTTATCCGAAAGAAATGAAAGAAATAAGAAAAATCGCAGGAGATATGACTTTTCTTGTCCCCGGCATCGGCGCTCAAGGCGGGGATTTGAAAGCGGTAATGAAAGCGGGATTAAACAATAAAGGTCTCGGCCTCATAATCAATTCTTCCCGTGGCATAATTTTCTCCGATAGCCCAAAAGAAGAAGCCGAGAAGCTTTGTGAAGAAATGAGAAAATACAAGGATATTTTATAGAGAGTTATCCACTTGCGTGTGTTTCTGAAAGTGATAATATCTTAATCAATGTGTAACTTAAGAGGAAATTTTTATACTAGTGAGACTTGCAAGGCCCGACACTTTTTTGATTTTCAAATTATTAATAAGTTTTGTTTCCAAAAGCCCCAATAATGGGGTTATTTTTTTGACTAATATGAAAAAACTTTGGGATAAAAAGGGGGGAGCGCAGACAAATCAGGTAGTTGAAAACTATACTGTTGGAGTAGATTATTTACTTGATTTAGAACTTTTACCGTACGACATAAAAGGCACGATGGCTCATGCTAAAATGCTTCATAAAATAAAAATTTTGAACAAAAAAGAATTAGATACTTTAATTGAAGGGTTAAATAAAATTTTATCTCTTTCCAAAGCTGGAAAATTTACGATTGATAAGTCGCAAGAAGACGGACACACAGCTATCGAAGCATATCTGACAGAAAATTATGGCGATGTCGGCAAGAAAGTTCATACCGGACGTTCTCGAAATGATCAATCCCTCACTATGACTCGTCTTTTCAGTAAAGAAAAAGTTTCGGGAATTAAAAAAATGGTTGAAATTTTAATTTTTGAATTAGAAAAACA
>MFWK01000017.1:28655-50332 GCA_001786365.1 Candidatus Nomurabacteria bacterium RIFOXYD2_FULL_35_12 | reverse complement strand
GTGGCTCGGATCTTTTTGTGATAGTTTGAAAGACGATTTGATTTTAATAAATGGAATAATGCAAGTGATAGATCAGAATCCTTTAGGCTCAGCTGCGGGCTATGGCGAAAGTATCTTAGGATTGGATAGGAAGTTTACGACAAAAGAACTTGGCTTTAAAAAAGTTCAAGAGAATTCGATGTATTGCGCTATGTCGCGCGGAAAATTTGAAAATATAATTTTGCAAGCTATTTCTAGTGTGATGTTTGATATTGGGAAAATTGCCAGCGACTTATTGCTTTTTACCACCAAAGAATTTAATTTTTTCACTCTTTCGGATTCTTTTAAAACTGGTTCAAGTATTATGCCACAAAAGAAAAATTATGATGTACTAGAACTTGTGCGGGGGAATGTTGGGATTTTTAATGGCTATCAGCACCAGATAGAAAATGTGATAAAGAATTTGCCATCTGGATATAATAGGGATTTTCAGTTAACAAAAGAGCCGTATTTAAAAGGAATGAAACTGGCACAAGACACAATAGAAGTGATGACATTAGTTATAAAAGATTTGGAAGCAAAGAAAGAAAATCTTGAAAATGCCTGCAGTGCGGAACTTTATGCTACTGATGAAGCGTTGAAATTAGTAAAAGCAGGGAAAAGTTTTAGGGAAGCTTATCAAGAAGTGAAAGAAAAATATCAGTAAAAATTAAATATGAAATTTTTCTGGGAGCAAAGAAGAATCCAGTTGCTCCAGGCGAAAAACTTCATATTCACTTTTTAAAGAAAATATGAAAAATTCCTGGGATTTAAAAACACAAATGTTGGAAGCCATCAAAGAAAAAGGTGGTTTTGTAAATTGTCATGCACATTTTGACAAGTCTTATTTCATAACTCGCGAGGGTTTGGAAAAATCTACGGTCAGTATGGAAGAAAAATGGCGTATGAGTGACGGTATAAAAAGAAATAGCACAGTGGAAGATATAAAAGTGCGTATCAGAAGAGCTTTGGATACGCTTGTCAGCCAAGGATGCAAATTGACATGCACTTTTGTGGATGCATATGATGCAGTGGGGCATAAGGCCATAGATGCAGCTCTCGCAGTGAAAGAAGAATATAAAAATAAAATAACTATGCTCATTGCATCTCAGCCACTCGGTGGACTGATTGATGACGAGGCTCGTGTGCTTTATGAAGAAATCACAGCAAAGGCAGACATTGCAGGCGGACTTCCTTCAAAAGACCGACCAAATGATGAAAAACATTTAGACTATCTTTTTAAAATTGCTAAAAAATTAAATAAACCCGTGCATGTGCATATTGATCAGGAAAATAATCCAAACGAGCGTGATACAGAGAAATTAATCTCTGCAGTTAGACGCCATAATTATGAGGGGAGAACTGTTGCTGTTCATGCTATTTCTGTCTCAGCTCAAGCTAAAGAATATCGTACTAAAATTTATAAAGAAATGGCCGAGCTCGGTATGGCTGTGCTCGTGTGTCCTTCGGCTGTTATTTCTATGCGTCAGTTGGATCAATTTTTAGCTCCAGTTCACAATTCTATTGCCAATGTTTCAGAAATGCTCGAAGCTGGGGTGCTTGTGGGCCTCGGCATAGACAACATTGCAGATTTCTATGAGCCTTTTGTAGATGGGGATATGTGGGTGGAGTTGCGTTTGATGCAAGAAGCTTGCCGATATTACAATCTAGATGAGTTGGTAAAAATTGCTTCGGAAAATGGGGAAAAAATACTTAGGTATAAATAAAAAATAAAACTTTTTCGACGAGTTTGACAAGTTCTAGAATGAAGTGCAATGAAACATCTCTTTAGGCGTTAAATAGCAAAGTCTTTTTCTTGGACGGCGATTTAGCAATTTTGTTGCCCGATCAACATCGTCTTGATTCACTGTAGCAAAAGAACTTTTCTTTGGAAAGAACTGCCGGAGCAGTCCGTTGGTGTTCTCATTCGTGCCTCGCTCCCATGAATGATATTGGTTGGCAAAATACACTATCGCTTTGGTTTTCTTTTCAATTGTTTCGTGAGCGGAAAATTCAGTGCCGTTGTCGTAAGTGATACTTCGTCTTTTTTCTCTCGGCAATTTCTTGAAGTTCTTTGCAATTTTCTCAGCGACAATTTCAGCCGACACCTTTGGCAGAAAATCAGCAATGAGATATCCGGTTTTTCTTTCAACATGAGTTAGAATTCTCTTCGTTCGTTCTGCTCCGATGATTGTATCGCCCTCCCAGTCTCCGATTCTGGCTCTGTCATTGATTACTTCCGGTCTTTCCCCGATCCAGCGCTTTTTCCCGTATTCTCGGGCTTTTTCACGAGGGATAGTGCCATGCCTTCTCCTGTATTTACTTTTCTTGCATCTCAAATATTTTCTTAATTTTTTGTGTCGCATAATATATCCGTAAATCGTCTCGTGGCAGATGATGATGTTTTTTCGTCGGAGTCTTCCGGCAATTTGTTCCGGTGACCAATACAATTTCAGTTTTTCCAAAATATATTTTTTCAACCATTTGTCATTTTCAATTTTCTTTTTCCGGTGAGCTTTTCTCTCTTTGGCTTTTCTTCTTGAAACAGAAGGAAGGTATTTCCCGTTCACATCTCCTCTTTTGATTTCTCTCCAAATACTGACCGGATCTTTGTTCAGAATTCGACCGATTTCTTCTCTTTCTGTCTTTGCTCGTAGTAAAACTGCGAGCTTTACCCTGTCGTCTCGACTAAAATGTTTGTATGGCATATATCCCTTAGGTTAGCTGGTAATTTGGGATTACTCAACCATTTTACCTACTGGATGTTTTACACTTTAGCCTTGTTTTGCAAAGCTTTTTTAGGGAAACATTGCACTTGAAGGTAGAATTCGGGTTTTTTTCATTGCAATTTTTCTATTTTGTGCTATAATATACGTAGATGTTTGTTCAGATGTTTCATTTCGAATGTAGAAACAATTAGCGAGGAGAATGCAGAAGATGAATACAGAAACAGAAAGTGGTCAGAACATGGGTGAAAAAGTCACGGTCTTCATGATGCGCATCAAGGCACGGTGTCAACGGGAGGTGATTGCTTTTCCTGTTGCTGATGTGTCGTCGGTCCTTTGCAGTGAGGACTTTGAGGATGAAGTCGTCGAGTTGCTTCGTGAGTATATCGAGAAACACCGAAAGGATGGAGTTCTCGAGCAGGCACTCGAAGCGCCCCGAAAGCATCTCACTGACGATGCGGCCGCCTGTGCGGTCATCGGTGACAATAACAGAGGTCCCGTGATTGGGCAAGAGGAGGCACCGGAGGTTTACACCGGTCCGCGTCCCCTTGTAGTGTGAGTTTGTTTTTGTTCTGTGCGTCTGGCACTGCCCACTTGGTGGATAGTGCGAGCAATACGCACTTATCTACCAAGTGGGCTAGGATTTATTCCTCGCTCACTTTTTTTATTTTAGCTAGATTTTATTTCTGATTTTCCAAAAACTGAAAGATTTTTTCGTTTGTGAGGACATTTTCAGCATGCATTCTGGCACGTTCTGGGTCTGCATCTTTGTAGTATGACAAGATTTGAGCGACTTCTTTTGCCACTTGTTCCGAATCTGCTACTATTTTTTCAACTTTTGCTATTTGATTTAAAATAAGAGCAAGTTTGGCTTTATTTAAAGCATCAGTTCTGAAATCTTTTCTCAAATCTTCAACTTTTTTATTTAAATGTTTTAGATAGTCTTCAAATTTTAGCCCCATCTGAGTGATATCAGACTCCATTCTGTATAAAATCTTGTCTAACTCAACTTCAATTAAAATTTCAGGCACATCTACAGTGCTATCTGCAATTATTTTTTCAATAATTTTTAATCTGGTTTTTTCTTTTTGTTTATTTTCTTTTTCTAATTTTATATTTTCTTTTAATTTAGCTTTAAAATCGGCAACATCTTTGAAGGGTCCTAAGGCTTGAACAAACTTATCATCAAATTCTGGAAGTTCTGAGGTGTTGGACACCGGAATCTTGGTGTCCAACACCTGAACTTCTTCGTGTTTGTGTTCTTCGCCTTTTTTATGAACATGTGGTTTCTCACCGTCTTTCATATGTTTTTTTGGTGCGCGAGATTTTCGGATATCCATGATAGTGTCTTCCATGTCTTTATCGGTGACTGTGGTGTCTTTCTCTTTATCTGTAATGCTTTCTATTATCTTTTTAGCAGAACCTTTATAGTCAGCGAGTTTGATTTCCGGCAAAATGGCTGTCTTTATCTTGAATCCTAGGGGATTTTTGCGAGCTAATTTGGTGATAGAGATTTCTGGTCGGCTGATGGTATCTATCTTTTCTTGTTCAAGAATTTTTGGATAATATTCGGAAAGAGCCATATTTGCCATTTCTTCCAAAATGCTGATTTCCGGAATATTGGAAAGTAAAACACTTTCCGGTATTTTACCTTTTCTAAATCCATCCAATTTTAAATTCTCACCGAGTTTTTTTAGCGCTTTTGCAAAATAACTTTCAAATATATCAACTTCTATTTCTCCTTCAATCTCTACTTCACTTTTTGGTAGTTTCTTTACTGTTATTTTCATTTCAGATTTTTATTTTATGGTATTTGTATCAACCCCTACATTCGTATCTGTATTTTTTAAATCTTGTTCCAGAGCATTTAAAGCATTTGCATCTTCCAAAAGAGCTGCATTTTCTGCAATAATTGCGGCATTTTGATCTTTGATTTTTTCTATTTGTTCGATTTTAGATTGCCATATATATACACCACCAATAATGAGAATGATGATGATTATGACTAGTCCGACTAATGCTCCATTTGATTTTTTTTCTGTTTCCATTTTATTTTAAGTTAGTTAGTAATTTTTTAGTTATTATCATTATCATCATTTTCTACCTCTTTTAATTTTTTTTCTGTTTCTATTCTTGCCCTTACTTTATCTTTCAAGAGTTTGACTGCGTCTCCTAATGCTTTATGAGCTTCAACAATAAGACTTTGAGTATTTTTTGTTAATGTTGTTATTTTTGTTTTATTTTCTTTTGTAAGTTCGTTGATTGAAGAGGCTAGTAATGCATTGATTTCCGCAATTTTATTTTTTGCTTCGGTTAATTTTGTTTCTGCTGTTGTTACAAGAGTTTTGACATCTGTGAGTATTATTCCTCTTGTTTCTAGTTTAGCTATTTGTATGTTTATTTTTTCTTTTAAATCATTTACTCTCTCAATTGCTGAATCAAATCTCTCTAGGGCTTTTTCACGTCCTTCAATTCTTTGTTCTTTAATTTTTGCTTTTACTGCATCTTTTTCATTCTTTACATTTTCCCTTAAGGCTTCCATCTTTACTTTTGCTTCTTCTCTAACAGTTTTTATTTGTTTTTTTAAAGCTTCTATTTTTGTTTTTGTTTCTTGGTTCAATGAATCATCATTTTCATCTTCTGAATCATTTTCAATGCCGTCATCAGTCAGTTCTACTTTCTTGTCTTTGTCAGAAGAAGAGTCATCATCATTCGCCTTTAAAACATTAGTATTTATAGTAAATACTATTAGTAAAATAACAAATAAACTTAAATATTTTTTCATATATTATATTATTTTCCACCAATGGTGGGGTATTAAATTAGTAATTCAACCTTCTTTACTATATCAAGAAAGCTACCAAAAGCAAAGCAACTATATTTAAGATTTTTATCATTGGGTTTATGGCAGGACCGGCTGTGTCTTTATAAGGATCGCCGACAGTGTCTCCGGTGACAGCGGCTTTGTGGGCATCGCTACCTTTTCCTCCATGATTTCCTTGTTCAATATGTTTCTTTGCATTATCCCAAGCACCTCCACCTGAGGTCATTGAAATAGCGACGAAAAGCCCGGTAATTATAGAACCAACGAGAAGTCCGCCTAGAACTATGAAGCCATTTTCTCTAAAAATTAATACTACTAAAATTGGAGCGAGAACGGGGATAAGAGCAGGCAAAATCATTTGCTTGATGGCTGCGCCAGTGATGATGGATACAGCTTTGGCATAATCTGGTTTTGCTTTACCTTCCATTATTCCTTTTATTTCTCTAAATTGTCTTCGGATTTCTTCTACGACTTTTCCAGCAGTTTTTCCGACAGCTTCCATGCAAAGAGCACCGAAATAATATGGCAAGAGTCCTCCGATAAAGAGTCCGACAATGACATATGGATTACTCAAATCAAAAGTGATAGATTTTCCAGCTTTTACGATTTCTTCTGTATAAGAAGCAAATAAAACAAGTGATGCAAGTCCAGCAGAACCGATAGCATAACCTTTTGTAACAGCTTTGGTGGTATTTCCTACAGCGTCCAGTGGGTCAGTAACATTACGAACTGATTCTGGAAGCTCCGCCATTTCTGCAATTCCTCCAGCATTGTCTGTAATAGGACCATAAGCATCTATAGCGACGATTATTCCTGTCATTGAAAGCATAGACATAGCAGCGATAGCTATACCGTAAAGTCCGCCAAAATGATAGCTGACTAATATACCGAGGACGATAGTGATGAGTGGGAGAGCAGTAGATTTCATTGAGATGGCTAAACCTTGGATGACATTTGTACCATGACCAGAAACAGAAGCGAGGGCGATTGATTTTACTGGTGCGTATTTTGTGGAAGTAAAATATTCTGTGATGACGACGAGGGCTCCGGTAACAAAAAGACCAACAAGAGAACAAATAAACAAAGCCATCACTGTATACTGGCCGTTTTCTTTCATAAGTAAATTTGTAATAGGATAAAATAGGGCGGCTGCGATGACACCAGAAGCAACGAGGCCTTTATATAGAGCACCCATTATACCTGCCCCGTTGGAAGCTTGCTTTCCTTCGGGGTTTTTAGATTTACTAAGTTTTACAAACCAAGTACCGATGATTGAGGCAAAGATAGCTATTCCGCCGATAACAAGAGGGTAGATAACTGCATTTTCAAAATTAACAAAAAGAAGAGAACCTAAAAGCATTGTAGCTACTGAAGTAACAGCATAAGTTTCAAATAAATCAGCTGCCATACCTGCGCAGTCTCCCACATTGTCTCCCACATTGTCTGCGATAACTCCTGGATTTCTTGGGTCATCTTCTGGGATGCCGGCTTCTAGTTTACCGACTAGGTCTGCGCCGACATCGGCTGCTTTGGTAAATATACCTCCACCCAATCTCGCAAAAACTGAAATAAGAGAAGCGCCGAAACCAAGTCCGATTAAGGCAGTCACATCTTTAGTAATTGCATAAAATAAAGTTACACCAAGGAGTGCAAGTCCGACGACGAGAAGTCCAGTAACTGTGCCACCTTTGAATGCTAGGGAAAGAGCTTCGTTGATTCCACTTCTTGCAGCTTCAGTAGTTCGGACATTTGCTCTGACTGATACATTCATACCGATGTATCCGGCAAGGGCAGAGAATATAGCTCCAACAATAAAACCAAAAGCCATAGTCCAACCGAGTTTTGGTATGAAGCCAATGACAAAGAAAAGTATCACAGCAATGATGCCGATAGTTTTATATTGTTTATTTAAATAAGCACTAGCGCCTTCTTCTATTGCTTTGGCAATTTCTTGCATTCGAGCATTTCCAGGGCTTTTTTTTAATATAGATTTTGCTAAAAACAAACCATAAACGATAGCGATGACTGAACTAATAAGTGCAAACAATAAAAATTGATTCATCCCGTTAGAAGTAGGAAATCTTTAGATTTCCGTAAATTATTTTAATAATAACGACTATATAACGATAAATAATCTTAACATTTCCCGTTAGTTTTATTAACTATGTGACTTCTAACGGGATTCAGGCTTTTTTCCAACTTCTTCTTTTACTATCTTTCCGTCACCTTTGATATCTATTCTCCATCCCGTAAGTTTAGCTGCTAGACGTACATTTTGTCCACCTTTACCGATGGCGAGGGATAATTGATCATCGGCTACTTCTATAGTAGCTTTGCGTTCTTTTTCATCAAGTTCAATAGAAATAACTTTTGCTGGAGAGATAGAATTTGAAACGAAAACTTTTGGATCTTCTGACCATGGGATAATGTCTATTTTTTCTCCGCCTAATTCTTGGGTAATGGTGTTTACTCTTGTGCCTTTTTGTCCAACACAAGAACCGATAGCATCGATATGTTCATCATTTGAAAATACTGCTATTTTTGATCTAGAACCTGCTTCTCGGGCTGTGGATTTTATTTCCACTACTCCACTTTGAATTTCAGGTGCTTCCATAGCAAAAAGCTTTTCTATAAATTTAGGATGAGTACGAGAAAGACGGAGGTTTATTCCTCTTGGTGAATCTTCTACGGAATATAAATAAGCTCGTATGCGTTGTCCTCTTTGGAAGAATTCTCCGGGAATTTGTTCTTCTACTGGTAATATACCTGTAGCACGGTTGAAATCTACGTAGACATTTCCTCTTTCTACTTTTTGTACGATTCCACCGATTATTTCTTTTTCTTTTGTTCCATATTCATCTATGATAGATGTGCGTTCAGCTTCACGAATCTTTTGGATGATGACTTGCTTGGCAGTTTGAGCAGCGATGCGTCCATAATCATCTTTTGCTTCGAGCGGAAAGATGACTTCATCATTTAATTCAACACCCTTTTTGATTTTTTTTGCGTCTTCTAAGAGGATATGATGTTCTCCGTTGAAATGTACTCTCTCATCGCTTTCTTCCTTTTCTATTTTTTCTGTAGGAATTTTATTTATAATAGCGATAGTTTCATCCACTACTATTTTTACCTGATAAAAATCAGTTTTTCCTGTTTCCAAGTCAAACTTGGCTCGGATGATTTGTCCTTTTTTGCCGTAGTCTTTTTTATAAGCGGCTGCCATTGCTTGTTCTATGGCGTCCAATATTTTTTCTTTTGGAATCTTTCTTTCTTCTTCTAGCTGTTCCAACGCTGATTTAAATGTTTTTAAGTCTAACATATGTTATTTTACCTATGTTTTTAATAAAAAAGCCCTGTTGCGACAGGACTCATACAGCTTTCATAGTATCACTTATAACATTTTTTTGCAATATGCAAACACCACCCCTTACCCCTCCTCAACAAGGAGGGGAGAAATCCTCTCCTCCTTTAGAAGGAGGAGTGCCTAAAAGGCGAGGTGGTGTTGATAAGTGGTATTGTGGTGTCTTATAGTACGGGGTATAATAAAAGCATTATGAAAACTTATTTTTTAAAAATTGTTTTTGCATTTTCGTTTTTTCTATTAGCTTTTTTACCATTTTCTGCTTTTGCGGGGAGTGAACACAATATGTCCGGTTGGGCTTGGTCATCAAATATAGGATGGATTAGTTTTAATTCTACAAATACAGGTGGTGCTATAAATTATGGTGTCAATAAAAATACTGATGGCACACTTACAGGGTATGCTTGGTCTTCAAATATTGGTTGGATAAAATTTGGCGGACTTTCTGGTTGGCCAACTGGTAGCGGAACACAGCCAAAAAATGCACAGATAAATGGCAATAATCTTCAAGGTTGGGCTAAAGCGCTTTCAGCTGATGGTAATGGTTGGGATGGTTGGGTTTCTCTTTCTGGTGCTGGACCAAGTTATGGTGTTAGTTTCAATTCATCAAGTGGTCAATTTAGCAGTTTTGCTTGGGGTAGTGATGTCGTTGGCTGGCTTAGTTTTAATGATGTTGTTGTTGGGGTGAGTGTTATTGATGGCGGATGGAGTGATTGGAGCGCATGTGTGGATGGTAGTCAAACTAGAACTTGTACAAATCCTGCACCTTCCGGTGGCGGAGCAAGTTGTGTTGGTTCTAGTACTCAGTCTTGTACAGTTGTTGTCGTAAACGGATCTTGTGGAACTACTCATTACAACTGTGTTTCGGGAGTAAGCGAAAATAACACAAGTGGTCCAAGTCGTTGGACGTGGATATGTAGAGGTTCTGGTGGTGGTACTGATTCTCCACTTTGCTCTCAGAACAAAACGCCGATATTTATAGAAGATTAATGAAAATTAAACAAAAAATCCTCCAAAATAAACATTTGGGGGATTTTTTGTTATAAAATTGCTATAATATATAGATGCAGATTGATGAAGGGCAGTTAAAGAAATATATTTTAGACTCGGGACTTGTTTCACGTTCTGATTTTAGTGCCTCAGAGAAAAAGGCGGAAGAAAAAAAACAAAAAATCGGAAATGTTTTGCTTTCAGAAGGAAAAATTTCAGAAGCGGATTTAAAAAGAATGGAGGCTTTTGTTTTAGGAATTCCATTTGTTAGTTTGATTAATGAGAAGATAGATTTTCCTGTTCTTTCTCTGATTCCGGAGCCGATTGCTCGCAATGATAATATTGTAGCTTATAAAAAAAGTGCTTCTGGATTGGAAGTGGCCATGCTTGACGTAGATGATTTGCCAGTTATTGATTTCATCAAGAAGCGTTCTGGTCTTAAGATTTTGCCTAGGTTGACTGATACGAGTTCTATCAGAGCTGTGCTCATGCAATATAGGAAAAGTTTGCAAGCAGAATTTCAGAATATTATTCAAAAAGAATCTTCTACATTAGAAACTCCAGTAAATGAAGAAGCTGAAAAATCGGAAGCTGAATTACAAAAAATGGCGGAAGATTTACCGGTTGTGAAGATTGTTGATTCTTTGATAATTCACGCAATTCTTCAAAATGCTTCAGATATTCATATTGAACCGGGAGAAAAAGATTTAACAGTGCGTTACAGAATAGATGGAATTTTGCATGATGCGATGGTATTAGATAAAAATGCTGGGGCTGGACTAACTGCTCGTATAAAAGTGTTGGCAAATTTAAAACTTGATGAAAAGAGATTGCCCCAAGACGGCAGATTTAAGAAAGAACAAGATGGAGAGAAAATTTCTTTTCGTGTTTCTACTCTGCCGACATTTTTTGGAGAAAAGACTGTGATGAGAATTTTAAAAGAAAATGCGCATGGGTTTTCTTTAGAGACGCTTGGTTTTCATGGTGAAGGTTTAGAGCGAATTCATAATTCTTTAACTCAAAAAACTGGCATGGTACTCGCCACTGGTCCTACAGGAAGTGGAAAGACAACGACACTTTATACAATGCTCGATATATTAAATAAACCGGAAGTTAATATTTCTACTGTTGAAGATCCTATTGAATATCAGATGCCTAGAGTGAATCAAACTCAAGTAAAGCCTGAAATAGGTTTGTCTTTTGCTAATGGACTTCGTTCTCTTTTACGTCAGGACCCAGACATAATCATGGTTGGAGAAATCCGAGACAGGGAAACAGCTGGACTTGCTGTAAATGCATCGCTTACTGGGCACTTGGTTCTTTCTACTATTCATACTAACAGTGCAGCGGGTGCAATACCGAGACTAATAGATATGGGAGTTGAGCCATTTTTAATAACAGCTACAGTTAAAACAATTATTGCGCAAAGACTAGTGCGTAGACTTACTTCAAATAAAGAAAAATACTTTTTATCTCCTGCTGAAATAAAGAATTTGGCAAAAATTGTTGATTTAGATCGCATGCTTGGCATGTTGAAAGATGAAAAATTAGTCGGCGTAAAAGATACTTGGGAAAAAATTCCTTTTTATAAAGCTGTTAAAAGTGCTGAATTTGAAGATGGCTATTCAAATCGTATTGGTATGCATGAAGTGTTAAAAGTGACATCCACTATCAAAGACATGATTATTGCCGGAAAATCTCAAGATGACATAGAAATACAAGCAAAAAAAGAAGGAATGATGACGATGCTAGAAGATGGAGTTTACCAAGCGGTTTTGGGAGTGACTACGTTAGAAGAAGTATTTAGAGTTGTTTCTGAATAAAAATATGCTTTTTTTATACAAAGCAAAATTAAAAGAGGGTGGAATAATTGAAGGCGTTCAATATGCAAAAGACCGTCTATCTCTTGCTCATGACTTACGGGTTATGGGGAATATTCCTTTGTCTATTAGAGAAAAAGATGAAAGCTTGATGGAAAAAATATCAGGGCTTTTGAATATTTTCTCTAAAGTTAAAGTTGATGAACAAATTGTTTTAACAAAAAATTTAAGTGGAATGCTGAAAGCGGGACTTTCGCTCTATCGAGCATTGTCGGTTTTAAAAAAGCAGACAAAAAATCCTAAACTTGATAATATTTTAACTTCTCTTTCTGGTGAAATAAATTCCGGTGGTACTTTGTCTTCTGGATTTTTAAAATTTCCTGAAGTTTTTTCAAAACTTTTCATATCAATGACTCGAGCTGGTGAGGAGTCGGGGAATCTGGCTGGAGCGCTTTCTGATATAGGGGTGAGTTTGGAAAAATCACATGCTTTGAATAAAAAAATACGCGGAGCGCTTATTTATCCCGGGGTTATTTTATCTGCAATGGTTGTAATTGGGATTTTGATGTTTGCTTTTGTGGTGCCGACCTTGGCGGATACTTTTAAATCTCTCGGTGTTACTCTGCCTTTTTCCACTCAAGTTTTGATTTTCTTTGGAAATTTTTTCTCAAACCATTTGATATTAACTTTCTTAATTTTAATCGGTCTTGGTGTCGGTCTGTATTTATTTTTTACAGCTAAATTCATGATTAGATATATTGATTTTGTAATCATAAAGCTTCCAGTTATTGGGGATTTGGTAAAAGAATTAAATACTGCCCGCACTGCTCGCACTATGTCTTCACTTTTGCTTGCAGGAGTTTCTATTATTCGAGCGGTAGAAATTACTGAGGAAATAGTTCAAAATATTTATTATAAAAAAATTTTAAATGAAGCTAAAATATCAGTAGAAAAAGGAGCCCCGTTTTCTGAAGCTTTTTGTGAACATGAAGATTTATATCCGGTAATGATGTCGGAAATGGTTCAAGTAGGAGAAGAGACAGGAAAACTTTCAGATATGTTACTAGAAGTTGCTTTATTTTATGAAGGAGAAATTGAAAATAAAACTAAAAATCTTTCTACTATTATTGAGCCGGTTTTAATGATTTTTATTGGCGTGGCAGTTGGCTTTTTTGCAATTTCCATGATTTCACCACTTTATTCGATTTTAGGTAGTATAAATTAATTTTTATGCAAAATTTTTACAGAAAGGGAGTAACTGTCGTGGAGTTGTTGATAGTAATTGCAGTATTGGGCATTATTTTTCTAATTGTCCTTCCGCAATTTTCAAAAAGTAGAGAAAATCAAGTATTAAAAAATGGAGTTGCGGATATATTGTCTTCTGTAAATAAAGCGCGTGGAAATACTCTTGCATCCTTAAATTCTTCAGAGTATGGAATACATTTTCAAATAGATAGAGTTGTAATTTTTAAAGGCACAAGTTTTTCTTCAGAAGATTCAAATAACGAAATTATTAACATAACTACACCGGCAAATATTTCCGATATTACGCTCTTGGGTGGAGTTAGTGATATATATTTTCATCGTCTCACTGGTGCGCCA
The DNA here is from genome assembly GCA_001786365.1 of Candidatus Nomurabacteria bacterium RIFOXYD2_FULL_35_12. Lineage (GTDB taxonomy): Bacteria > Patescibacteriota > Minisyncoccia > Phycocordibacterales > UBA9973 > UBA9973. The sequence continues at coordinate 36,991 of MFWK01000017.1, read as the reverse complement.
AGTACTACGGGCACAATAACAATTTCTACAGGTTCTTATTCTAAGGTTATTACAATTTTAGCTACAGGTGTTGTAAGTGTAAATTAAACCTGTCCCGTACTAAATTTTTGATTAAAAAAAATGAACATTATAAAAAAACTTAAAATTTTAGTACTGGGATGAAAAATAATATTAAAAATAAAGGTTTTATGGCAGTTGAGATATTGGTGGCTGCTTCAATTATCACCATTTCTGTTTTAGCTGCTACGGCTGTTGCTCAGAAATCTATTTATGTTTCTCGCCAAGCTTTTCATGCGACAGAGGCAGCATTTTTATTGGAAGAAGGAGCAGAAAATGCGCGAATCACGCGAGATAATGCTTGGGCTAATGTAACTGGTCTTAATTCTTCTGAACAAATAGGTATTTTTACTCGTACTGTTGTCGCTTCAAATGTGAATCGTGATAACACTACAAAAGATATTGTAGAAAATGGAGGAACGCTGGATAATGGAACGAAATTAATCACGGTCAATGTGTCTTGGGTGGAAGGGGGAGTGATAGTAGCAAAAACTTTAAAATTTTATATAACAAATATTTTTTCATGATTAAAAAAAACATAACAAAAAAAGGCTCCACTGTTTTAGAACTTCTTTTTTACGTTTCTTTTTTTGCTATTTTGTCTTTGGTTGTTATCAATGCCATTATTATTATGGCTAAATCATTTAGAGAGACTTCTATCCAATCAGAATTGGTGCAAAGCGGAGCTGTTATGGAAAGAATGTCTAGAGAAATTCGCCAAGCAAATAGTATAAGTTCTATTAGTACAAATGATTTAGTATTGAATACTGGTTCAAATAAAACAATTGAATTTTTATTTTCTGATCCCAATATACAGTTTTTAGAAGATGGAGTTTTAACTGGAAATTTGAATACACCAAATATAATAATTTCTGGTCTTACTTTTACTCAGATAAATACTGTAAAAGGACAAGCTGTAAAAATATTTTTTATTGTTAAGTCTAGCAATGATGTACTCAATAGAACTTTTGATTTTTATGATACGGTTGTGTTGAGAGGTAGTTATTAGTTAGTTATAAAGTTTATAAAGTGGAAAGTTGTAAAGGAAAAATGAAAAGAATTACAAAAAGAAAAATAAATAATCAATCTGGTGCAGCGATGCTCATATCCGTTGTCTTTTTCCTTTTCCTTTCTTTAGGAATAATTTCTGGGCTCGTGGCGCCTTCTGTGCGTGAGTTTAGAAATGCAAATGTAAATCTTAATTCAAAAAAAGCATATTTTTTGGCTGAATCAGGAAGTGAAGATGCAATGTATAGGATATTAAATAATATGGCGATAGGGGCGAGTGAAACGCTTGTGTTGGATTCTAATGAGACGACGACGAACGTAATGGATGTCGATGGTAGTACTAAACAAATTACTTCTCTTGGAGATGTGTCAAATTCAGAGCGAAAAACAAACATAAATCTTTCTACTAGTGATGGTGTTTCTTTTAATTATGGTATGCAAATTGGAAATGGTGGATTAACTATGTCTAATAGCGCCACAATAAACGGCAATGTATATGTAAATGGTGATATTACTGGTTATAATAGCGCTAAAATAACGGGTACTGCGATAGCTGCTGATCGTACAGCAGAAGTTGTAGACCAAATCAATGATACTGGTACCCCGACAGATGCTATTCAATTTGGGAATACTACTAATACTGCCGATGTTGCTCAAAGTTTTATTGTTGCAACATCTGATATTGCAACTCAGGTTTCTGTTTATATAAAAAAAGTTGGCGCTCCAAATAATGCAACCATCAGGATAACTTCTGACTCAAATGGTAAGCCTGCAACTACTTCTCTTGCCACTGGGACACTTTCTGCTTCAAGTGTAACTACTTCTTATGGTTGGGCAAATATTGTTTTATCGCCAAACGTTACGCTTTCTACAAATGTGACTTATTGGCTGGTTATAGATGCGAGTGTAAATGCGTCAAATTATTATATTTTAGGAGCAAATAATGCAGAGTATGCAAATGGGTTGGGAAAATTAGGACAATATGGGACGACAACTTGGAGCAACACAAGTCCTTCTGGTTTAGATGCCTTTTTTAAAATTTATCTTGGTGGCGTTAATTCCACTATTAGTGGGATGACAATAGGTGAATTTGGTATAGGTAATGCCTCTGCACATATTGTAAATGATTCAGATGTTTCTGGAAATTTGTATTGTAAAATTGGTAGTGGAAATAATAAAAGTTGTGATACTTCGCAAGATGATCCAGCTCCACTTAATTTTCCTATTTCTGATGCGCAAATTCAATCATGGAAAGATAGTGCTGAAGCTGGTGGAACGCAAACAGGAAACATAAATCTGTCATCAGGCACACTTGTAATTGGTCCAAAGAAGATTGTAGGAAATTTATATGTCAGCAATAGTGGAATTTTAACAGTTTCAGGAACGCTTTGGGTTACCGGAAATGTTATTTTATCAAATCAAGCACAGGTTAAGCTTTCTAGTTCTTACGGAACAGGGAGCGGAATAATCGTTTCAGATGGGACTGTTTCTACTTCTAATTCTGCCACTTTCAGCGGGTCTGGAAGCATTAATAGTTATATAATGATGCTTTCCACCTCTACTTCATCAAGTGCAATAAGCATCGCTAATAGTGCAGGAACTGTTATCCTCGTTGCTCCTTATGGTACCATTTCTTTCTCTAATACGGCTGGTGCCAAAGAAGCAATTGCAAAGTCTATCAATATGTCAAACCTTGCGACGCTTACTTATGAATCTGGTTTAATGAATGTAAATTTTATGACTGGACCATCTGGTTCTTGGGCAGTGGATGGTTGGAGGGAAGAATAAAAATTATGTTATACTTTTGCTATGTCTAAAAAGATTATCATCGGAAATTGGAAAATGAACCCGCTTACATTAAAAGAGGCGGAGAAATTGTTTGGTGGTGTAGTAAAAGGTGTCTCTATAATAAAGAATACGGAGATTGTAATTTGTCCACCGTCTATTTATTTGGATAAATTAACAAAAGTTCGAACTAATAAGATAAAGTTAGGTGCGCAAAATGCTTTTTTTGAACAATCTGGCGCTTTCACGGGTAGAATATCAGGAGAAATGCTTTATAACATTGGCGCAAGATATGTGATTTTGGGCCATTCAGAAAGGCGGGCAAGAGGAGAAGGTAATAATAATATAAATAAAAAAATAAAAGCTTCACTTTCTGCCGGACTTCGACCTATATTGTGTGTTGGGGAAGATATGCGTGATGAAAGTCACAGTTATTTTAATTTAATTAAAACTCAAATTGAAGAATGTTTATTTGGAGTTTCTAGAAATTTAATTTCAAAAATTATTATTGCTTATGAACCAGTTTGGGCTATTTCTACAACTTTAAATCGTAAAGACGCCACAGCAAATGATTCTAGAGAAATGGTTATATTTATTCGCAAGATTCTTTCTGATAAATTTGGTGCAGATGCTTCAAAAATGAGAATAATTTATGGTGGTTCTGTAAATGAAAAAGATGCTTTAGAATTTTTAAAGAATGGAGGAGTAGACGGATTGCTTGTCGGTCGAGCTAGTTTGAATGCTGAAAAATTTGTAGATATTATAAAAATATGCGAAGCATCGAGCAAATAGAAAATATAAAAGGGAAAACAGTTTTACTGCGAGTAGATTTCAATGTGCCTATTAAAAATGGTGAAGTAGAAGATGATTTTCGAATTCGAGCATCTTTACCTACGATTAACTTTTTACTTGAAAAAGGTGCAAAGATTCTTTTAATTACACATTTAGGTAAAGGCCTGTCCGCCTCTGGCGGAATGGTAGCCGATTTAGAGCCAGTAATAAAGCGTTTTTGGGAGATTTCAAAATTAGAAAAAGATAAAATAGAATTTTTTGATAATATAAGAAAATTTCCAGAAGAAGAAAAAAATGATCTTGAATTTGCGAAAAAACTTTCAAAAATGGGGGATGTTTATGTAAATGATGCTTTTTCCGTTTCACACAGAGAGCATGCGTCTGTGGTAACACTGCCTAAGCTTTTACCTTCCTATGCTGGATTTCAATTAGAGAAAGAGGTGAAGAATTTATCTCGCGCATTTCATAAACCTGAGCATCCGTTTTTATTTATCTTGGGCGGAGCAAAATTTTCCACAAAAATACCTTTAATTCAAAAATATCTGGAGCTGGCGGATGAAGTCTTTATCGGTGGAGCATTAGCAAATGATTTTTTAAAAGCTAAAGGATATGAAGTGGGGAAGTCTTTGGTTGATGATACAAATTATGACATCAAAAAAGTTTTGGAAAACAAGAAATTGATTTTACCAGTTGATGTAGTTGTAAAATCTGGAGATAAATTTATAAATAAAAAAGTAAATGAAGTAGGAAAAGATGAAATTATTTTAGATATTGGAAATGAAACAGTGAAAAATCTAGCATTACTTGTTGAAAAATCAAAATTTATTCTTTGGAATGGTCCGCTCGGTAAATATGAGGCTGGTGGGGCAAAATCCACAAAAGAAGTATTGAAATCAGTTCTAAATTCAAATACACAGACTATAATCGGTGGTGGTGATCTTGTTTCTGTCTTTTCCTCCCTAGACCCTAGAACTTATAAACTAGAACCTAATGTGTTTGTCTCCACTGGAGGTGGCGCAACTCTAGATTTTTTAGCAAATGGCACTTTGCCGGGTATTAAAGCTCTCGGATAATTTTTTCTGCATTGCCTTTTAAATCTTTTTCATCACCGACGGTTTCTGGCCAAACCCAGATGTGGGCATGAGGTATTTCTTCACCGTAAACTTGTGAGCGTATAATATCCGCATTGAATGCTTTCTTTTGAGCTAAGGCTATTTTTCTAGCAACTTCAAAAAATTCTCCAATATTTGGCACATCCCAAACCCATCTGTAATGTTCCTTCGGTATTATTTGTGTGTGCCCTGAAGTTATTGGTCTAATATCCAAAAAAGCCAAGAAATTTTTATCTTCGTAAATTATATTTGCCGGTATTTCTTTTTTTACTATTTTACAAAAAATGCAGTCTTGCATATGAGTTATTATATCAAAATATGCTAAAATTTGCCTTATGCATCCCGTTAGAAGTAGGAAATCTTTAGATTTCCGTAATTATATTGTTGTTAGGGATACTATGTGGATTAAAACATTAAATTATTATAATATCTATGACAAACAAAATGACTTCTAACGGGATGCAAAAGTATGGTGAATTACTTAGGATGCTTTTAGAAAAAAGAGGAATAAAAGACGCTGAACAAGCGGATGTTTTTTTGAATCCAATTTACAAGCGTGATTTACACGATCCTTTTTTAATGAAAGATATGGAAAAGGCTTGTGTCAGGCTTTTTGAAGCGATAGAGGCAAATGAAAAGATAGTTATTTATGCGGACTATGATTGTGATGGAATTCCGGGAGCTGTAATACTTACCGATTTATTTAGAATATTAAATGTGCCTGTTGAAGTTTACCCCCACACCAAAGATTTTGGTGTGGGGGTTTATATTCCTCAAAGAAATTCTGAAGGTTATGGTTTGAATATGGATGCGATAAAACAATTCGCCAAATCGGAGATAAAACTTTTGATAACTGTTGACTTAGGGATTACTGCAGTTGCTGAAGTGGCACAAGCTCAAGTGGATGGTATTGATGTAATAATTACAGATCACCATTTACCTAAAGAAATTTTACCTAGAGCTTGTGAGATTTTAAATCCAAAGACTGATAATTATCCCGAAAAGATGTTGTGTGGAGCAGGAGTAGTTTTTAAATTCGTGCAAGGATTTATAAAAAAATATGGCGAATTTTACAAGATTAAAGATGGCGCAGAAAAATGGATGCTCGATATGGCAGGTCTGGCCACGCTTTCCGATATGGTTCCGTTAGTGGGGGAAAACAGGGCTATTGCGTATTTTGGAATGAAAGTTTTAAAAAAATCTCCACGTCCGGGTTTGCAGAAACTTTTAGCGAAAATGAATATTGATCAGAGGCATCTATCGGGAGATGATATAGGTTTTATGGTTACGCCTAGACTAAATGCTGCTTCACGTATGGATGATCCGATGCGGGCCTTTGAACTTTTAGCGACAGAAGACGAAGTCAAAGGTGGAATGTTGGCAAATCATTTATCTAAAATAAATGACGAAAGAAAAACTTTGGTTACAAGTATAATGCGTGAAGTTAATAAAAAATTTTCCGCCCGAGGCGGATCCGCCTTTGGCGGAGAAAATTCAGATAATTTACCCGAGGTTATAGTAATAGGTAATCCAAAATGGCGTGTGGGAGTACTTGGGCTTGTGGCTGGAAAAATTTCAGATGCTTACAAAAAACCGGTTTTCGTCTGGGGTAAAGATGAGAATGATTGTATCAAGGGTTCTTGTCGGAGTGATGGATCTGTATCTATAGTAGAGCTCATGATGGAAACTAGAGAATCATTTATAGATTTTGGTGGGCATGAGTTAGCCGGTGGATTTACTGTTCACAATGATAAGATACATTTTTTAGAAGAAACATTATCTTTGACTTTCAATAAAATAAAAAAAGAAGGGCTGTATTCTTTAGAAAAAGAAGCTGATTTTGTTGGTGATTTAGGTGTGGTGAGTATGAAAAATTGGAAAGAAATAGAAAAGCTTGAGCCTTTTGGTTTAGGGAATCAAAAGCCAATTTTTCTTTTTGAAGGTGTAAAAATAGAAAAAATAAAAAAATTCGGCAAAAATGGTTCTGGGGAACATCTTGAAATTATCTTTTCTGATATAAATAAAAATAAAGCAAAAGCAATTTCTTTCTTTTCTGGTGTTGATTCTTTTAAAAATAAATTAGAGGAAGGACTTTCTGTAAATTTACTTGCTACTTTTGACTTATCTAGATTTCGAGGTAGGGAAGAGCTGAGGTTGAGAATAGAGGATATAATATGATACGCTTAGTATAATTAAAAAAAATGAAAGAAGAAAAAATAATTATTTATACGGATGGGGCGGCGAAGGGGAATCCAGGGGAAGCTGGCTGGGGAGCAGTCATTATATTTTATAATGACAAGTTGAAAGTTGAAAGTAGAAAGTTGAAAGTGTTAGAGATTGGTGGTGGGGTAGAACATGCCACAAATAATCAAATGGAATTGACTGCACCGATAGAGGCACTTAAATATGTTAAAAAAATAAATACACAGGGTTCCCCTGTGGAGATTTTTTCTGATTCAAAATATGTGATTTTAGGAATTACTGAATGGATTTTTAATTGGCAAAAAAATAATTGGAGGAATGCGGCAAAAAAACCAGTTTTGAACCGCGAACTTTGGGAAGAACTTTTTGAACTTACGCAAGAGTTCAATCCAAAATGGAATTATGTAAAAGGTCATAATGGAGATAAATATAATGAGAGAGTTGACCTTATTGCCACGAGTTTTGCAGAAGGCGAGCCAGTAGAACTTAAAAAATAAAAATAAAATTATGAGTGAAAATCCTTTTAAACCAATTTCTTTAGGAATAGATCAAACTCGAAAAAGTATGTCACGAGAAGAGCAGAGAGCTGAACGAGAAAGATTACATATAGAAGAACCAAGAAAAGCTACTCCTAAAGATTTAGAAAAGCTGATAGCATTTAGATTGGCTGCGTATGAGAGTGAAGATAGGGGTAAAATAGTTTCCTCACAAGAGGAGTATTTGAGAGTAAAAAATAGGACTCATCAAGAATGGGAAGATATTTTTTTGGAAAGTGAAAATAGGTTTGCTATGTTAGTTTCAAATGGTTCTGAGGTAGTAGGTATGGCACGTGCAGAATTTTCAAAAGATGTTTGGGAATTATATAATCTTTTTGTAAAGAAAGGATTTAGGGGAATAGGAATAAGTTCAATCATAACTGTGATGCTCTTAAAAGAGATACAAGCTCGTGGAGGAAAGGAGGTTCGGGCTCATATAAAAGAAGGAAATGTTGAATCTTTTGGGAACGTTGAATCTTTTGGTTTTAGAAAAAATGATACAGAGCAAGGAAGAGCACAGAAAGAATTAGATAAAGGTTTTTGGGAAGTGAAACTTGTGGATGTAAATTCTCCAGAAGTGGTTAAAAGGATTAATGAAGTTTTTAATGCGAGATAGGATTTTTTATGCATTATGTTTTGGTTTTATTTTAGGAGTATTTTTGCGCTCTTTTATTTTTGTAAATTTATATTTAATTATTTTAATTGGAGTAATTAGTCTTGCTTTGTTTTTTTATTTCTTTTTTATTTCAAAAAATAAATGGGGAATAATAGCTACTATTTTTGTTTTGGCATTTTGCCTTGGAATTTTTAGATTTCATGCTGTTGATGTGCCAGCACCAAGTAT
>MFWK01000017.1:24622-28573 GCA_001786365.1 Candidatus Nomurabacteria bacterium RIFOXYD2_FULL_35_12 | reverse complement strand
GCCACTAAAATTTTATTGTCTACTAGCTTAGATGAAGATTTAAAATATGGAGATGAGATAAGTTTTTCTGGAAAATTAGAAAAAATAGAGAATTTTATTACTGATCAGGGTAAAGTTTTTGATTATGTAAATTATTTACGAAAAGATGGAATTTTTTATGTGATGGGATATCCAAAGATTGAAATTATTTCTAGAGGGAATGGTAATTTTATTAAAAATACATTGTTTTTTATAAAAGAAAATTTTTTAGAAAAAATTAATTTAGCAATTCAAAATCCGGAATCGCTTTTGATGGGTGGGCTTATTTTAGGGGAGAAGTCTTCTTTTGATCAAGCTCTCAGGACTAGTTTTGTAAATACTGGAACGATACATATTGTGGCTTTGTCTGGTTATAATGTGACTATCGTCGCTGAATGGATTATGAAATTATTTGCTTTCTTGCCTAGCAATTTTGGTTTTGGCTTGGGCATTCTTGGGATTTTATTTTTTGTAATAATGGCAGGTGGACAATCTACAGCTATCAGAGCAGGAGTGATGGCGTCTCTCGCTCTTGTGGCCCGCGCGACAGGCAGGAATTATGATGTCGCGCGGGCACTCATCCTAGCTGGTGTCGGAATGATTTTACTTAATCCATTTTTATTAGTATATGATGTTTCTTTTCAGCTTTCTTTTATTGCGACTATCGCTGTGATTTTCTTTGCGCCTAGAATTGAAAAATATTTTATGTGGGTGCCGGATTATTTTAAATTGCGAGATATCGTGTCAGTCACTTGTGCTGTTTATATTTTTGTTTTGCCTTTTATTTTATATAAAATGGGAAATCTTTCTTTAGTCGCTTTACCAGCAAATATGTTAATTCTTCCTTTTATACCTATCACTATGGTTTTTGGTTTTCTGACTGGTTTTGCTGGGATTATTTCTTACATATTTGCTGTACCTTTTGGGTATATTTCATATCTTTTTTTACATTACGAACTGGGTATCATTAATTTTTTCTCAAATTTACCTTTCGCTTTTTTTTCTTTTCCAGATTTTCCATTTTTTTTGATGTTAATTATTTATATTTATTTTATTTATAAACTTTTTGGCAGAAATATAAAAGCATTTTTTAGAGAAACCTTTTGAAATTTTCTTCTATCACTTCCCAATTTAGATTTTCAAAAAATGCTTCCACATATTTTTTCTTTTCGGAAGTCGGATAGTCGTAAACAAAAGCGTGTTCCCACATATCGATACCTAGAATCCAGTTGAGGCTGTTTAGTTGGCCCATATGATGTTCATCTATCCAAGCGGGGATGAATTGTTTTGATTTTTTGTCAAAATAAAGAACCGCCCAACCTGGACCGCGCGTCATGGCTAATATTTTAAATTCAGCCATAGCTAACTCGAGGGACGGCGCTTGTTTTTCTATTGCTTTTTTGAATTCCGAATTTTTTGGCAGTGTTTTTGCTCCACCCTCTAATGATTTAAAAAAGTATTCATGGTTTCGCATTCCATTAAATTCAAAACCGATTCTGCGGTGAAGTTCTCCTATCATAAATGCGTTTTTCTCCGGGTCAGCCATGAGTTCTTCTAGCTTTTCAAATATAGAATTTGTGTTTTTCACATAACTTGCGTAAAGTTTTAAATGTTCTTCGATGTTTTTTGCTGATATTCCTTTTAATGTTCCGATATCAAATTTTATTTCTTCAAATTTTTTCATGCTAATATTGTAACATGTTGGAGAATTTTAAAAAATATTATTTACTAATATTTGTAGTATTTCTTTTTTTAATAACAATTTTTCTTTTTTATCTTGATTTCCAAAGCTTAAATAAAAGACTCACTTTTGCGATGCTTGATGTCGGTCAAGGTGACGGGCTTTTTATAGAATCGCCGACGGGTACGCAGATTATGTTTGACGTTGGGCCTGCACGTAGCATCTTGGGTCCGCTTGCGCGAGTGATGTCTTCATTTGATAAGAGCATTGATGCGATAGTCGTCACCAATCCGGACGCAGACCATATTGGTGGACTTTTAGATATTTTAAAAAATTATAAAGTAGGAAAAGTTTTTGAATCTGGTACTTTGACAGATTCTAAAATATATCAAAATCTTAGAGAAGAAATGAAAAAACGAGATATTCCTGATATTTTAGCGAAAAGAGGAATGAGGTTGAACATAGGGGGAGGGGCGGTGATTGATATTTTATTTCCAGATCGAGATGTCGCAAGCTGGGCGACAAATGACGGGTCAGTGGTGGCAAAACTTACTTATGGCAAGACTTCCATAATGCTCACTGGTGATGCGTCTATTAAAACGGAAAAAATAATTCTTTCTGAAAATACTTCAGCCCAACTTTCAAGTACTATTTTGAAAGTTGGGCATCATGGTTCGCGCACTTCCACGTCTCCTTTATTTGTAAAAGCTGTTTCTCCAACTTATGCTCTTGTTTCAGATGGCAAAGATAATAAATATGGCCATCCGCACCAAGACACATTGAATACATTATTATCATTTGGCGCAAAGATTTTTCGGACTGATTTATTGGGTACTATAATTATGAAATCTAACGGTGAAAATGAAGTGTTTTCATTTAGTAAGTAATTTGTTATATTATAAATATGCGAGACAAACAAATAGAAAAATTAATAAAAGGTGAAGAAAAGAGGCAGAGGGAGGGGTTAGAGCTCATTCCATCAGAGAATTATGTTTCTGAAGATGTTTTGATTGCAAATGGTTCGGTTTTTACCAACAAATATTCTGAAGGTTATCCTGGCCGACGCTATTATGGTGGGCAAGAATTCACCGATGGTGTGGAACGCTTGGCTATAGAGAGAATCTGCAAACTTTTTAATTGTAAATTTGCGAATGTCCAGCCACACTCTGGTGCTCCGGCGAACTTGGCTGTATACGCTGCTTTACTTCAGCCTGGGGACACTGTGCTCGGCATGGACCTCTCACACGGAGGACACCTGACTCATGGCCATCCAATGACTTTACCCGCAAAGATTTACAAATTTGTTACATATAAAATGAAGAATCCGGATACCGGAGAAATTGATTATGAAGATATGAGAAAAGTAGCAATTGCCAATAAACCAAAATTAATTATTGCCGGATTTTCGGCTTATCCAAGAACACTCAATTATAAAAAGTTTGTGGAAATTGCCCGTGAAGTGGGCGCCATCACGATGGCGGATATGGCTCATATTGCAGGCCTTATAGCGGCTGGAGTGCTTCGCAATCCTTTTGATGATGGTTTTGATATTATTACTTCCACTACTCACAAGACTCTTCGAGGTCCACGTGGAGGCATAATTTTGACTCGTGAAAATGAAGAAATTGCCAAGAAAATTGATAAATCAATTTTCCCTGGAATTCAAGGCGGTCCGCATATGCACACTATTGCTGCTAAAGCTGTAGCTTTCGGTGAAGCAATGACTCTAAAGTATAAAAAGTACGCCGAGCAGATTTTAAAGAACGCGAAAGCGATGGAAGAAGTTTTGCGAAAAAATAAAGTACGAATGATCGGTGGAGGAACAGATAATCATCTCATTTTAGCTGATATTTTTGGTTCTTTGGGTGTTACAGGCAAAGAAGCTCAAACTGTTTTGGATGAAGTAGGTATAACGCTTAATATGAATTCTATTGCGGGGGACACGAGGAAGCCTTTAGATCCTTCTGGCATTAGATTCGGCACTCCGGCTATCACTACGCGCGGTTTTAAAGAGAAAGATTGCGCAAAAGTCGCTGAACTTATGATAAAAGTTCTGAAAAACAAAGACGATAAGAAAATAAAAGAATCTGCGCATAAAGAAATCAAATCTCTCGCCAAAAAGTTTCCGATACCAAAGAAATTTGTATAAAAATTTATGGCAAAACGAGGGAAACTTATAGTAATAGACGGTACGGATAGTAGTGGAAAAGCTACGCAGACAGAGCTTTTGATAAAGCATTTAAAACACGATG